>NZ_JBXAKV010000006.1:275862-302968 GCF_058798795.1 Pseudomonas sp. GW822-FHT07A10
TGCGTCCCCTTCGTCTAGTGGCCTAGGACACCGCCCTTTCACGGCGGTAACAGGGGTTCGAGTCCCCTAGGGGACGCCACGATTACCCGCTTTGCGGGATTTTTAAGGGTCATTCAATTATTGAATGGCCCTTTTGTTTGTCTGGCGTTTGGCCAAATCTCCTTTTTCCCCAAAACTGTTCTTCAGACCAGCGGTCACATCCACGACTTGCGAAAAATTATTATGAGAATAATATTCTAGTCGTAATATTCGGAGGCAACGATGAACGATAAAAAAGCTCAAACCCGCGAACGCATCCTCAAGGCTGCCAGTGCAGCGCTGATCCAGCGCGGCCCGGCCGAGCCGAGCGTGGGCGAAGTGATGGGCGCGGCCGGCCTGACGGTCGGCGGTTTCTACGCGCACTTCGAGAGCAAGGACGCGTTGATGCTGGAAGCGTTCAAGCAGCTGCTCAGCCATCGTCGTGACTTGATCGCCGACATGGATGCCGAGTTGACCGGCGAAGAGCGTCGCGCGTTGGTCGCAGCGTTCTACCTGTCGCGCAAACACCGTGATTCCACCGAGCAGGCATGCCCGGTTCCAGCGTCGATCAGTGAACTGGGCCGTCTGCCGGACGAATTTCGTGTGGCGTTGAATGAACATATTGAATTGATGGTCGCGCAGTTGGCAGCCAGCCCGGAAGACATCGACAAGGTCTTGGCCGACATCGCCTTGATGGTGGGTGGTTTGGCGCTGGCGCGGGCGCTGGGGCCAGGAGAGTTGTCCGATCGATTGCTGCGCGCCGCCAAATCGGCGGTGCTGTGACCTAAAGGCATCCAGCCTGAGGAGATGAGCGATGAACGCGTTGAGCTGGGTTCGTGGCGTTAATGGTACCTTGGGCTGGTTCGCACCGAAGCTGGTGGCGAGCAAGATGCGTCTGGCATTCATGACCCCGCGGGAGTTGCCGCCGCGTGATTGGGAATTGCCGCTGCTGGCGAAATCCGAGCGGATCACCTTGCGCTTCGGCCTCTCGGCGCTGCGTTGGGGACAGGGCCCGGCAGTGTTGTTGATGCACGGCTGGGAGGGCCGGCCAACGCAGTTTGCCGCGCTGATCACGGCGCTGGTCGATGCCGGTTACACCGTGGTCGCCTTGGACGGCCCGGCTCACGGTCGCTCGCCTGGACGCGAAGCCAATGTGGTGCTGTTCGCCCGGGCGATGCTTGAAGCGGCCGCTGAACTACCGCCGCTGCAAGCGGTAATCGGTCACTCGATGGGGGGCGCCAGCGCCATGCTCGCGGTGCAGTTGGGCTTGCGCACCGAAACCCTGGTCTCGATCGCTGCCCCGGCGCGAATCCTTGGGGTGCTGCGCGGTTTTGCGCGTTATGTGCGCCTGCCGCCCAAAGCCCGTTCGGCGTTCATTCGTCAGGTCGAAAAAGACGTTGGCATGCGTGCTGCTGCGCTGGATGTCGCGCACTACCAGCTCGACATGCCAGGCCTGATTGTCCATGCCGAGGACGACAGCTTTGTCTCGGTCAAGGAGTCCCAATTGATTCACGAAGCCTGGTTCGACAGTCGCTTGTTGCGCCTGGAAGAGGGCGGTCATCAGCGGGTCCTGGCCGATCCGCGGGTAATCGATGGCGTGCTCTCGCTGCTGGCCGGTCGTAGCCTGCAGTCGCGCCAATCGGCCTGAGCTTCCGTTACACTGCCCCGGTCGAAATAATCTGACCGGGAGTGGGGCATGGGCTGGGATCGGGCAACGCCGTTTATCATTGATCTGGAAGTGGGCGCCGAAGACATCGACGGGTTGGGTCACGCGAACAACGCGGTGTACGTGACCTGGCTCGAGCGCTGTGCCTGGCGTCACTCGCAGCGGCTGGGCCTGGACCTGGTCGAGTATCGGCGGCTGGACCGGGCGATGGCAGTGGTGCGGCACGAGATTGATTACCTGGCGGCGGCCTACGAAGGCGATGAGCTGCAGCTGGCGACCTGGATCGTCGATTGGGACCAGCGCCTGAGAATGACCCGACACTTCCAGCTGATCCGCCCCAGTGACAACTCGACGTTGCTGCGGGCGCAGACCACGTTCGTGTGCATCGAGCTGTCGACCGGCAAGCCCAAGCGCATGCCGGCGGAATTCATCGAGGGCTATGGCTCGGCATTGCAAGTTCCAAGCTGACACAGTCCGCATATTTGCCAGCGCCTGGTCTGACGAAATACCTTCTGCACGCCGAAACCAGTAAACTGCCGCACGTTTTTCGTCGAGTGTGTTTTTCATGCAAATTGCTTTGGCGCCCATGGAGGGGTTGGTCGACAACATCCTGCGGGACGTGCTGACCCGTGTGGGCGGTATCGATTGGTGTGTAACCGAGTTCATTCGGATCAACGATCAGCTGCTCACGCCTGCCTACTACCACAAGTTCGGCCCGGAACTGCTGACGGGCGCCCGTACCGCCTCTGGCGTGCCGCTGCGGGTGCAACTGCTTGGCTCCGATCCGGTGTGTCTGGCGGAAAACGCTGCACTGGCCTGCGAATTGGGTTCCGAAGTCATCGACCTGAACTTTGGCTGCCCGGCCAAGACCGTCAATAAGTCGCGTGGTGGCGCCGTTCTGCTCAAAGAGCCTGAGCTGCTCAACGAAATCGTCGAACATGTCCGTCGCGCGGTGCCCGCACACATTCCAGTGACCGCCAAAATGCGCCTGGGCTTCGACAGTCCCGATGGCTCGCTGGTTTGCGCCACAGCCCTGGCCGAAGGCGGTGCGGCGCACATCGTGGTTCACGCACGGACCAAAACGGATGGCTACAAGCCGCCAGCTCACTGGGAGTGGATCCCGCGGGTGCAGGACGTGGTCAAGGTGCCAGTGTTCGCCAACGGTGACATCTGGAGCGTCGAGGACTGGCGCCGTTGCCGCGAGATCAGCGGCGTCGAAGACATCATGCTCGGCCGCGGCCTGGTGTCGCGTCCGGACTTGGCCCGACAAATCGCCGCCGCCCGCGCCGGTGAGGAGGTCGTCGAGATGACCTGGGCCGAGCTGCTGCCGCTAATTCAGGATTTCTGGCTGCAAGCCAAGGCCCAGATGACACCACGCCAATCGCCGGGCCGCTTGAAGCAATGGCTGGCGATGCTAACCCGCAATTATCCTGAAGCGGTAGAGTTGTTCAGCGTGCTGCGACGTGAAACCGAACTGGATCAGGTCTCGCGTTTACTGGGGTTGCAGGTGTCTGAAGCCGCCTGAATCGGCTTGAAAAAAATCTGAAAATAATCTCTTGAAAAGTAATCAGCGGTCCTTATCTAAGGATTACGCGATGCCGAATTCGGGTCGCGGAGACAAAAAAACTTGCTGATTATGTTCAGGAGATTTGAATCATGAGTACTGCATTTTCCTTGGCCCCACTGTTCCGTTCCTCGGTAGGTTTCGACCGTTTCAACGACCTGTTCGAAACCGCCCTGCGCAATGAGCCAGGCAGCACCTATCCACCCTACAACGTTGAAAAATACGGTGATGATCAATACCGCATCGTTGTAGCGGCCGCCGGTTTCCAGGAAGACGACCTGGACCTGCAAGTAGAAAAAGGTGTACTGACCATCAGTGGCGGCAAACGTGACGCGGACGAAAACGTCACTTACCTGTACCAGGGCATCGCACAGCGCGCCTTCAAACTGTCGTTCCGTCTGGCGGACCACATCGAAATCAAGGCCGCCGAACTGCGCAACGGTTTGTTGAGTATCGATCTGCTGCGTGTAATCCCGGAAGAAGCGAAAGCCAAACGCATCCCGATCAATGGGGCGGAAAAACCGGCTCTGCAACACTAATCGGTCAGAGCAAATGAGAAGGGCGCCATCCACTGGCGCCCTTTTTTTGTCCGTTATCCCGTCCTGAATAAGATTTACACCTATTTGTAGCAGCTGCTACGGGTTTATTTGAGCAGTTTCTGAAACTCCTCGACCAGCAACGGCCTGCTGTGCAAATACCCCTGATACAAATGGCAGCCCAGCCCTTGCAAAAACTCCAGTTGCTCCTCGGTTTCCACCCCTTCGGCAATCACTTCCAGCTCCAGGCTGCGGGCCATGGCGACGATGGCGCGAATGATTTCGGCATCGTTGGGGTCGGTGGTGGCGTCGCGGATGAACGACTGGTCGATTTTCAGGGTGTCGACCGGCAGGCGCTTGAGGTAGGTCAGCGAGGAGTAACCGGTACCGAAATCGTCCATGGCAAAGCTCACGCCGAGTTTTTTCAGGCGTCGCATTTTGCTGATGGTGTCGTCCAGGTTCTGGATGACGATGCCTTCGGTGATTTCCAGTTTCAGTAACGAGCAGGGCAGGTCGTGGCTGCCGAGGCTGTGCTCGATGCGTTCGACGAAGTCGTTCTGGCGGAATTGTCGCGGGCTGATATTCACGCACAGGCTGAAATTGAGCGGGTCGATCAGGCCTTTGGCGATCAGGCTTTTGAAGGCCGCACAGGCTTCGTCGAGGATCCATGTGCCGACTTCCAGAATCAGCCCGCTGTCTTCCAGCACCTTGATGAACTCGGTCGGCGATTGCGCGCCCAGTTGCGGATGGTGCCAGCGCACCAGGGCTTCGGCGCCGGTAATGCGGTTGTTGCGGGCGTCCACCTGAGGCTGGTATTGCACGCTGAATTCACCCCGGGAAAGGGCCAGGCGCAGGTCGGTCTCCATGCGCAGGCGTTCGCTGGCGGCCTTCTGCATGGTGTTGTGATACATCTGCGTGGTGTTGCGGCCCGAGTCTTTGGCGCGATAGAGGGCGATATCGGCGCGCTTGAGCAGGTCGGTCGGGGTCGAGCCGTGGTCGGGGATCAGCGCGATGCCGATGCTCGGCGTCACTTGCAGGCGCTGTCCATCGAGGAACATCGGTTCGGACAGCAATTCGCGCAAGGTATCCGCCAGTTCCCGGACTTGAGCGCTGACGTCGCTGCGCGAGCCTTCCAGGCCACTGAGCAGCACCACGAACTCATCGCCGCCCAGGCGTGCGACGGTGTCTTCCATGCGTACGCTGGCTTCAAGGCGCGCGGTGATGATTTTCAGCACCGTATCGCCCACCGGGTGGCCGAGGGAGTCGTTGATGTGCTTGAAGTGGTCGAGGTCGAGGAACATCAGGGCGCCACGCAAGTTGTGGCGCTTGAGCAGGGCGATCTGCTGGCTCAGGCGGTCCATCAACAGCGCGCGGTTCGGCAGGTTGGTCAGCGGGTCGTGGTAGGCCAGGTGACGGATCTGCGCTTCGGCATTTTTCAGCAGGCTGACGTCCCGGGCGGTCAGCAGCAGGCAGGCGGTTTCGTTGAGGGTGATCGGTTCCACCGAGACTTCGACGGTCAGCAACTCGCCGCGCTTGTTGCGCCCGAGCATTTCCAGGTGGTGAACCCGGCCCTTGATCTGTAGTTCGGCCAGCAACGCCGAGCGTTGTTTCTCCTCGGCCCAGATGCCGACCTGATACACCGTGCGGCCCACCACTTCATCGGCACGGTAGCCGGTCAGGCGGCAGAAGCCGTCGTTAACCTCCAGATAGCGTCCAGTGTCTCGCTCGGTAATGGTGATGGCGTCGGGGCTTGAGTGGAAGGCCTTGGCGAACTTCTCTTCGCTGGCCTTGAGCGCCGCTTCCGAGCGTTGCTGTTGGGTGATGTCGCGCAGGGTGGTGACGATGCACGGCTGGTCGCCCACGCTGATCTGGCGGCTGGAGATCACGCAGGTCAGGGATTGCCCGTCCTTGTGTTGAACGATGATCGCCACATTGTTCAGGCCCTGTTCGCGGATGACCCGCTCGATCCTTTGCAGGCTTTTCGCCGAGGCGTCCCACAGGCCGATTTCGTCGGCGCTGCGACCGATGACGTCGGTGGTGCTCCAGCCGAACGTCTGGGTGAAACTGGAGTTGATCTCGATGAAATGGCCGGTGTCTTGACGCGTGACGCAGATCGGGTCCGGGCTGACCTGGAACAACGTGGCGAATTTCTCTTCCGACGCTATCAGCTGCTGTTCGCGCTCTACCTGGTCGGTGATGTCCAGCAATGTGCCGGCCATGCGTAGCGGGTTGCCGTCATCATCGCGGTAGAGTCTGGCGCGGCTTTCCAGGTAGCGCGAACTGCCGTCCGGCAGTTGCACGCGGTAGGTCAGTTGATAATTGCCGGCCGGGCCTTCGCGTAAGCTGCGGTAAGCGTCGCGCATGGTGTCGCGTTCTTCGCCGGGTACACCTTCGAAAAACGCATCGAAGGACTCATGGAAGGGTTTGGGCTCCAGCCCGTGCAGCTGAGCGGCCCGCGCCGAGCCATAAAGCATGCCGCTGGGGATGTGCCAGTCCCAGGTGCCGAGTTGCGCCGAATCGAGGGCCAGGTCGAGGCGTTCCTGGCTGTCTTTGAGGGCGTGCTCGGCGATTTTGCGTTCGGTGGTGTCAAGGAACGTGCTCAGCAGATAGGGCTGGCCTTCGAGCTCGACCTTTTGCGCGCTGAGAATGCCGTCGTGAACCTGCCCGTTGCTGGCGCGAAATTGCACCTCCATGTTGATCAGCTCGCCTTTGGCCTTGGTGGCCTTGACCAGTTCCACCCGTTGTTCCGGGTTGACCCAAAGGCCCAGTTCCAGTGTGGTTCGGCCGATAGCGTCTTGCACCGGCCAGCCGAACAGGCTTTCGAAGTACTGGTTGGCTTCGCTGATCAGGCCGTCTTCCTGTCGGGTCAGCAGCACCATGTTCGGGCACAGGTGAAACAGCGTGGCGAAGCGTTTTTCCGAGCTGCTCAGCGCTTGTTCACGCTGGCGCTGGTGGGTGATTTCACGGATGACCCCGATCATTCGTGGCCGGCCGTTTTTGTCCGGTAGCAGGCTGCCGTTGATTTCCAGCCAGTGCAGGCTGCCGTCGGGCCAGCGGATGCGGTGGTGCATGGCCTGCTCCAGCGGGGCGCCGGCGATCACTGCATTGAAGGCGCGGATGGCTTTCGCCCGATCCTCCTGGGGCAGCAGGTCGAGGTATTCCAGATCCTCGGGCAACGGTTGCCGGGGATCGAAGCCGAACAACGCCTGAGTGCCTCGTGACCAGCTGATCTGCCCGCGCTCGATGTCCCAATACCAGGCGCCCAGTCGGGCACCATTGAGGGCCGCGAGCAACTGTGGGGCACTTTCCCAGCTCTGCTCGGACCGTTTTGGGTCAATTGCCTGAATTCGCGGCATTGGCGGCATACGTTCAACAGATTTGGGCATGGATGACAGGCCTTGGGCTGAATTGGGCGTTAGGCACAGGGTTTTGGGGCTCTATAGGCGTAGCACAAAAGAAGAAGCACAGCTTAGCCGCGAGTCCCTGGCTGATCGATTTGTGCATCCAGCAAAGCCATGAAGGCCTTTGCCGCGTTCGACAGCGTCCGTTCGGTGTGCAGGATATAGCCTAGCTGGCGAGTGAGCTGTATGCCCGGCAAAGGTATGCGCGCCACTTGTTCATCCAGCATGGTGCGCGGCAAAACGCTCCAGGCCAGGCCGATCGAGACCATCATCTTGATGGTTTCCAGATAATTGGTGCTCATGGCGATGTTCGGCGTCAGGCCCTGGGCCTCGAACAGGCGTTGCACGATGTGGTGGGTAAAGGTGTTGCCGCCGGGGAAAACCGCGGGGTGCAAGGCAATATCCGCCAGGCTGACCGCGCCGTTGCTGATCAGCGGATGCTCCGGGGCGGCCACGAAATCCAGCGGGTCGTCCCACACGGGCATGGCCTTGACCAATGTGTGAGGTTCCGGTGCAAGGGTGATGACTGCCAGTTCAGCGCGGCCATGGAGGATTTCTTCGTAGGCCACTTCCGAATCGAGGAACTGAATATCCAGCGCCACTTGCGGGTAACGTCGGGTGAACTCCCTTAATAAGGGTGGCAAGCGATGCAGGCCGATGTGATGGCTGGTGGCCAATGTCAGACGACCGGTCACTTCGCCAGTCAGGTTGGTCAGGGCGCGGCGGGTGTCATCCAGTACATTGAGGATCTGATAGGCCCGTGGCAGCAAGGCGCGGCCGGCTTCGGTCAGGCCGACTTCCCGGCCCAGTCGATCGAACAGTCGCACCTTCAATTGCTGCTCCAGCCCGGCGATGCGCTTGCTGATGGCCGGTTGCGTCAGGTGCAGCCGTTCGCCGGCGCCGGAGAAGCTTCCGGTCTCGGCAATCGCGATAAAAGCGTTGAGGTTGGCGAGGTCCATAATGAGGTCTCAGTGGCATTCCAGTTGGTTATGCAAAGCATAAAAAATATGAATTTGAGTTATTTAATGTAACCCCCTAGGATCGACCTCACAAGCCAAGGGGTTATTGAATTACTCAAGATCCGGGGCATAGAAACAAGCTGATGAGGAAACCGTCTGATGGCCGGCAAAACGCTCTACGACAAGCTCTGGGATTCGCATTTGGTCAAGCAGCGCGACGATGGCTCTGCGCTGATCTACATCGATCGTCACATCATCCACGAAGTGACCTCGCCGCAAGCCTTCGAAGGCCTGCGTCTGGCCGGGCGCAAGCCTTGGCGCATCGATGCCAACATCGCGACCCCGGACCACAACGTACCGACCACCCCGGAGCGCAAGGGCGGCATCGAAGCGATCGTCGACCAGGTCTCGCGTTTGCAGGTTCAGACCCTCGACGATAACTGTGACGAATACGGCATCGTCGAATTCAAGATGAATGACGTCCGCCAAGGCATCGTCCACGTCATCGGCCCGGAGCAGGGTGCCACCTTGCCGGGCATGACCGTGGTCTGCGGCGACTCCCACACCTCGACCCACGGCGCATTCGGTGCCCTGGCTCATGGTATCGGCACCTCCGAGGTCGAGCACGTGCTCGCCACTCAGTGCCTGGTCGCCAAGAAAATGAAGAACATGCTGGTGTCGGTCGAGGGCAAATTGCCGTTCGGCGTGACCGCCAAGGACATCGTCCTCGCCGTAATCGGCAAGATCGGCACCGCCGGCGGTAATGGCCACGCCATCGAATTCGCCGGTAGCGCGATTCGCGACCTGTCCGTTGAAGGCCGCATGACCATCTGCAACATGTCCATCGAAGCCGGCGCCCGTGTTGGCCTGGTGGCCGCTGACGAAAAAACCGTGGCTTACGTCAAGGGCCGTCCGTTTGCTCCGAAGGGCGCGGAATGGGATTTGGCCGTCGAAGCCTGGAAAGACCTGGTCTCCGACGCCGATGCCAAGTTCGACACCATCGTCGAGCTCGATGCCTCTCAGATCAAGCCGCAAGTCAGCTGGGGCACCTCGCCTGAGATGGTGTTGGCCGTGGACCAGAACGTGCCGGATCCGGCCAAGGAAATGGACCTGGTCAAGCGTGACTCCATCGAACGCGCCTTGAAATACATGGGTTTGACCGCCAATCAGGCGATCACCGACATTCAGCTGGACCGCGTATTCATCGGTTCCTGCACCAACTCGCGGATCGAAGACCTGCGCGCCGCCGCGGTGATCGCCAAGGGCCGCAAAGTGGCTTCGACCATCAAGCAAGCCATCGTGGTGCCGGGTTCGGGGCTGGTGAAGGCTCAGGCTGAATCCGAAGGCCTGGACAAGATTTTTATCGAGGCCGGTTTTGAATGGCGTGAGCCTGGCTGCTCGATGTGCCTGGCGATGAACCCGGACCGTTTGGAATCGGGCGAGCATTGCGCGTCGACCTCCAACCGTAACTTCGAAGGCCGTCAGGGCGCCGGTGGTCGTACCCACCTCGTCAGCCCGGCCATGGCCGCCGCCGCCGCTGTGAACGGTCGTTTCGTCGACGTCCGTGAATTGATCTAAAGGAGCGCAGCATGAAAGCTTTTACCCAGTACACTGGTCTTGTCGCGCCTTTGGATCGTGCCAACGTCGACACCGACCAGATCATCCCGAAGCAGTTCTTGAAGTCGATCAAGCGCACCGGTTTCGGTCCGAACCTGTTCGATGAGTGGCGTTATCTGGACGTTGGCCAGCCGTATCAGGACAACTCCAAGCGCCCGCTGAACAAGGACTTCGTCCTCAACGCCGAGCGTTATCAAGGCGCCAGCGTGTTGCTGGCCCGCGAGAACTTCGGTTGCGGCTCCAGCCGCGAGCACGCGCCGTGGGCACTGGAAGAGTACGGTTTCCGCAGCATCATCGCGCCGAGTTACGCCGACATCTTCTTCAACAACAGCTTCAAGAACGGCTTGCTGCCGATCATCTTGAGTGACGCTGAAGTCGATGAGCTGTTCAAGCAGGTTGAAGCGAACCCGGGCTACCAGTTGCAGATCGATCTGCAGGCCCAGACCGTGACCCGTCCGGACGGTAAAGTGTTGAGCTTCGAGATCGATGCCTTCCGCAAGCACTGCCTGTTGAATGGTCTCGACGATATCGGTCTGACTTTGCAGGATCACGAGGCGATTGCGACGTTTGAAGCCAAACACCGCGCAAGCCAGCCATGGTTGTTTCGCGACGCCTGAGATTGATCAGGAATCGATGTAATCAGGGTCGGCCTCTTCGCGGGCAGGCCCAGGCAGCGCAAGGTTAAACCTAAAAAGGAAGTCCCGATGACCAGCACCGCCCAGCACAGCCAAGTAGTCCAAAAACAATTCGGTGAACAGGCCTCGGCCTATCTGAGCAGCGCCGTACACGCTCAAGGCACCGAGTTCGCGCTGCTACAGGCTGAACTGGCGGGGCAGGGCGAAGCCCGGGTACTGGACCTGGGTTGCGGCGCCGGTCATGTGAGTTTTCATGTGGCCTCGCTGGTCAAGGAAGTAGTCGCTTACGACCTGTCCCAGCAGATGCTCGATGTAGTCGCCGCCGCTGCTATCGACCGGGGTTTGAGTAATGTGACCACGGTCAACGGCGCCGCCGAGCGTCTGCCGTTCGCCGATGGCGAGTTCGATTTCGTCTTCAGCCGCTATTCGGCGCACCATTGGAGCGACCTCGGTGTGGCCCTGCGCGAAGTTCGCCGGGTGCTGAAACCGGGCGGGGTGGCGGCGTTCATCGATGTGTTGTCGCCGGGCAGCCCGTTGTTCGACACTTTCCTGCAAAGCGTCGAAGTGCTGCGCGACACCAGCCACGTGCGCGATTATTCTGCGGGCGAGTGGTTGCGTCAGGTCAGCGAAGCGGGGTTGCATACCCGCAGCACCACGCGTCAACGGTTGCGCCTGGAGTACACCTCCTGGGTCGAGCGCATGCGCACGCCGCAGGTGATGCGCGCGGCAATCCTCGAGTTGCAGCAATCGATGGGCAACGAGGTGCGCGAATATTTTGAGATTGAGGCCGATGGTTCGTTCAGCACCGATGTGCTGGTGCTGATGGCTGAACGATAGAATTTTTCCGGGCGCGCCCCAGGGCGCGCCGACTGATGACATGAGGAAAGCATGAGCAAGCAGATTCTGATTCTCCCAGGCGACGGTATTGGCCCGGAAATCATGGCCGAAGCGGTCAAGGTGCTGGAGCTGGCGAACGACAAGTACAGCCTGGGCTTCGAACTGAGCCATGACGTGATCGGTGGCGCCGCCATCGACAAGCACGGCGTGCCGCTGGCCGATGAAACCCTGGCCCGTGCACGCGCAGCCGACGCTGTGCTGCTGGGCGCCGTGGGCGGCCCGAAATGGGACACCATCGAGCGTGACATCCGCCCTGAGCGCGGTCTGCTGAAAATCCGTGCGCAACTGGGCCTGTTCGGCAACCTGCGTCCGGCGATCCTGTACCCGCAACTGGCCGAGGCTTCCAGCCTGAAGGCAGAAATCGTTGCCGGCCTGGACATCCTGATCGTCCGTGAACTGACCGGCGGTATCTACTTCGGTGCGCCACGTGGCGTGCGCGAACTGGAAAACGGCGAGCGCCAGGCCTACGACACGCTGCCATACAGCGAAACTGAAATCCGTCGTATCGCCCGTGTCGGTTTCGACATGGCCCGCGTACGCGGCAAGAAGCTGTGCTCGGTGGACAAGGCCAACGTGCTGGCCTCCAGCCAGCTGTGGCGTGAAATCGTCGAGCAAGTGGCCAAGGACTACCCGGACGTCGAACTGAGCCACATGTACGTCGACAACGCCGCCATGCAACTGGTGCGTGCACCGAAGCAGTTCGACGTGATCGTCACCGACAACCTGTTCGGCGACATTCTTTCCGACGAAGCGTCGATGCTCACCGGTTCCATCGGCATGCTGCCGTCGGCGTCGCTGGATGCCAACAACAAAGGCATGTACGAGCCGTGCCACGGTTCGGCGCCGGACATCGCTGGCAAGGGCATTGCCAACCCGTTGGCGACCATTTTGTCGGTGTCGATGATGCTGCGTTACAGCTTCAATCTGCAGGATGCGGCCGATGCCATCGAGAAGGCCGTGAGCCTGGTTTTGGATCAGGGTCTGCGTACGGGCGACATCTGGTCGGCTGGTTGCACCAAGGTCGGTACACAGGAAATGGGCGACGCAGTAGTCGCCGCGCTGCGGAATCTGTAATCTCTCTGGCCCGCTGCAATTTTCAACCTTGAAAGCAGCGGCCCACTTTTCAAGAAGGTGTAGTTGCGATGAAACGTGTAGGTCTGATCGGTTGGCGCGGCATGGTCGGTTCCGTGCTCATGCAGCGGATGCTGGAAGAGCAGGATTTCGATCTTATCGAGCCGGTGTTTTTCACCACTTCCAATGTCGGTGGCCAAGGCCCGTCCGTGGGCAAGGACATTGCTCCGCTCAAGGACGCTTACAGCATTGAAGAGCTGAAAACCCTCGACGTGATTCTGACCTGCCAAGGTGGCGACTACACCAGCGAAGTGTTCCCGAAGCTGCGCGAAGCCGGCTGGCAGGGTTACTGGATCGACGCCGCTTCCAGCCTGCGCATGCAGGATGACGCGGTGATCGTGCTGGACCCGGTCAACCGCAAGGTCATCGACCAGCAGCTCGACGCGGGCACCAAAAACTACATCGGCGGCAACTGCACTGTCAGTCTGATGCTGATGGGCCTGGGCGGTCTGTTCGAAGCCGGTCTGGTGGAGTGGATGAGCGCCATGACCTATCAGGCGGCCTCCGGTGGCGGCGCGCAGCACATGCGTGAGCTGATCAAGCAAATGGGTGTGACTCACGGCGCTGTCGCCGATCAACTGGCCGATCCGGCCAGCGCCATCCTCGACATCGACCGCCGTGTTGCCGAGGCCATGCGCAGCGACGCGTACCCGACCGAAAACTTCGGCGTACCGCTGGCCGGCAGCCTGATCCCGTGGATCGACAAGGAGCTGCCGAACGGCCAGAGCCGTGAAGAGTGGAAGGCCCAGGCCGAGACCAACAAAATCCTCGGTCGCTTTAAGAGCCCGATCCCGGTGGACGGTATCTGCGTGCGCATCGGCGCCATGCGTTGCCACAGCCAGGCGCTGACCATCAAGCTGAACAAAGACGTGCCGATCGCTGATATCGAAGGGCTGATCAGCCAGCACAACCCTTGGGTCAAGCTGGTGCCGAACAACCGTGAAATCAGCATGCAGGAGCTGAGCCCGACGAAAGTCACCGGCACCCTGAACGTGCCGGTCGGTCGTCTGCGCAAGCTGAACATGGGGTCGCAATTCGTCGGTGCCTTCACCGTCGGCGACCAACTGCTGTGGGGTGCGGCCGAGCCGCTGCGTCGCATGCTGCGGATCCTGCTTGAGCGTTGATCGATTGATGCAATGAAAGAACCCGCGCCTTGAAAGAGGTGCGGGTTTTTTATGCGCGCCATCCAACTTCTGTAGCAGCTGGCGAAGCCTGCGTCCGGCTGCGCAGCGGTCGTAAACCCTGCGCGCGCGGTTTGCCTGAATGATCGGGATCGCCATGACGAGGACTTCGTCCTCGAACGCAGCCTTCGGCAGCTGCTACAAGGCTTCCCCATTCATTGCCTCACCACCAACCACCCGGTAAAGTGCCGCTCCCCCCGTTTCGCCAGAGGTAGAACCATGAGCCAGTCCTTCGATATTGCCGTGATCGGCGCCACCGGTACTGTCGGCGAAACACTCGTCCAGATTCTCGAAGAACGCGACTTCCCGGTCGGAAATCTGCACCTGCTGGCGAGCAGTGAATCGGCCGGACACTCGGTGCCGTTTCGCGGCAAGAACGTGCGGGTGCGCGAAGTCGATGAGTTCGACTTCAGCAAAGTCCAGTTGGTGTTCTTCGCCGCCGGCCCGGCGGTGACCCTCAGTTTCGCCCCGCGCGCTACGGCCGCCGGTTGCTCGCTGATCGACCTGTCCGGCGCGTTGCCGGCCGATCAGGCGCCGCAAGTGGTGCCCGAGGCCAATGCCGCAATTCTTGCTGGCCTGAAAAAGCCCTTCCAGGTCAGCAGCCCAAGCCCTTCGGCGACAGCGCTGGCGGTGGTGCTGGCGCCGCTGCTCGACTTGCTCGACCTGCAACGCATCAGCCTGACGGCGTGCCTGGCGGTATCCGCCCAGGGCCGTGAAGCCGTCAGCGAGCTGGCCCGGCAAACCGCCGAACTGCTCAACGTGCGTCCGCTGGAGCCGGCATTCTTCGATCGGCAGATGGCTTTTAACCTGTTGGCGCAAGTCGGTGCGCCCGATGCTCAGGGCCACACGTTGCTGGAAAAGCGTCTGGTGCGCGAGCTGCGTCAGGTCTTGTCGCTGCCTTTATTAAAGATTTCCGTCACTTGCATTCAAGCCCCGGTGTTTTTTGGCGATAGCTATAGCGTGACCTTGCAGTCATCGAGTGCTGTCGACCTGGCGAAAGTCAACGCGGCACTGGAAGCGGCGCCCGGTATCGAGCTGGTCGAGGCGGGCGATTACCCGACTCCGGTGGGCGATGCGGTAGGGCAGGACGTGGTTTACGTTGGTCGGGTTCGCAGCGGGATCGACGACCCGGCGGAACTTAACGTGTGGCTGACGTCAGATAACGTACGCAAAGGCGCCGCGCTCAATGCTGTGCAGGTGGCTGAATTGTTGATAAAAGACCTGCTGTAAAAGATACTTGGCAACAATTTTTTCTAGTGGTTCCAGCCGAACACCATGTTTGGTTGGAATGCTTGAGGCGAGCCATCCCGCAGGGCTTTCGTCGCATGAATGAAACGATCGCGCGCGACGACCCTTCGCCGTCGCGCGCAACGCCTTACGGCAGCGGCAATCAACACCTTCTCGCTGGCCGAGGAATGTTCAAACAAAGGATGAGGCTATGGTTCAAGTTCGCAAACTGGTGTTAGCAATAGCGGCCGCCTCGGCGCTGTCCTCCGGTATGGCGCATGCCCTCGGGCTTGGGGAATTGACCCTGAAATCGACGCTGAACCAGCCTCTGGTAGCAGAAATCGAGTTGCTCGACGTCAAGGACCTCACTGCTGCCGAAGTGGTGCCGAGCCTGGCCTCGCCCGAAGATTTCGCCAAGGCCGGTGTCGATCGTCAGGCGTTCCTCAACGACCTGACATTCACACCGGTGCTTAACGCCAGCGGCAAAAGCATCCTGCGCATCACCTCCAGCAAACCGCTGTCTGAACCGATGGTGAAATTCCTGGTTCAGGTGATGTGGCCAAACGGTCGTCTGCTGCGCGATTACAGCGTGCTGCTCGATCCGTCCAAATTCTCGCCGCAAACTGCCGATGCCGCCGCGCAACCGGCGCCAGCCCAAACGGTGACCGCGCCAGTCACTGGTGCGACCAAATCGACGCAATACACCACCACGTCGCGCGATACCCTGTGGGAAATCGCCGCGAAGGCGCGTAACGGTGGATCGATCCAGCAAACCATGCTGGCCATCCAGGCGCTGAACCCGGATGCCTTTATCGACGGCAACATCAACCGGCTGAAAACCGGCCAGGTGCTGCGTCTGCCGGATCAGGTGCAAAGCGCCAGCCTGCCGCAACCCAAGGCCATCGCTGAAGTCGCGGCGCAGAACTCTGCATGGCGCCACGGTCGTCGCTATGTGGCGAAGCCCGGAAGTGGGCAGCAGCAACTCGATGCCACCAAGCGTGCTCGTGGTGATGGCGCTTCGTCGCAAGTTGCCACGGACAAGCTGAGCCTGGTCTCTGCCGACACCGGCAAGGGCCGTGGCAAAGGTGCCGCTGGTGATGCGAAAGCCTTGAGCAACAAGCTGGCCGTGACCCAGGAAAGCCTCGACACGGCTCGCCGTGACAACGCTGAACTGAAAAGCCGCATGAACGACCTGCAAAGCCAGCTGGACAAGCTGCAGCGCCTGATCGAACTGAAGAATAATCAGTTGGCCAAGCTGCAAGCCGAAGGCGGCGCGGGCGCACCGGCAGCTACGACCGCTCCGGCGATGTCGGCCGAGCTGGCAGCCAGTCCGGCGGCAACGCCAGTTGAAGCGACTCCGACGGCTCCCGCGCCAGAGGCTGCCGCACCGGAAGTCGTTCCGGCGCCAGCCGTCGAGCCGACGCCTGTGGCGTCCGACGAGCAGAAATTCAACGAACTGCTGACCAACCCGATCCTGCTGGGTCTGGTGGGTGGCGGTGCAGTGGTTCTGCTGCTCTTGCTGTTGTTGCTGGCCCGTCGCCGCAAAGCTCAGCAAGAAGCAGAAAAACATCTGCGCATGGCCCGTGCCTTGGCTGAGGAGCAAGAGTTCTCCACCGACCTCGACCTGCCGGAAAGCAGCTTCGAAGGTCTGGAAGTTCCACCGCCAAGCGTGAAACTCGCGACCGCGCCAACGCCTGCACCTGCACCGGTGATTGCCCCGGTTGTGGTGACGCCACCGATCGCTGCACCGTTGGTTGCGCCTGCCGCCGAACGCTCTGACGACGTCTTGGCCCAAGCACAGTCGCACATCGCGGCCGGTCGCCTGAATCAGGCTGCCGCGCTGCTGGAAGACGCTATCAAGCAAGAGCCGCAACGCAGCGACCTGCGCCTGAAGCTGATGGAAGTCTACGGTCAGCAGGGCGATCGCGATGCGTTCGTCGCTCAGGAGCGTCAACTGGTGGCCAACGGCGATAACTTCGCCCGGGTCGAACAGCTGAAAAGCCGTTTCCCGGCCATGGTGGTCGCGGCGGTGGGTGGTCTGGCCGCCGCGGCTGTCGCCGCCGAGCTGGACGCGCAGTACGTCAAGGAGCTGCTGCTGGACGAGCCGCAAGCCCCGGAACCGACACTGGCTGACTTTGACAGTGCTTTCGATCTGAGTCTCGACGATCTGGAAGCGGCTACTCCGATCACGCCTGCGGTTGCAGTCGAGCCAGCACCGCAACCACAGCCTGAGCCAGAGCCAGAACCAGAGTCTCTGGCTGAGCTGGACGAGTTTCCGCTGGACGACGACCTGAGCTTTGAGTCGGTGTTGCAACAACAGACTGAAATCAAGGAAAGCCTCGACGATCTGTCGGACTTCGACCTGGACATGGATCTGGGCGGCGATGCTTCCCCAGAGACTCTGGCTGAAGACGACTTCCTGCTGAGCCTGGATGACGACCTCAAGGACTTGCCTGTCGCTGAAGCGCCGACCGTCACTGAGGCGCCGCTCGACGATCTGGAGTTGCCGGCTGATTTCGATCTGTCGCTGGCCGATGAAATGGACGCCACCCCGGATAAGCCTGACGCCTTTGAAAATGAACTCAACGACGTCAATGCCGAGCTGGATCGTTTGTCCCAGAGCCTCGGCGAGCCAAGCTTCACCGAGGAAGATGCGTTTGCCTCGTCAGATGATGAGCTCGATTTCCTCTCTGGCGCTGACGAAGTCGCCACCAAACTCGACCTGGCCCAGGCCTACATCGACATGGGCGACAATGACGGCGCTCGGGACATCCTCAATGAGGTGGTGACCGAGGGCGATGCGGGGCAGAAGAGCGAAGCCAAGGAAATGCTCTCGCGTCTGGCGTGAATCGTCGGTAAGGCGTAAACAAAACGGCAGCCCATCAAGGCTGCCGTTTTTGTTTGGGGAGAGTGTGGTGGCGTCTGTTGGAGTGCCTTCGCGGGCAAGTCTCGCTCCTACAGGGGATATGCGGCCGCCCCAATCACTCGCCCCAATCACTGTAGGAGCGAGGCTTGCCCGCGAAGAGGCCTCACATCCAGCACAACTGTCAGCAGTTGAACTGGTTGGGCGAAGCACAGAAATCACACGGCTCTGGCATCCCGGTCCAGCGGCCTTATAATGCCTGCCTTTGCGTAGATCAGCAGGCTGTCACCCCTTGGCAAATATAGATAATCCGGCCGCCGAAATGGCGGCCGACGGCTTTTTCCGGATCGCGTTGGGCGTTGAATACAAAGGTTCGCGTTATCGCGGCTGGCAACGTCAGGCCTCCGGTGTGGACACGGTGCAGGAGCTTCTTGAAAAGGCCTTGTCCAAAGTCGCCGACTCACCCGTGTCGCTGCATTGCGCCGGGCGCACCGACGCCGGTGTGCATGCTTGCGGCCAAGTGGTGCATTTCGACACCCAGGTAGAGCGCTCGATGAAGGCCTGGGTCATGGGTGCCAACATCAACTTGCCGCACGACATCAGCGTCAGCTGGGCCAAGGTCATGCCGGCGCATTTCCATGCGCGGTTCAAAGCCATCGCCCGGCGCTATCGCTACGTGATCTACAACGATCAGATCCGCCCGGCGCACCTGAACGAGGAAATCACCTGGAACCACCGCCCGCTGGACGTCGAGCGCATGTCCGAGGCCGCTCAGTACCTGGTCGGCACCCACGACTTCAGCGCTTTCCGCGCCGGCCAGTGCCAGGCCAAGTCGCCGATCAAGGAGCTGCATCACCTGCGCGTTACCCGCCATGGCAAAATGATCGTGCTGGATATCCGTGCCAGCGCGTTCCTGCACCACATGGTGCGCAACATCGCAGGCGTCTTGATGACTATCGGTGCTGGCGAGCGTCCCGTGGAGTGGATGAAAGAGGTGCTGGAGAGTCGCATTCGCCGTTCCGGTGGGGTGACGGCCCATCCGTTTGGCCTGTATCTGGTGCAAGTCGAGTATCGCGACGAGTTCGAATTGCCCGAGCGTTACATCGGCCCGCACTTCCTCACCGGCTTCTCGGAACTTGACGGCTGACGCCTTCGAACGCTTTTGATACCATCCGGGACTTTCCCGCAATTGCCCTGAGGTTCTATCGACATGTCGGCCGTTCGCAGCAAAATTTGTGGGATTACCCGCATAGAAGATGCGTTGGCGGCGGTCGAGGCCGGGGCCGATGCCATCGGATTTGTGTTCTACGCCAAAAGCCCGCGGGCCGTGACGTTCCAGCAGGCGAGGGCGATCATCAAGGCCTTGCCGCCGTTCGTGACCACCGTGGGTTTGTTCGTCAACGCCAGTCGTTGCGAGTTGGGGGAAATCCTCGACGCCGTGCCACTGGACCTGTTGCAGTTCCATGGCGACGAAACCGCCGCTGATTGCGAAGGCTGGCACCGACCGTACATCAAGGCATTGCGGGTCAAGGCCGGTGATGACATCGCGGCAGCTTGTGATGCATACCCAAGCGCCAGCGGTATTTTGCTCGACGCCTATGTCGAAGGTGTTCCCGGTGGAACCGGTGAAGCCTTCGACTGGTCACTGATACCGCAAGGCTTGAGCAAGCCGATCATCCTGGCGGGGGGCTTGACGCCAGATAACGTCGCCGAGGCGATCGCCCGGGTTCGGCCTTACGCGGTGGATGTCAGCGGAGGGGTAGAGGCGAGCAAGGGCATCAAGGATCACGTAAAGATTCAGGCGTTCATCAAAGCGGTACGCGGTAGCACGTCGTTGATGTGACGGCTGGCAGACTGCCGCCGTCCACTGCTCTGTACAAAAGAGGTGCACCTGCACAAAGCAGGCATGGCTGAGAGTTTTTGGGTTGTACGCAGGTCAGCATCTCGCTGACCCGGCAATCCATCGATCATCGCTACACATATGAATTTAGCTCAAGGGCATACGCGGGGCTGCGAACCAGAGCGTTCGGGCCGCCGGTACTGGAGAAAGAAAGCATGAGCAACTGGTTAGTAGACAAACTGATCCCTTCGATCATGCGTTCCGAGGTCAAGAAGAGCTCGGTGCCTGAAGGTCTGTGGCACAAATGCCCGTCTTGCGAGGCGGTGCTGTATCGTCCGGAGCTGGAAAAGACCCTGGACGTTTGCCCCAAGTGCAACCACCACATGCGTATCGGCGCACGCGCGCGCATCGACATCTTCCTCGACGCTGAAGGTCGTGCCGAACTGGGCGCGGACCTGGAGCCGGTTGACCGTCTGAAATTCCGTGACGGCAAGAAGTACAAGGATCGCCTGACCGCTGCGCAAAAGCAGACCGGCGAAAAAGACGCACTGATCTCCATGAGCGGCACCTTGCTGGGCATGCCGGTCGTGGTGTCGGCTTTCGAATTCTCCTTCATGGGTGGCTCGATGGGTGCCATCGTCGGTGAGCGCTTTGTGCGCGCCGCCAACTACGCCCTGGAAAACCGTTGCCCGATGATCTGCTTCTCCGCTTCCGGCGGTGCACGGATGCAGGAGGCGCTGATCTCCCTGATGCAAATGGCCAAGACCTCCGCGGTGCTGGCACGTCTGCGCGAAGAAGGCATTCCGTTCATCTCGGTGCTGACCGACCCGGTCTACGGTGGTGTTTCCGCCAGTCTGGCGATGCTCGGCGACGTGATCGTCGGTGAACCGAAAGCCCTGATCGGTTTCGCCGGCCCGCGCGTGATCGAACAAACCGTTCGCGAAAAACTGCCGGAAGGCTTCCAGCGCAGCGAGTTCCTGCTGGAGCACGGCGCGATCGACATGATCATCCCTCGTCAGGAACTGCGTCCGCGTCTGGGCAACCTGCTGGCACAACTGACCGGCAAGCCGACACCTAAATTCGTCGCCGCACCAGTCGAGCCGATCGTAGTCCCACCGGTACCTGCGAACCTATGATCGAGCGCACCCTTGGCGAGTGGCTCGCCTACCTTGAACAGTTGCATCCTTCGGCCATCGACATGGGGTTGGAGCGTTCGCAACAGGTAGCGTCCCGCATGGGGCTGGGCAAGCCGGCGCCTCGGGTGATCACGGTCACCGGCACCAACGGCAAAGGGTCTACCTGCGCATTCGTGGCTTCATTGCTGCGGTCGCAGGGCCTGAACGTGGGTGTCTACAATTCTCCGCACCTGCTGCGTTACAACGAGCGGGTGCAGGTCAATGGTGTCGAAGCCACTGACGCGCAGCTGTGCGAAGCCTTTGCCGCGGTCGAGGCGGGTCGCGGCGAAACATCCCTGACTTACTTCGAAATGGGCACCCTGGCGGCGTTCTGGCTGTTTCAACAGGCCGGTCTCGATGCAGTGGTGCTGGAAGTTGGCTTGGGCGGGCGCCTGGACACGGTCAACGTGGTGGATGCCGATATCGCGCTCGTCACCAGCATTGGTGTCGACCATGCGGATTACCTGGGTGATACCCGCGAATCCGTGGCTTTCGAAAAGGCCGGAATCTTCCGCCAGGGCGCTCCTGCACTGTGCGGCGATCTGAATCCTCCTCAACCTCTGCTGGATAAGGCGCGCGAGCTCAATTGCCCGTTTTTCCTGCGTGGGCGCGATTTCGACCTCGGTATCACCGATTACAACTGGCAATGGCGCGGCGTTGATGCTCAAGGGCGTGCGGTCGAATTGCACGATCTGCCATTGCTCGATCTTCCGATGGAAAACGCCGCACTGGCGTTGCAGGCTTACCTTCTGCTCGGTTTGCCTTGGGTGGATGCGCAGATTATTGAAGCGTTGAAAGCAACGCGGATCGTCGGTCGTCTTGATCGTCGGCAGTTTGACTGGCAGGGCAAACGTCTGAATCTGCTGCTGGACGTGGGGCACAATCCTCACGCGGCAGAGTATCTGGCTCGGCGTCTGGCCAGTCGACCGCCGGCCGGCAAGCGTCTGGCGGTGTTCGGGTTGTTGGCGGACAAGGACCTGGATGGTGTTGTCGGCGAATTGAATGCTAGTGTCCAGCATTGGGCCGTCGCGCCGCTGGATTCGCCGCGGGCACGGCCGGTAGCTCAGTTGCACGCAGCGTTGCAGAACCTTGGCGCCTCGGTTACGTCCTATGACAGCGTGGCCGCGGCCCTGGAAGGGCAGTGCGCGCAGGCGACGAGCGACGACGAGATTCTGTTGTTCGGATCATTTTATTGTGTCGCCGAGGCCCTTGAGTGGCTGGCCCGGCACTCCACGGAGGAAGCGGCAAATGGCTTTGCTGGATAAGGCGTACAAGCAGCGCATGGTCGGTGCCCTGGTGCTGGTGGCGCTGGCGGTGATTTTCTTGCCGATGCTGTTTTCCCGTCAGGACGAACAGCGCCAGGTAAGGGTCGACGCGCCTGCCGCGCCGCATGCCCCCTCGATCCCGCAGGTGCAGATCGAGCCGGTCGCGGTGCCTGAACCGCAGGCATTGCCGCAAGAGCCTGTGCCAAGCGACGATGAAATTGCCGAGCAGCAAGCGCCGTCGGCACCGATTGCGCCAACGGCTCCCGTAGCGCCAGCGCCGCCGGCTGTCAAACCAGTCGCGCCGCCAGCAGCGCCAGTTGCCAAGCCTGTGCCGGCACCTGCCCAGCCAATCGCGGTTGCACCGACCAAGCCGGTCGCTACTCCAAGTCGCGTCGATGCCAATGGCCTGTCGGTCAGTTGGTCGGTGCAACTGGCTAGCCTTGCGAGCCGTGAGAGCGCTGAAAGTCTGCAGAAAACCCTGCGCAGCCAGGGCTATAACGCCTATATCCGTTCCTCCGATGGCAAAAATCGGGTGTTCGTCGGGCCGCTGATCGAGCGTGCGGAAGCCGATCGTCTGCGTGATTTGTTGAGTCGCCAGCAGAACCTCAAGGGTTTTGTGGTGCGTTTCCAGCCTGAGCGCGGCTAAATCTATCGCCCCGATTTGAAAAGCACTGACAATCTCAGCTTACCGACAGCCATGGGCTCTGCTAAAATGCGCCGCCTCATCTGTCTGTAGGCTGCACTGTGCCATTTACCTGGGTTGACTGGGCGATCGTTGCAATCATCGCCATCTCCGCTTTGATCAGTCTGAGCCGCGGCTTCGTCAAGGAAGCACTCTCGCTGCTGACCTGGATCATCGCAGGAGTCGTTGCCTGGATGTTCGGTGGTTCATTGTCCGAGTACCTGGGCGGATATATTGCTACGCCGTCGGCGCGTGTGATCACGGGCTGTGCCATCATGTTTGTCGCCACTTTAATCGTAGGCGCAATGATCAATTATCTTATCGGCGAGTTGGTTCGCGTCACCGGGCTATCCGGGACCGATCGATTCCTCGGCATGGCTTTCGGCGGGGCGCGTGGCGTGTTGCTGGTGGTCGTGGCGGTCGGGCTGTTGAGCCTGGGGCCGGTACAGCAGGACGAGTGGTGGAAAGAGTCACAGCTCGTGCCAAAATTTCTATTGGTCGCAGACTGGTCCAAAAACCTGATCCTCGGGTGGAGCAGTCAGTGGCTTGCCAGCGGAATCAGCGTACCCGCTGATATTCCGTTCAAGGAGCACCTCTTGCCGACGGCCAAAACGCCTCAGTGAGTTGTGTTCAGTTCAGATCCATTAAGTAGGGGTTGCGTCGCATGTGTGGCATCGTCGGTATCGTCGGTAAGTCGAACGTCAATCAGGCGCTGTATGACGCGCTAACCGTCCTCCAGCACCGCGGCCAGGACGCTGCCGGTATCGTGACCAGCCACGATGGCCGGTTATTCCTGCGCAAGGACAATGGCTTGGTGCGTGACGTGTTCCATCAGCGTCACATGCAGCGCCTGGTCGGCCACATGGGCATTGGCCATGTGCGTTATCCGACCGCGGGCAGCTCGACCTCGGCCGAAGCTCAACCGTTTTACGTCAACTCGCCGTACGGCATCACCCTGGCGCACAACGGTAACCTGACCAACGTTGAACAATTGGCCAAGGAGATTTACGAATCTGACCTGCGCCACGTCAACACCAACTCCGATTCGGAAGTGCTGCTCAACGTGTTCGCACACGAGCTGGCCCAGCGTGGCAAGTTGCAGCCGACTGAAGAAGACGTGTTCGCGGCCGTCACCGACGTGCACAACCGTTGCGTCGGTGGTTACGCGGTCGTGGCGATGGTGACCGGTTATGGCATCGTCGGTTTCCGCGATCCGCACGGCATCCGCCCGATCGTTTTCGGTCAGCGTCACACCGATGAAGGCGTCGAGTACATGATCGCCTCCGAAAGCGTTTCGCTGGACGTGCTCGGTTTTACCCTGATTCGCGACCTGGCACCCGGCGAAGCGGTCTACATTACTGAAGACGGCAAGCTGCACACCCGTCAGTGCGCGACCAACCCGTCGCTGACCCCGTGTATCTTCGAACACGTCTACCTGGCACGTCCGGACTCGATCATCGACGGCGTTTCGGTTTACAAGGCCCGCCTGCGCATGGGCGAGAAGCTCGCCGAGAAGATCCTGCGCGAGCGTCCGGACCACGACATCGACGTGGTCATCCCGATTCCGGACACCAGCCGCACCGCGGCCCTGGAGCTGGCGAACCACTTGGGCGTCAAGTTCCGCGAAGGCTTCGTGAAGAACCGCTACATCGGTCGGACCTTCATCATGCCGGGTCAGGCTGCGCGGAAAAAATCCGTACGCCAGAAGCTCAACGCCATCGAACTGGAGTTCCGCGGCAAGAACGTGATGCTGGTGGACGACTCCATCGTTCGCGGCACCACCTGCAAGCAGATCATCCAGATGGCTCGCGAAGCCGGCGCCAAAAACGTCTATTTCTGCTCGGCGGCCCCGGCCGTGCGTTACCCGAACGTCTACGGCATCGACATGCCGAGCGCTCACGAGCTGATCGCCCACAACCGTTCGACTCAGGACGTGGCCGACCTGATCGGTGCTGACTGGTTGATCTATCAAGACCTGCCTGACTTGATCGAAGCGGTCGGTGGCGGCAAGATCAAGATCGACAAGTTCGATTGCGCGGTGTTCGACGGCCATTACGTCACCGGCGACGTCGACGAGGCTTACCTGAACAAGATCGAGCAGGCACGTAACGATGCCTCCAAGGTCAAGACCCAGGCAGTCAGTGCGATCATTGATCTGTACAACAACTGAGTAACTACCGGCCCTGAGGGGCCGGTTTTGTATCTACTAAATAAAGAGCAAGGCAAGGAGTGACAGCATGAGTCAGGATTGGGATGCCGGTCGGCTGGACAGCGACCTCGAAGGCGTAGCGTTCGATACCCTGGCCGTACGTGCCGGTCAGCACCGCACGCCGGAAGGCGAGCACGGTGATCCGATGTTCTTCACTTCCAGCTACGTATTCCGTACCGCCGCCGACGCGGCTGCACGCTTTGCCGGTGAAGTGCCGGGTAACGTTTACTCGCGCTACACCAACCCGACCGTGCGCGCGTTCGAAGAGCGCATTGCCGCGCTGGAAAGCGCCGAGCAAGCCGTGGCTACGGCGACTGGCATGGCCGCGATCATGGCGGTGGTAATGAGCCTGTGCAGTGCCGGCGATCACGTGCTGGTGTCGCGAAGCGTGTTCGGCTCGACCATCAGTCTGTTCGAGAAATACTTCAAGCGCTTTGGCATCGAAGTCGATTACGTAGCGCTGGCGGACTTGTCCGGCTGGGATGCGGCGATCAAGGCCAACACCAAACTGCTCTTTGTAGAGTCGCCGTCCAACCCGCTGGCCGAGCTTGTGGATATCACCGCGCTGTCGGAAATCGCTCACGCCAAGGGCGCGATGCTGGTGGTCGACAACTGCTTCTGCACGCCTGCACTGCAGCAGCCACTAAAGCTGGGCGCGGACATTGTCGTGCACTCGGCGACCAAGTTCATCGACGGCCAGGGTCGTTGCATGGGCGGTGTCGTGGCGGGTCGCAGCGAGCAGATGAAAGAAGTCGTCGGTTTCCTGCGCACTGCCGGGCCGACCCTGAGTCCGTTCAATGCCTGGATTTTCCTCAAGGGCCTGGAAACGCTGAGCCTGCGCATGAAGGCGCATTGCGCTAATGCCCAGCAACTGGCTGAGTGGCTGGAGCAGCAGGACGGCATCGAGAAAGTCCATTACGCCGGCCTCAAGAGCCATCCGCAGCACGAACTGGCCCAGCGTCAGCAGAAGGGTTTCGGTGCGGTCGTGAGTTTCGAGGTCAAAGGCGGCAAAGAGGGCGCCTGGCGCTTTATCGATGCGACTCGCCTGATCTCCATCACCGCCAACCTGGGCGACAGCAAAACCACTATCACGCACCCGAGCACCACCTCTCATGGCCGTCTGGCGCCGCAAGAGCGTGAAGCTGCGGGGATCCGTGACAGCCTGATCCGCATTGCGGTCGGTCTGGAAGACGTGGCCGACCTGCAAGCCGATCTGGCGCGCGGGTTGGCTGCCTTGTGATCGAGTTGTCGACGCCGACCACGGGTACCCATGGCCGCGTCGCGCTGGTCACCGGTGCCGCGCGCGGCATTGGCCTGGGCATTGCGGCCTGGCTGATCAGCGAAGGCTGGCAGGTGGTGTTGACCGATCTGGATCGCGAGCGTGGTTCGAAAGTGGCGAAGGTGCTCGGCGAAAACGCCTGGTTCATCGCCATGGACGTCGCGAATGAAGCGCAGGTGGCGCTGGGTGTGGCCGAGGTGCTGGGGCAGTTCGGGCGTCTGGATGCGCTGGTGTGCAATGCGGCGGTGGCCGATCCGCACAACATCACCCTGGAAAGCCTCGACCTGGCCTACTGGAATCGGGTGCTGGCGGTGAACCTCAGTGGGCCGATGCTGTTGGCCAAGCACTGTGCGCCGTACCTGCGCGCTCACAGCGGCGCCATCGTCAACCTGGCCTCGACCCGCGCCGCGCAGTCGGAACCCGACACAGAGGCTTATGCGGCGAGCAAGGGCGGCCTGTTGGCCCTGACTCACGCCTTGGCCATCAGTTTGGGGCCAGAGATTCGCGTCAATGCGGTCAGTCCCGGCTGGATCGATGCACGGGATCCAGCGGCACGGCGCGCCGAACCGCTGACTGACGCTGATCATGCGCAGCATCCGGCGGGCAGGGTAGGGACCGTCGAAGACGTGGCTGCGATGGTGGCCTGGTTGCTGTCGAAGAACGCTGGTTTCGTCACGGGCCAGGAGTTTGTGGTCGATGGTGGCATGACCAAGAAGATGATTTACAGCGAGTAACCCAGTGTGGGAGCGGGCTTGCTCCGGGCGGCGATCCGACTAAAGCGGTCTGACTGCGTATGACACGATTTTGTTTTTTTCAGAAAAACTTCAAGCGGGGTATTGACTTAGCTTCGGTACCTGCGTAAATTTCGCGGCCTCAGAGATGCAAAGGGTGATTAGCTCAGCTGGGAGAGCGTCTGCCTTACAAGCAGAATGTCGGCGGTTCGATCCCGTCATCACCCACC
>NZ_JBXAKV010000007.1:0-297528 GCF_058798795.1 Pseudomonas sp. GW822-FHT07A10
CATGTTTCAACGGACCGGGTAATCAAGGCCGCCAAAACGAAAAGACCTTGAAAGGGATGGCTGTAAGAGCGGAACCATAAGTGGCCGTTACCGCAGAAATGGATATGTACTCAGTCAGCAAGAACCTGGTCGGCTATAAGGCCGCCAAGATCAAAACAAGATCCCGGTCCAAACTGACAGAGCCGTCAGTTACCAGTCACGCTCCTGACCGGCGAACAGGTTTATAAAGGAAGGTATAAACCTGACAAAACCAGACCACTCAGCCCGGCGCCCCACTCGCATGCGAATTCAGAAAAAA
Organism: Pseudomonas sp. GW822-FHT07A10; assembly: GCF_058798795.1. Lineage (NCBI taxonomy): Bacteria > Pseudomonadati > Pseudomonadota > Gammaproteobacteria > Pseudomonadales > Pseudomonadaceae > Pseudomonas > Pseudomonas sp. GW822-FHT07A10. The sequence continues at coordinate 299 of NZ_JBXAKV010000007.1, forward strand.
ACCGCCCTGCTCGCCGCCCTTCTGATCACCCTGGCAGCGACGGGCGTTTGGTACGCCACCAAACCCGTCACCACCAAACTGGCCGCCCCCAGCGCCATCCCCGTGCGGGTGGTCAGCGTCGTCGAAAAAGATGTGCCCCGCTACGTCAGCGGCATCGGCTCGGTGTTGTCCTTACACAGCGTGGTCGTGCGCCCGCAAATCGACGGCATCCTCACCAAACTGCTGGTCAAGGAAGGCCAACTGGTGAACCAGGGCGACCTGCTGGCCACCCTCGATGACCGCTCGATCCGCGCCAGCCTCGACCTGGCCCGGGCGCAACTGGGCGAAAGCCAGGCGCAACTGCAAGTGGCCCAGGTCAACCTCAAGCGCTACAAACTGCTCAGTGTCGACGACGGCGTGTCCAAGCAGACCTACGACCAGCAACAAGCCCTGGTCAACCAACTCAAAGCCACCGCCCAAGGCAATCAGGCCTCAATCGACGCCGCTCTGGTGCAGCTGTCCTACACACAGATTCGCTCGCCAGTCACCGGTCGCGTTGGTATTCGCACAGTCGATGAAGGCAACTTCCTGCGCATGACCGACACCCAAGGTCTGTTCACGGTGACCCAGATCGACCCGATCGCCGTGGAGTTTTCCCTGCCGCAGCAAATGCTGCCGACCCTGCAAGGCCTGATCAACGATCCACAGCAAGCACCGGTCAAGGCTTACATCGGCGCTGACACTGACGGTGAAACCGGCAACCTGCTGGGCGAAGGTCACCTGACCCTGATCGACAACCAGATCAACACCAACACCGGCACCATCCGCGCCAAAGCCGAATTCGCCAACCCCGCACAGAAGCTCTGGCCGGGCCTGCTGGTGACGGTAAAGATTCAGACAGCGCTGGATAAAAATGCGCTGGTGGTGCCGCCCACGGTCGTACAACGCGGGCTCGATCAACATTTCGTGTACAGGGTCAACGGCGACAAGGTCGAAGCCGTGCAGGTGCAAATGGTTTATCAAGGCAGCGGCCAGGACATTATCAAAGGCGTTAAACCAGGCGACGTGCTGGTCAGCGACGGCCAATCGAGGCTCAAACCCGGCTCGACGGTTCAGGTACTGAGCGAGCCAGCGCAAGTGGTCCAGTCGGAGCCAAAACCATGAAGGGCCACGGTTCCATTTCCGCGTGGTGCATCGATCATCCGGTGGCGACGGTCCTGCTGACCTTTGCCCTTATATTGCTCGGCGTCATCGCCTTCCCGCGACTGTCGATTGCGCCACTGCCGGAAGCGGAATTCCCGACCATTCAGGTGGCCGCGCAGCTGCCCGGCGCCAACCCGGAGACCATGGCCTCGTCGGTGGCCACGCCGCTTGAAGTGCAATTCAGCGCCATCCCCGGCGTAACCCAGATGACCTCGAGCAGCGCCCTGGGCTCGACCATCCTGACCCTGCAATTCACCCTCGACAAAAGCATCGACACCGCCGCCCAGGAAGTCCAGGCCGCGATCAACACCGCCGCCGGCAAACTGCCCAAAGATATGCCCAACCTGCCGACCTGGCGCAAGGTCAACCCGGCTGACAGCCCGGTGCTGATTCTCAGCATCAATTCACCGCAAATGCCCGGCACCGAACTCAGCGATCTGGTAGAAACCCTGCTCGCCCGTCAGATCAGTCAGATCGACGGTGTAGGCCAAGTGAACATCACCGGTCAGCAACGTCCGGCGATTCGCGTGCAGGCCTCGGCGGACAAACTCGCCGCCATTGGCCTGACCCTGGCGGACATTCGCCTGGCGATCCAGCAAACCAGCCTCAACCAGGCCAAAGGTGCGTTATATGGCGAGTCGAGTATTTCGACCCTGTCCACCAACGACCAGTTGTTCCACCCCGAGGATTACAGCCAACTCATCGTTTCCTACAAGAATGGTGCGCCAGTTCATCTCAAGGACGTGGCCAAAGTGGTCAACGGTTCCGAAGATGCCTACATCCAGGCCTGGGCTGACGGCCAGCCGGGGGTGAACCTGGTGATTTTCCGGCAACCGAGCGCCAACATCGTCGAGACCGTTGATCGTATTCAAGCGGCCCTGCCGACGCTGAATGCCATGTTGCCGGCCTCGGTGCAGGTCAAGGTGCTGATCGACCGCACCCAGACCATCCGCGCCTCGCTGCATGAAGTGGAAGTCACCCTGATGATCGCGATCCTGCTGGTGGTGGCGGTGATGGCGCTGTTCCTGCGGCAACTGTCGGCGACCCTGATCGTGACAGCGGTGCTCGGTGTGTCGCTGACTGCCAGTTTCGCCCTGATGTACATCATGGGCTTCAGCCTGAATAACCTGACGCTGGTGGCGATCGTGGTGTCCGTCGGGTTTGTGGTCGACGATGCGATTGTGGTGGTGGAAAACATTCACCGGCACCTGGAGGCCGGCGACGGCATGCGCGAGGCGGCGATCAAAGGCGCCGGCGAGATCGGTTTTACCGTGGTCTCGATCAGTTTCTCGCTGGTGGCGGCGTTCATTCCGCTGCTGTTCATGGGCGGTGTGGTCGGGCGGCTGTTCAAGGAGTTCGCCTTGACCGCGACCTCGACCATCCTGATTTCGGTGGTGGTATCCCTGACCCTGGCACCGACGCTGGCCGCGCTGTTCATGCGCGCACCGGCGCATCATGCCCACAGCAAGCCGGGTTTCGGCGAGCGCTTGCTGGCGCTGTACGATAAGGGCCTGCGCCGCGCCCTCGCCCATCAGACATTGATGATCGGTGTGTTCGGCCTGTCGCTGGGGCTGGCCATTGCCGGTTACATTTTCATCCCCAAAGGCTTCTTCCCGGTACAGGACACCGGATTCGTCCTCGGCACCACCGAAGCAGCTGCAGATATTTCCTACGGCGACATGGTGAAAAAACACTTGGCGATGGCCGAAATCGTCGCCGCCGACCCCGCCGTCGAGACGTTCTCCCACTCGGTCGGCGTTTCGGGCAGCAACCAGACCATCGCCAACGGCCGCTTCTGGATTTCGCTGAAAAAGCGTGGCGACCGCGATGTGTCCGCCAGCCAGTTCATCGACCGGATTCGCCCGCAACTGATGAAAGTCCCGGGCATCGTGCTGTACCTGCGCGCCGGGCAAGACATCAACCTCAGTTCCGGCCCAAGCCGCGCCCAGTACCAATACGTGCTCAAGAGCAACGACGGTGCCCTCCTGAGTACCTGGACCCAGCGCCTGACGGAAAAACTTCGCAGCAACCCGGCGTTCCGCGACATTTCCAACGACTTGCAACTGGGCGGCAGCATCACCCACATCAGCATCGACCGCAGCGCGGCGGCGCGTTTCGGCCTGACCGCCAGCGATGTCGACGAAGCGCTGTACGACGCCTTCGGCCAGCGGCAGATCAATGAATTCCAGACCCAGACCAACCAGTACAACGTGATTCTGGAACTGGACACCAAACAGCGCGGCAAGGCCGAAAGCCTCAACTATTTCTACCTGCGCTCGCCACTGAGTGGGGAAATGGTGCCGCTGTCGGCCCTGGCGAAATTCGATGCGCCGACCATCGGCCCGTTATCCATCGCTCACGACGGAATGTTCCCGGCGGCCAACCTGTCATTCAACCTGGCTTCCGGCGTGGCGTTGGGTGATGCGGTGATCATGCTCAACCAGGCCAAGGCTGACATCGGTATGCCGGCCGCCATCAGCGGTAATTTCCAGGGCGCGGCCCAGGCGTTCCAGAGTTCGCTGGCCAGCCAGCCGTGGTTGATTCTGGCGGCGTTGGTGGCGGTGTACATCATTCTCGGCGTGCTGTACGAAAGCTTCGTGCATCCGCTGACAATCATCTCGACCCTACCCTCGGCGGGGCTCGGGGCAGTGATCATGCTATGGATCTGCGGCCAGGACTTTTCGATCATGGCGCTGATCGGGCTGGTGCTGCTGATCGGTATCGTCAAGAAGAACGGGATTCTGATGATCGACTTCGCGCTGGATGCCCAGCGCAACCGTGGCCTGCCACCGCTGGAGGCGATCCATGAAGCCTGCCTCACACGGTTCCGGCCGATCATCATGACTACGCTTGCCGCCCTGCTCGGTGCCTTGCCGTTGATGATCGGCTACGGCACCGGCGCCGAACTGCGCCAGCCATTGGGCATCGCGGTGGTCGGCGGTTTGCTGGTGAGCCAGGCGCTGACGCTGTTCACCACGCCGGTCATATACTTGTGGCTTGAGCGGATATTCCATAGACCCACACCAGCACAGCAGCCGGTGCTGGCGACCACAGACTGAGGCGGGGTCATGCGCGTTCTGATTATCGAAGACGAGGAAAAAACCGCGGATTATCTGCACCGCGGTCTGACGGAACAAGGTTACACCGTGGACGTGGCCCGCGATGGCGTCGAAGGCCTGCACCTGGCGCTGGAAAATGACTACGCGGTGATTGTCCTCGACGTCATGCTGCCGGGCCTCGACGGTTTCGGCGTGCTGCGCGCATTGCGTGCGCGCAAGCAAACCCCGGTGATCATGCTCACCGCCCGCGAGCGGGTGGAAGACCGCATCAAAGGCCTGCGCGATGGCGCGGACGATTACCTCGGCAAACCGTTTTCCTTCCTCGAACTGGTGGCGCGCCTGCAAGCGCTGACCCGGCGCAGCGGTGGCCATGAGCCGGTGCAGGTGAGCATCGCCGACCTGTGGATAGATTTGATCAGCCGCAAAGCCACTCGCGCCGGCACCCGCCTGGATCTGACCGCCAAGGAGTTCTCACTGTTGAGTGTGTTGGCGCGCAGACAGGGTGAAATCCTCTCGAAAACCGCCATCGCCGAGATGGTCTGGGACATCAATTTCGACAGCGACGCCAACGTGGTCGAAGTCGCGATCAAACGCCTGCGGGCCAAGCTCGACGGGCCGTTCGACGAGAAATTGCTGCACACCATTCGTGGCATGGGTTATGTGCTGGAGAGCCGTGGTGTCCAGTAACTCCATCGCGCTGCGCCTGAGCGGGATGTTTACGCTGGTGGCGTTGCTGGTGTTCCTGTTGATCGGCGGTGCGCTGTATCAACAGGTCGACAAGGGCTTGGGCCTGCTGCCCGAAGCCGAACTCGACGCCCGCTACAGCGTGCTCGAATCGGCGCTCAACCGTTACGGCACGCCCGAGCATTGGGTGAAGATCAACGCCAAGCTCAAGCTGCTGAGCGAAGAAGATAAACGCATTCGCTTTTGGGTGGTCAGCGGCAATCCCGGTTATGAATACGGCCAACCCGACGCGTCGATCCGCGCGTTCGCACAAGGCCCGTTGGGCATGCGCGACATGGCATTGCCCGACCATCCGTACCCGCTGAAAGTGCTGCTAACCGAGTTGCCAGCCAAGGACCAGCGCCCACCGCTGCGCTTCATGATAGGCATCGACACCGAAACCTTTTACGAGACGCAGCACCACTTGCTGATCGCCCTGATCAGCCTGGCGATCATTGGTGTATTGCTGGCCTCGCTACTCGGTTATTGGGTGGCGCGGATCGGCCTTAAGCCGCTGATCAAGTTGTCGCAGGAAGCCCAGCGCCTGGCGCCACCACGGCTGTCCGGGCGTCTGCAACTGTCGCCATTGCCCCCGGAGCTCGATCAGTTCGTCAGTTCGTTCAACGCCACCCTGGAACGGGTGGAACAGGCCTACTCGCGGCTGGAATCGTTCAATGCCGACGTGGCCCATGAACTGCGCTCGCCGCTGACCAACCTGATCGGTCAGACCCAGGTTGCACTGACACGCGGGCGTTCAGCCGAACACTATTTCGAAGTGCTGCAATCGAACCTTGAAGAGCTTGAACGGCTGCGCTCGATCATCAACGACATGCTGTTCCTCGCCAGCGCCGACCAAGGCAGCAAGGCCACCCAACTGACGTCCACCTCACTGGCCGACGAAGTGGCGACGACGCTGGAATATCTGGATTTCATTCTTGAGGATGCGCAGGTTCAGGTCGAGGTCAGTGGCGATGCGCAGGTGCGAATCGAGATCGCACATCTGCGCCGGGCGTTGATCAACTTGCTGAGCAACGCGGTGCAGCACACCGCGCCTGGGCAAGTGATTCAGGTGCGGATCGAAGTCGAGGAGCACCAAGTGAGCATCGGCGTCGCCAACCCGGGGTCGCCGATTGCCAATGAGCATCTGCCGCGCCTGTTCGAACGTTTCTACCGGGTCGATGCGTCACGCAGTAACAGTGGCAACAACCATGGACTGGGGTTGGCGATCGTCAAGGCGATTGCGCTGATGCATGGCGGGGATGTGTTTGTGCGCAGTGATCATGGGATGAATACCTTCGGGATTCATTTACCGGTTTGATTTCGAAATATGTAGCGACTGTCTGCTGAAAGCAAAAAACACGTTCAACCTATTATTTCTGACAGTAGACAGCTCGATGCTTACGGTCCCAAATGAAGAACCTTGCCATCTCCCAAGATATCGGCAAGACCTCTCTTCATCACGAACAGGAGTTCGGCATGACTACCGAAAATGTAGTGCAAGAATCCAAAGGCACACTGATTGCGACCAAATCCTATGAGGGCCCCATTAATGCGAGTGTCGTTTCATACAGAGAAGGCTCCAGAGACGGCATAACTCTTTACGGGCAGATGTTTACCGACGCTGAAAACTCCAGGGGTATTCAAATCGAGTTTTTCAAAGACGCTGAGGTGGGGGTAGCTTTGCCGGTTGGAGGCAACTGGCCAAAGGTCATTACACTGTCATACTTTCGCCAAGAGGGCTCCCACAGGACTCAGTACACGGCTCAAGCAGGCGATTTAACACTCAAATCATTCGATTATGAAACAAGCTATGCATCGGGGACTTTTAAGTTCTGGGCGGAGGTTGATGGGGGCACGCATGAGTTCGAAGGGAATTTTGATATCCGCCTGATCCCGACGAAACAGTGACTTTCTGCTTACCCCCCTACACCTCCTTGCCAACGCAGTAACTGTTGCCGTGCAGGCAACAGTCCTTATCCTGATCGACTCTTTTTCCCATCCCTGATCCCCCTTATCGTTGCCCCATCAAACAGCACTTGCCAAGCAAGAAGGTTTAAAGATGTCCAACAGTATGGGTATTGCCAGCGCTTTCGTTTTGTCGTCCTTGTTCCTGTCTCCGTTCGCCATGGCTGAAGAGTCGCAGACATTCGTCGCACAAAATGCCGAACGCGCCAAAGCCTACGAACAGTATCAAAGCGAACTGACAGCCAAGGCCCAAGAGGCTGCGCAAACCCCTCAAGCGTCGAGCACTCAAGCCCAGCCACGGGTTGAGAAAGACAGCTGATCCATACGTATCGCTCTGTTTCCCTCGACACTTTTCATCGGCTCTTCCCTTTGAAAAATTGTCTTCAAAGCCGCTGCTACCAGCGGCTTTTTTTCGTGGTGGTTTTAAACCCCTTCAGTTCGTCTTCCCTGACAACAAACATCCGCACTTCAAAACAATGAAATACTTAGTTGACCCAAGGAGCTTTACCGCACGTGCGTTTCCCTCTCAGATTCAGTCCGCTGTTCATTGCAATCACTGCAACGATGGCCAACAACGCGCAGGCCGACGACGAATCCAGCCGCGAAGGCTTTGTCGATGGGTCGAGCCTCAACCTCAATGCCCGCAACTACTACATGAACCGCAATCGCCTGCAAAAGGCCGATGACAACATCGAGTGGGGTCAGGGCTTTCTCGGCCGCTTCGAATCGGGCTTCAGCCAGGGCACCATCGGTTTCGGCGTTGATGCCCACGCGATGCTCGGGCTCAAGCTCGACGGCGGTGGTGGCACCGACGGGTCGAGCATCCTGCCGATCAGCGATGGCAACGGCAAGGCACCGGGCTCGTTTTCCACGGCTGGCGGCACCCTGAAAATGCGGGCCTTCGATACCGAATTGAAGGCCGGCGACCTGTTCCTTGCCAACCCGGTGATCGCCGGTGGCGATACCCGCATGCTGCCGCAGACCTTTCGCGGCGTCAGCCTGACCAACCACAGTGTCGACGGGTTGATGATCGAGGGTGGTCAGGCCAGCTTCACCAAACTCTACAACCAGAGCGGCCACACCCGCATCGGCACGTCCTATGGCAGCCTGGCCGATGGCGATGAAAGCCGGCATTTGAATTGGGCCGGCGTGGCCTGGAGCGGCCTGCCGGGTTTGACCAGCAGCCTGTATGCGGCCGAACTCAAGGACATCTGGAACCAGTACTACTACGACCTGGATTACACCTATGCGCTGAATGACTTGGTCAGCCTCAACCCGGGCCTGCACTTCTATCACACGCAAGACACCGGCGATGCACTGCTGGGCAACATCGACAACAACACTTACAGCCTGCATTTCACCGTCGACGTGGGCCATCACAGCGTCACCGCCGCCTACCAGCGGGTCAACGGCAATACGCCGTTCGATTACATCAGCCAGGGCGACAGCATTTATCTCGACAACTCCCAGCAGTATTCGGACTTCAACGGTCCGAATGAGCGCTCGTGGAAACTCAAGTACGCCTACGACTTTGCTGGCCTCGACATGCCCGGCCTGACCTCGGCGGTGTCCTACTCACGGGGTGAACTGGACCTGACCAAGGTCGATCCGGACAGTCGCGGTTACGCCTCGTGGTACAGCGCCGACGGCAGAAACGCCAGGCATTGGGAACGAGACATCGAGCTCAAGTACGTGGTCCAGGGTGGCAAGGCCAAAGACCTGGCGATGCGTCTGCAATGGGCGTCTAACCGTGGCGGCAACGGTTACGGTGCGCTGGATCAGGACACGGATGAATACCGGGTAATTGTCGACTACCCGCTGAATGTCTTCTAAGCTTCAATTAGCAAAAGGCCAGCATGTTTTGCTGGCCTTTTTTTATCCGGGATTTATATAGGCGCGCAGGACGCAACCGGTTTCTAGGACTCTGCCCGATTCTTGTAAAAGCACTTTCATAACGCCTTATTTGCAGAAGTCAGAACCATGAGTGTGAACAGTGCGAAATCCCGTGATCCGATCCGTTCGACACGCTCGGAGCGGCTTCTGGTTCTCAGTAGTGTGTTGTTGGTGATTGCAATACTGAGCATCGTCGCGTTCCTGCTGATCCGCGAACACGCCAATGCCAAATTGTCCGCCGCTCGCGCCGCCAACAATATCGTGCAATTGATCGACGCCGACGTGCTGCGCAATGTCGAACTCTATGACGTGTCCCTGCTGGGTTTGATCGCTGCCTCCCAGCGGGAAGACCTCAAGAACGTTTCCCCAGCCATTCGTCACCTGGCCTATTTCGACCGCGCCACTGCCGCGCCGTACAAGGGCAACATCTTGTTGCTCGACAACAAGGGCGATGTGATCGCCGACTCGGCCTCGGTGGAGCCCAGAAAGAGCAACTTTGCTGATCGCGAATACTTCCAGACCCACATCAACAATCCGGACCCGGGCATGTTCATCAGTCGCCCCTTCAGGGCCCGGCCGCCGGAACAGGATTGGCGGATCAGTTTCAGCCGCCGGGTGAACGGCACCCAGGGTGAGTTCCTCGGCGTGGCCGAAGCCGCCATGCGCTTGAGCTACTTCGATCAGTTGTTCAACAGTTTGAGCATCGGCCGCGACAGTACGGTCAGCCTGATCAGCAAGGACGGGATTCTTCTGGCCCACCAACCCCGCCTGGCCGAAGAGCTGATCGGCAAGGATTTCAGCAACCGCCCCAATTTCCAGCGCATCGTCAAAGAAGGCAACGGCAGCTTCACCGGCATGTCCAGTCGATACAACGATGAGCGCTTGTACACCTTCTCCAAGGTCGGGAATTTGCCGTTGATCGTCATCGTTGCGCTGTCCAGCGATGAAGTCTTTGCGGCCTGGAAGCGCACCGCGGTGGTGGTCAGCTCGGCAACCATTGCCCTGTGCGCAAGTCTGCTGTGGCTGACCTGGTTGCTCTGCCGGGAGCTGCGTCGACGCCAAAGTGCCGAGCAGGAACTGGCACAATTGGCCGCCACCGATCCCTTGACCGGTCTGGCCAATCGCCGAAGCCTGGATCAGGCCCTGCACCATGAATGGTTTCGTGCCCAGCGCTCCGGTCAGCCGTTGTCGCTGTTGATGATCGATATCGATCACTTCAAGGCGTTCAATGATCGCCACGGCCACCAGGGAGGCGACGATGCCTTGCGCTCGGTGGCCAAGTTGATCGACACCCATGTCCGACGGCCGGCGGACATGGTCGCCCGGTATGGTGGCGAGGAGTTTTCAGTGATCCTGGCTGAAACCGACAGCGCCGGCGCCCAACAGATTGCCGAAAAAATCCGTATAGCGGTGGAGCAATTGCCGTTGGTGGGGGGGGATGTCTCGCCAATTACTGTCAGTATTGGTATCAGTACCTGGACGACAGCAACCGACATCAGCCTGGAACAGTTGCTGTTTGCAGCGGACAAGGCGCTGTATCAGGCCAAGGAAAATGGGCGGAACCGGGTGGTCGCTGCGGATTGATCTTTCCCGCAGGCATAAAAAAAGGCCACCCGAAGGTAGCCTTTAAAAAACTAGAGAGGTTTTTTGCTTACACGGCCGCAACAGGACGCATGTAAGAGATCGGTGCGGTGCTGGCGTCTTCGAACGTCACGACTTCCCAAGCATCTGTCTGCTCAATCAACTTGCGCAGCAGCTGGTTGTTCAATGCGTGTCCGGACTTGAAGCCCTTGAACTCACCAATCAGGCTATTGCCCAGCAGGTAGAGGTCACCAATCGCATCGAGGATTTTGTGCTTCACGAATTCGTCTTCATAGCGAAGGCCGTCTTCGTTCAGTACACCATCCGCGTCGACCACAATTGCGTTTTCAACGCTGCCGCCGAGTGCGAGGTTGTGCTTGCGCAGGTACTCGATATCACTCATGAAACCAAAGGTACGTGCGCGGCTGACTTCTTTTACGAACGAAGTGCTGGAAAAATCCACGCTTGCACTTTGTGTGCGGTCACGGAAAACCGGGTGATCGAAATCGATCTCGAAGCTCACTTTGAAACCTTCGAAAGGGACGAAAGTGGCGCGCTTGTCGCCGTCTTCCACTGTCACTTCCCGCAGGATCCGGATGAACTTCTTGGCGGCGTCCTGCTCTTCCAGGCCGGCCGATTGAATCAGGAATACGAAGGGTCCAGCGCTACCATCCATGATCGGGACTTCGGACGCGGAGAGCTCGACGTAGGCGTTATCGATGCCCAGGCCAGCCATGGCCGAGAGCAGGTGCTCCACCGTGTCCACTTTGACGTCACCGTTAACAAGCGTGGTCGACATAGTGGTTTCGCCAACGTTTTCCGCGCGGGCAGGAATCTGCACCACAGGGTCGAGGTCAGCACGACAAAACACAATGCCGGTGTCGACAGGCGCTGGCTTGAGGGTCAGGTAGACCTTCTCCCCGGAGTGCAGGCCGACACCTGTGGCACGGATAATATTCTTCAGGGTGCGTTGTTTAATCATGGCATGGGCCGCTTCAGCGCAAATTGCGAACTGGTATCAACAAAGGCTGGCGATGATAGCAGACCAGACCTTTGCTGAACACCAATCACCCTAATACCCCTGATACATTTCATCAATCGGCCTGACGACGCAGGAAAGCCGGGATGTCCAGGTAGTCCAGATCATCTTGCGGGTTCATCTTCGCGGCAGTCGCAGCACCGGCCTGAGCCTGGTTGCGCATGACGGTCGGACGGTCCAGGTCACGGTAGTTCACCGCAGGCTGTTCCTGACGAACAGGGGCTTGTTGTTGTGGCTGGGAAGCCATCGAGGTGTGAACGGTGTTGTCGATGACCTTCACAGGCTTCTCGATTTTAGCGCCCAGACCTGTGGCAACCACAGTCACGTGCAGTTCGTCGCGCATGTCCGGATCGATAACGGTACCGACCTTGACCATTGCGTGCTCGGATGCGAAGGCTTCGATGATGCTACCCACGTCGGAGTACTCACCCAGCGACAGGTCAGGACCGGCGGTGATGTTCACCAGGATGCCGCGTGCACCTTGCAGGTTCACGTCTTCGAGCAGCGGGTTGCGAATGGCCGCTTCGGTCGCCTCACGTGCACGGTTCGGACCGCTGGCGCAGCCAGTGCCCATCATCGCCATACCCATTTCGCTCATCACGGTACGCACGTCGGCGAAGTCGACGTTGATCATGCCCGGACGCTTGATGATGTCGGAGATACCGCGAACGGCGCCGGCCAGTACATCGTCGGCCTTGGCGAAAGCCGACAGGAGGCTTGCGTCTTTGCCGAGGATGGTCAGCAGCTTCTCGTTGGGAATGGTGATCAACGAGTCGACGCTTTCAGACAGCAGACGGATGCCCTCGTCGGCGAGCTGCATGCGCTTGCGGCCTTCGAACGGGAACGGACGGGTCACCACCGCAACGGTGAGGATCCCCATTTCCTTGGCCACTTCAGCAATGATTGGCGCTGCACCGGTACCGGTACCGCCGCCCATGCCGGTCGTGATGAACACCATGTTGGTGCCCTGCAGGACTTCGGCAATGCGCTCACGGTCTTCGAGAGCGGCCTGACGACCTACTTCAGGGTTGGCGCCGGCGCCCAGACCTTTGGTCACGCTGGTGCCCAGTTGCAGAATGGTGCGCGCGCTGATGCTTTTCAGCGCTTGGGCATCAGTGTTGGCGCAGATGAATTCAACGCCTTCAATGTTGCTCTTGACCATGTGATTGACAGCGTTGCCGCCGCCTCCGCCAACACCGATAACTTTAATAACCGGGCTTGCGGGGATGTTGTCTACGAGTTCGAACATTTTCCCTCTCCTTACATTCTCTAGTTTTTTCGCCTACTGCTTTTGAAGCGGTGTTGCGGTAAAGCTTTAGAAATTGCCTTGTACCCAGCTCTTGATGCGATCGAGCAGAGCGGCTTTCGGTTCGTCATTGCTGTAGCTGTCGCGGCTGCCGATGCCCGAGAACGAAATCCCGTCGGACTGCTTCTGCAGGCCGTACATCAACAGGCCAACGCCGGTGGAATAGATCGGGTTGCGGACCACGTCGTCCAGACCCTTGACGCCATGGGGCACGCCCAGGCGAACCGGCATGTGGAAGATCTCTTCGGCCAGTTCGACCGCGCCTTCCATCTTCGACGTACCGCCGGTCAGCACGATGCCGGCCGGGATCAGGTCTTCATAGCCGCTGCGACGCAGTTCGGCCTGGATCAGGGTGAACAGCTCGTCGTAACGCGGCTCGACCACTTCGGCCAAGGCCTGGCGGGACAGTTCGCGCGGTGGACGGTCGCCGACACTCGGCACCTTGATGGTTTCACCGGCACCGGCCAGTTTGGCCAGGGCGCAGGCATAGCGAATCTTGATTTCTTCGGCGTACTGGGTCGGGGTGCGCAACGCCATCGCGATGTCGTTGGTCACCTGGTCGCCCGCAATCGGGATCACCGCGGTGTGACGGATCGCGCCTTCGGTGAAGATCGCGATGTCGGTGGTACCGCCGCCGATGTCCACCAGGCACACGCCCAGCTCTTTCTCGTCGTCGGTCAGCACCGAATACGCCGAAGCCAGCTGCTCGAGAATGATGTCGTCGATTTCCAGGCCGCAGCGGCGCACACATTTTTCAATGTTCTGTGCGGCGTTGACGGCGCAGGTGACCACGTGAACCTTGGCTTCCAGACGCACGCCGGACATGCCCAGCGGCTCGCGCACGCCTTCCTGGTTATCGATCACATAATCCTGCGGCAGAGTGTGCAGCACGCGCTGGTCAGCCGGGATTGCCACAGCCTGGGCGGCGTCGAGGACGCGCTCAAGGTCGGCGGAGCTGACTTCGCGATCACGAATCGCCACGATGCCGTGGGAGTTCAGGCTGCGGATGTGATTGCCGGCCACGCCGACGAACGCCGAATGGATCCGGCAACCGGCCATCAGCTGCGCTTCTTCGATAGCGCGCTGGATCGACTGGACGGTGGACTCGATGTTCACCACTACGCCTTTTTTCAGGCCGCGGGACGGATGAGTACCGATCCCGACGATTTCGAGCGTGCCGTCGTCCGCAACCTCGCCGACCAGCGCCACCACCTTGGAGGTGCCGATATCGAGACCGACGATCATTTTGCCGCTTTGCACGTTTGCCATGGGTCCTGCCTCTTCTTAATTCTTTGCGACAGCGGGTTGGGCTGTCGTCGGCGCTACAGGTTCCCGCCAGCCAACGGCAAGGCCGTTGGCGTAGCGCAGATCGATGCGCGCAATGTTCGTAATCTGCTCTTTGAGCGTCTTGTCATAGATGGCAATGAAGCGGCGCATCTTTTCCACCAGGTTGCCGCGTCCCAGCAGCAGTTCGATTCCGGGACCGGCGCTGCCTGCGCCGGTGGTCAGGAACCAGCTGCCTCGTTCACGCAACTCCAGGCGTGCAATCGAGAAGCCCAATGGCCTGAGCATCTGGCTCAGCACCTGGTATTGCTGCATCACTTGTTGCTGGGCCCGCTGCGGGCCGAACAGCTGTGGCAAGTGTTCGTAGTTCGCCAGCTCGCGCGGGGTGAACGCCTGTCCCTGGTTGTTCAACAGCGACTCATCGCCCCAACGGGCCACCGGCAGTTGTTCTTCCAGGCGAATCACTACCTGATCCGGCCACACCCGACGCACTTCGGCGTGGGCAATCCATGGCATCTGTTCAAGCTCGGTGCGCATGCTCGCTAGGTCGATGGTGAAGAAGCTCGACGCCACGTACGGGGCGATCCGCTGCTGCACCGCTTGCTGGCTGATGTAACTCAAGTCGCCCTGCACGGCGATTTTGGTGATCGGCCGGTCGGCGTACGGCAGCAAACGCTGTGCGCCTTCGTAAGTACCGAACCCCAACGCCACCAGCAGCACGGGCCAGAACAAGCTTTTCAGAAAACCGAAGTTGGCTTTCGGCAGGCGCACGGACATCGGCTCTTTGGCCACCATTCGGCTGGCACCCCGCGGCACCGGCTTGCGGCCGGGTGGTGCGGAGGGCTGATGTCTCAGCTGTGCGCCTTGCATGGTCTTACCCTCGTGGCTCGATGCTTGCGGCCAGAATCGCCAGAACCAGTTGCTGGAAATCCAGGCCGGCGGCACGGGCCGCCATTGGCACCAGACTGTGATCGGTCATGCCCGGTGCGGTGTTGACTTCCAGGAACCAGAACTGCCCGTCGGCGTCCTGCATCACGTCCGCCCTGCCCCAACCGGCGATACCCAGCGCCTCACAGGCTTTGGCCGTGAGGTCCATGAGTTCCTTTTCTTTGTCGCTGTCCAGGCCGCACGGAATGCGGTACTGGGTATCGTTGGCGATGTACTTGGCGTCGTAGTCGTAGAAACTGTGCGTCGTGCCCAAGGCAATCGGTGGCAACACCTGGTCACGCAGGGTGGCGATGGTGAACTCCGGACCGTGAATCCATTGCTCTACCAACACTTGCGAATCGTAGGTACCGGCCGCTTTCCACGCCTCGATCAACTCGGGCGCGGAAGTCACTTTGGCCATCCCGATACTGGAACCTTCATGGGCCGGTTTGACGATCAACGGGAAGCCCAGTTCCGTGGCCGCCGAAATACAATCGGCCTCGGAGCGCAGTACCGCGTGGCGTGGCGTCGGAATGCCGAGGCTGTGCCAGACCTGCTTGGTGCGCAGTTTGTCCATGGCCAGTGCCGAGGCCAGAATGCCGCTGCCGGTGTACGGAATCCCTGCGCATTCGAGCAGGCCCTGCATGCTGCCGTCTTCACCGCCACGACCGTGGAGGATGATAAAGGCGCGGTCGATTTTTTCGTTCAGCAAGCGCTGCAGCAGGTCATCGCCCACATCAATACCGAACGCGTCCACACCAGCGCTTTGCAGTGCGTCGAGCACCGCATTACCCGACTTCAGGGACACTTCACGCTCGGCACTCTTGCCGCCGAACAGCACGGCAACGCGACCGAAATCCTTCGGCGCGACAGTGGAGACGAGGTTGGCGTAAGCAGCAGTCATTTCAACTTCCCCTCTACCGGTGCGGCAACGGCCCCGGCGAACAACGGACTGTTCAACAGTTTGGGTGCGAGACCGCCGATATCACCGGCGCCCTGGCACAGCAGAATGTCGCCGGCACGCAGCAGCGGCTTGACGATCGGCGCGAGATCGATACCGCGCTCGATGTAGATCGGGTCGAGCTGACCGCGCTGACGGATGCTGTTGCACAGCTTGCGGCTGTCGGCGCCCGGGATCGGCTCTTCGCCGGCCGGATAGACTTCCATCAGCAGCAGCACGTTGGCGTCGGCCAGCACATTGACGAAATCGTCGTACAGGTCGCGGGTGCGGCTGTAACGGTGCGGCTGGTAGACCATCACCAGACGGCGCTCCGGCCAGCCACCGCGCACGGCTTTGATCACGGCCGCGACTTCGGTCGGGTGGTGACCGTAGTCGTCCACCAGCATCACGCTGCCGTCTTCGACCGGCAATTCGCCGTACACCTGGAAGCGACGGCCAACACCCTGGAACCCGGACAGGCCCTGGACGATGGCTTCATCACTGACGCCTTCATCAGTGGCAATGCAAATGGTCGCCAGCGCGTTCAGCACGTTGTGGTTGCCCGGCATGTTTACCGAGACATCCAGCGGCTCGCGATCAGGGCGCAGCACGGTGAAGAAAGTCTGCATGCCTTGCTGGCGCACATTGATGGCACGCACGTCGGCGTCATCGCCGAAGCCGTAAGTGACCGTCGGACGCTTCACCAGCGGGAGGATTTCACGCACCACTGGATCGTCCAGGCACACCACCGCCAAACCGTAGAACGGCAGGTTGTGCAGGAACTCGACGAAGGTTTTCTTCAGCTTGTTGAAGTCGCCGTCGTAGGTCGCCATGTGATCGGCGTCGATGTTGGTGACCACGGCCACCAGCGGCTGCAAGTGCAGGAAGCTGGCATCGCTTTCGTCGGCTTCCGCGATCAGGTAGCGGCTGGTGCCAAGCTGAGCATTGGTGCCCGCGGCATTCAGACGGCCACCGATGACGAACGTCGGGTCCAGGCCACCGGCGGCGAACACCGAAGCGATCAGGCTGGTGGTGGTGGTTTTGCCGTGAGTACCGGCGACGGCGATACCGTGGCGGTAGCGCATCAGCTCGGCGAGCATCTCGGCACGCGGCACCACCGGAATCCGGCGTTCCAGCGCGGTCGCGACTTCCGGGTTGGACGTGTTGACGGCGCTCGACACCACCAGCACGTCGGCGGCTGCGGCGTTCTCGGCACGGTGGCCGATGAAAATATGCGCACCAAAAGATTCCAGGCGCTCGGTCACCGGCGAAGCTTTCAGGTCGGAACCGGACACTTGATAGCCCAGGTTCAGCAACACTTCGGCGATACCGCACATACCCACGCCGCCAATTCCGACGAAGTGGATACGACGGATACGGCGCATTTCCGGTTGTGGCATGGCTTTCTTGTTCTCAACCATGGGCCACCTCAAGGCAAGTATCGACCACGTTACGAGTGGCATCGGGTTTGGCCAGGCGGCGTGCCGCGCTGGCCATGTCGTTGAGTCGTTGCGGTTGCATCAAGACCTCTGTCAGGCGAGCGGCAAGGTCCGCTGCGCCAGTCGTTCTTTGCGGCATCAGGAAGGCAGCGCCTTCACGGGCCAAATAATCGGCGTTGCGGGTCTGGTGATCGTCGATCGCGTGGGGCAAAGGCACCAGCATCGAGGGCAGACCGGCGGCCGCCAGTTCACTGATGGTCAGCGCTCCTGCGCGGCACACCACCAGGTCGGCCCAGCCATAGGCTTGGGCCATGTCTTTGATGAATGGCTGCACTTGCGCCTCGACGCCAGCCGCGCGATAGCGCTCTGCAGTCACTTCATCGTGGTTTTTGCCGGCCTGATGGAACACGTCCGGGCGCAGGTCGGGGGCGACTTGCGACAGGGCTTCAGGCAGCAACTTGTTCAACGGCTCTGCGCCCAGGCTTCCACCCAGGATCAGCAAACGCGCCTTGCGACCGGCCAGGGCAGGTCGCGGTGTTTCGAGGAACAGCTCGGTGCGCACCGGGTTACCGGTGGTCCGACGGCTGTCCGACAGGGTAAAGGTGTCGGGGAACGCTTCACAGACTCGGGCGGCCAACGGCACCAGCAACCGATTGGCGGTACCGGCCACGGCGTTCTGCTCGTGAACGATGACCGGCACGCCGGCCAGTCTGGCTGCAACGCCGCCAGGACCAGTCACAAAACCACCAAAGCCGACCACACAGACTGGCCGCAGCTGACGAATGATCGCCCGCGCCTGCCAGATCGACTTGAGCAACATGACCGGCGCCTTGAGCAGGGACAATTTGCCCTTGCCGCGCAAACCGCTGGCGTGGATCCGATGCAATTCAATACCGGCCGCCGGCACCAGATCGTTTTCGATCCCGCGGGGCGTGCCGAGCCAGTGCACGGTGTAGCCACGGGCCTGGAACTCACGCGCACAGGAAAGTGCCGGGAACACATGGCCCCCGGTGCCGCCAGCCATGATCAGTACGTTAGCGCCCATGGTTCGGCTCCTCGGCGAAGTCGCTCTCATGGAATTCCATTTCTTCGCTGCCCAAATGGGTTCGACTCTCCCACTCGATGCGCAGCAACAAGCCAAGACAGGCACAGCAGATCACCAACGAACTGCCGCCATAACTGAGGAATGGCAGGGTCAGACCTTTGGTCGGCAGCAGGCCGACGTTCACGCCGATGTTGATCAGGAACTGGCCGATCCACAGGAACGACAAGCCGTAAGCAACGTAGGCGGCAAAAAACTGTTTGGCTTTCTCGGCCCACAGGCCGATGTACATGCCACGAATACACACGAAGACGAACAGCGCCACCGTGCACAAGGAACCCACGGCCCCGAGTTCTTCAGCCAGCACCGAAAACACGAAGTCGGTGTGGGCTTCCGGCAAGTAGAACTGTTTCTGCACGCTGTTACCCAGGCCGACGCCCAGCCATTCGCCGCGACCGAAAGCGATCAAGGCCTGGGAGAGCTGATAGCCGGCACCGAACTGGTCGGCCCACGGATCGGCAAAGTTGGTCAGACGCGCCATTCGATACGGCTGCATCTGAATCAACAACACCACCGCCGCGACAGCCAGGACCACCATCAGGGAAAACCGGAACAGACCGACTCCGCCGAGGAACAGCATTGCCGCCGCCGCCCCCATCATCACGACGGTGGCACCGAAGTCCGGCTCCATCAGCAACAGCCCCGCCATCGGCAGCAGCACGATGAACGGCTTGAAGAAGCCCATCCAGCTTTCACGCACTTCTTTCTGACGGCGCACCAGATAACCGGCGAGGTAGATCACCACGAACACCTTGGCGATCTCGGAAGGCTGAACGTTGAAGAAACTGAAGCCGATCCAGCGCATCGAACCGTTCACTTCCCGACCGATCCCCGGGACGATCACCATCACCAGCAAGCCGAACGCACCAAGCAGCATCAGCCAGCCCAGGCGTTGCCAGGTGGCAATCGGAATCATCATGGTGACGATGCAGGCACCCAGGCCCAGCACAACGTAGATCAGGTGGCGAATCATGTAGTACAGAGCGCTGCCCGACTGCACCGCCCCCACCTCGGTCGATGCCGAGGCAATCATGATCAGCCCCAGGCCGAGCAGTGCCAGGCAACCGGCGAGCATCGGGAAATCGAGGTCGATACCGCGCCCGGTGATCAGCGGCGATGGATACGGCTTGATGATGTTCTTCAAGCTCATGCCAGATCCTCCACGGCGCGGACGAACTGGTGACCACGGTCTTCATAGTTCTTGAACATGTCGAAGCTGGCGCAAGCCGGCGACAGCAGCACCGCGTCGCCCTTTTCGGCGATGGCGCGGCATTGCTCGACCGCTTCGATCAGCGAGCCAACGCGAATCAGTGGCACGGCATCGCCGATGGCCTCACCGATCTTGTCGGAATCACGGCCCATCAAAATGACGGCGCGGCAGTTGGCCGCCACCGGATCACGCAAATCCTTGAATTCGGCGCCCTTGCCATCGCCACCGGCGATCAGCACAAGTTTGCCGTCGATGTCCGCCCCCAGGCCTTCGATGGCCGCCAATGCGGCGCCGACGTTGGTGGCTTTGGAATCGTTGTAGTAGCTCACGCCATCAAGGTCGCGGACCCACTGGCAGCGGTGCTCGAGCCCGGCGAAATTGCGCAGGGCTGAAAGCATGGCGTCGAACGGCAGGCCGACGGCGTGACCGAGCGCCAATGCCGCGAGGGCGTTGGACTGGTTATGCGCACCACGAACTTTCAGCTCGCGTACCGGCATCAGGTTCTGGAATTCGAAGGCCAGGTATTTCTCGCCGCTCTCCTCTCGAATGCCGAAGGCCTTGAAGTCGGGCTTGTTCAAACCGAAGGTCCAGCACGGCTGACCTTCACCCATCAGCGGACGGCTCAGGGCGTCCTGACGGTTGACCACAAACTGCCTGGCGCCCCGGAAGATCCGGTGCTTGGCCAAGTGATAGGCCGGCAGACCGCTGTAGCGGTCCATGTGGTCTTCACTGATGTTGAGCACGGTCGCCACTTCGGCGTTGAGCTGATCGGTGGTTTCGAGCTGGAAGCTCGACAGTTCCATCACGTACAGCTCGATGTCGTCGCTGAGCAAATCCAGCGCCGGTGTGCCGAGGTTGCCACCAACGGCAACACGCTTGCCGGCCGCAGCCGCCATCTCGCCGACCAGGGTGGTGACGGTGCTTTTGGCGTTGGAACCGGTAATGGCGACAATCGGCGCTTTCGCGTTACGCGCGAACAGCTCGATGTCGCCGGACATTTTCACGCCACGGGCGGCGGCAGCCTGCAGGGCCGGGGTCGCCAGCGCCAGGCCGGGGCTCACGTAGAGCTCGTCGGCACGGCACAGGAATTCGACGTCCAGCTCGCCACAACGCACTTCCACGTGCGGATAGTCACGCTTGAGCGTGGCCAGTTCCGGTGGATTTTCCCGCGTATCGGCGACAGCAAACGACACGCCCCGGTTCGCCAGGAAGCGAACCAGGGACATGCCGCTCTTGCCGAGGCCGACAACGATGCGGAAGTGGTCAGAAGCGATCAGAGACACTCGTTCTACCTCAGCTTCAGGGTGGCAAGGCCGATCAACACGAGAATCACGGTGATGATCCAGAAACGGACGATCACGCGCGGCTCGGGCCAGCCCTTGAGTTCAAAGTGGTGGTGAATCGGTGCCATGCGGAACACACGGCGACCGGTCAGCTTAAAGGAGGCGACCTGAATGACGACTGACAGGGTCTCCATCACGAACACACCGCCCATGATGAACAGGACGATTTCCTGACGGACGATCACTGCGATGGTGCCCAGGGCCGCACCCAGCGCCAGCGCGCCAACATCGCCCATGAAGACTTGTGCCGGATAGGTGTTGAACCAGAGGAAGCCCAGGCCCGCACCGATCAAGGCGCCGCAGAACACAATCAGCTCACCCGCGCCCGGTACGTAAGGAATCAGCAGGTATTCGGCGAACTTCACGTTACCCGACAGGTAGCAGAAGATCCCCAGGCCACCGCCGACCATCACGGTGGGCATGATCGCCAGACCGTCGAGGCCGTCGGTCAGGTTGACCGCGTTGCTCGAGCCGACAATCACGAAATAGGTCAGGACGATGAAGCCTGCGCCCAGCGGAATGCTGTAGTCCTTGAGCATCGGCAGGATCAGGGTGGTTTCCACCGGCGTCGCGGCAGTCATATAAAGGAAGATCGCCGCACCCAGGCCGAACACCGACTGCCAGAAATACTTCCAGCGGCTCGGAAGGCCGCGGGAGTTTTTCTCGATGACTTTGCGATAGTCGTCAACCCAGCCGATGGCGCCGAACAGCAGGGTCACCAACAACACGACCCAAACGTAACGGTTGGTCAGGTCAGCCCAAAGCAAGGTGCTGACGCCGATGGAGGAAAGAATCAGCGCGCCGCCCATGGTCGGGGTGCCCGACTTCGACAGGTGCGATTGCGGACCGTCGTTGCGAACGGATTGACCGATTTGACGGTTCTGCAGAGTGCGGATCATCCACGGGCCATAGCACAGCGACAAGACCAACGCGGTCAGTACACCGAGAATCCCGCGCAGGGTCAGGTACTGAAAGACCGCGAAGCCTTTGTAGAACTGTTGCAGATACTCCGCTAGCAGCAGCAGCATTAATGTTTCTCCAGACTGGTCCCGCACAAAGCGGCAACGATGTTTTCCATCGCAGCGCTGCGCGAGCCCTTGATCAAAAAGGTAGTGTTTGTGTCCTGCTCGGCTTCCAGGGCCTTGATCAGTTCAGCCTGTGTGCTGAAGTGAAAGGCCTGCTCGCCGAAAGCGTTCACGGCGTGAGCCATCATTGGCCCGACGGCGTAAAGCGCGGAAACCTTGCCGCGGGCGTAATCGCCCACATCGCGGTGCCCCTGCTCTGCCCACGCGCCCAACTCGCCGATATCCCCGAGCACCAAAACGGTGCGGCCGGAAAAGCCGGCGAGTATATCAACGGCGGCGCACATAGAGGTGGGGTTCGCGTTGTATGTGTCATCGATTACGCGCATGCCGTTAGGCGCCAGTTGCGCGACGGTGCGGCCCTTGACCGGTTGCACCGCGCCAAGGCCGGTGGCGATGCCGAACAGCGACACACCCAAGGCATGCGCGGCAGCGGCAGCGGCCATGGCATTGGCCACGTTGTGAGTGCCGAGCAGATTCAGCTGAACCCGCTCCACACCTTCAGGGCCGTGCAGGTTGAACGCCGGGCAACCGCGGGCATCGCGATCCAGGTCGCTGGCATGGAAATCGGCGTTGACGTTGCTCAGGGCAAAAGTCAGCACTTTTCGACCGGCGGCACGGGTCTTCCAGATGTCGAAGGCCTTGTCGTCGAGATTCAGCACAGCGATGCCATCGGCATCCAGCCCTTCGAGAATCTCGCCCTTGGCTTCGACGATTTTTTCCGGCCCGCCGAACTCACCAACGTGGGCAGTCCCGGCGTTGTTGATGATGGCCACGTGGGGTTTGGTCATGGCGACGGTGTAGGCAATCTCGCCAATGCGCGAAGCGCCGAGTTCGATCACGGCGGCGGTGTGTTCCGGCGCCAGTTCGAGCAGGGTCAGCGGTGCGCCGAGGTCATTGTTCAGGTTGCCACGGGTCGCCAGCACCGGACCGCGCGTGCGCAGGATGCTTGCCAGCATTTCCTTGACCGTGGTCTTGCCGCTGGAGCCGGTAACGGCCGCGACCGGCTGAGTGAACGCGGCACGGTTGATCGCGCCCAACTGGCCGAGGGCCTGGCGGGTGTCCTTGACCAGCAGTTGCGGCAGCGAGCTGTCGGCCACTTCGCGCTCGACCAGTGCACCCACGGCGCCTTTGGCGGCGACGTCGTTCAGGTAGTCATGGCCATCGAAACGTGGACCGGCCAGAGCAATAAACAGCTGGCCGGGCTTGATCGCGCGGCTGTCGATGCTGACACCATCAAAGCTGGCATCGACGGAGATCAGACGGGCATTCAGTGCGCCGGTCAGCTCGCTCAGTTTCAAGGCTTTAAGCATGGGCCACCTCCCACGCGGTCAGGGCATGATCGGCCTCGACCAGATCGGAGAAAGCAAGGCGTTCGCCATTGATTTCCTGATAGTCCTCATGACCTTTACCAGCCAGGACAATCACGTCATCCGCCGAAGCGCTGGCGATCAACTGGGCAATCGCCTGGCCACGACCGGCGACGAAGGTGACTTTATCCACAGCGGTGAAACCGGCGCGGATGTCGTCGAAAATCGCGGCTGGGTCTTCGGTGCGCGGGTTGTCGTCGGTGACCAGCACACCATCGGCCAGACGCTCGACCACTTCAGCCATCAGCGGACGCTTGCCGCGATCGCGATCACCGCCGCAACCGAACAGGCACAGCAACCGGCCTTTGGCGTGAGGACGCAGGGCCATCAAGACTTTTTCCAGCGCATCCGGTGTGTGGGCGTAATCGACCACCACCAACGGCTGAGTGCCGCCGCCCAGACGCTGCATGCGACCGGCCGGGCCTTCGAGTTTCGGTAGCACGTTGAGGATTTCGTCCAGCGCGTAGTCCAGACCGAGCAAGGCACCGACCGCGGCCAACACGTTGCTCAGGTTGAAACGGCCGAGCAAGGTGCTGCGCAAATGGTGTTCGCCCTGCGGCGTAACCAGCGTGGCGCGCACGCCCTCGTCACTGAACTGCGCTTCGCGGCAATACAGGTAAGCGCGGGAGTCTTCCAGGCTGTAAGTGATCAGCCGCGACTCACCTTCATCAGCCGCCAGTTGCCGGCCAAAATCGTCGTCGAGGTTGACCACCCGGCACTTCAGATCATTCCAGGCAAACAACTTGGCCTTGGTTTCGCCATAGGCCTGCATGGTGCCGTGGTAATCCAGATGATCACGCGACAGGTTGGTCATCACCGCCACATCGAAGGCCAGCGCGGTTACGCGGCCCTGATCCAGCCCATGGGAAGAGACTTCCATGGCCACGGCTTTGGCACCGGCCTTTTTCAAGTCGGCGAGGGTCGCTTGCACTGCAATCGGATTCGGCGTGGTGTGCAGGCCGCTCTCCAGCGCGCCGTAGAAACCGGAGCCCAGAGTGCCGACGATGCCACAGTGTTGACCGAGCAAATCGAGGGCTTGCGCGACCAATTGGGTCACGCTGGTTTTACCGTTGGTGCCGGTCACGCCGATCAGGTTCATGTGACGGCTCGGGTCGCCGTAAAAGCGCCCGGCGATGTCCGACAGCTGCGCCGCCAGGCCTTTGACCGGAATCAGCGGCACGTCGGTAATCGGCAGCACGGTCGCGCCTTCGACTTCATAAGCCACGGCGGCAGCACCGCGCTGCAAGGCGTCGGCGATGTGCGCACGACCGTCGAACTTGCCACCAGGGACCGCAAGGAACAAATCACCTGCCCGTACGTTACGGCTGTCCAGCGCCAATTCGCGGATCAATAGATCATGGCCGGCGTGGGCGAAAATCTTGTTCAGGCTCAGCGACATCAGCCGCGCCCTCCATTAGCTTTCAGCGGAACGACCGGTGCGGCGTTCGCTTGTTGAGTGGCTGGCAGGTTGTCCGGGGTGATGTTCATCAGGCGCAAGGTCCCGGACATCACTTTGCTGAACACCGGCGCCGATACCAAGCCACCGAAGTAACCGGCCTTGGTCGGTTCGTCGATCACCACCACGATCGCGTAACGCGGGTCGCTCATCGGGCCGAAACCGGCGAACAGCGAGCGGTAGGAGTTCTCGGCGTAGCCTTTGGTTCCGACCGACGTCTTACGCGCAGTACCCGACTTGCCGCCCACGTGATACGCCGGCACCTGCGCACGGAATACGCCGCGCGGGGCTTCGATCACTTGTTGCAGCATGCCTTGCATGGTTTTCGCGACGGCTTCCGGCAGCACCTGAGTGGTTTGCGGCGCCTTGTCGGTTTTGATCAGGGTCAACGGTGCGAGGCGACCATTGTTGGCCAGGGCCGAGAAGGCGTGGACCAACTGGATCGCGGTCACGGAAATACCGTAGCCGTAGGACAGCGTGGCGGTTTCAGCCTTGCGCCATTCGCGGTAGTTCGGCAGGTTGCCGACGCGCTCACCCGGGAAACCCAAGCCGGTGTCCTGGCCGAGGCCAACTTTCTGTGCCAGACGGAAAATCGTTTCGCCGCCGATGTCGAACGCGACCTTACTCATGCCGACGTTACTGGAATTGATCAGGATACCGGTCAGGTCGAGCACCGGACCTTCGGTCTTGGATACGTCCTTGATGGTGTATTTACCAATCTGCAAGCTGCCCGGGTACACCTCGACGGTGTCGCTCGGTTTCCAGCGCCCGGTTTCGATCGCGGCGCTCATGGAGATCGCTTTCATGGTCGAGCCCGGCTCGAACACGTCGATCATTGCGCGGTTGCGCATCATCGCCGGTTGCAGGTTGCGACGGTTGTTCGGGTTGTAGGTCGGCTGGTTGACCATGGCGAGAATCTCGCCGGTCTTCACGTCCATGATCACCAGGCTACCGGCCTTGGCGCCGTTCTCGATGATCGCGTTGCGCAGCTCGCGGTTGGCCAGGTATTGCAGGCGCAGGTCAATGGACAACGCCAAGGGCTTGCCGGCCTTGGCGTTTTTGGTGACCTGGACATCTTTGATCAGCCGGCCGCGCCGGTCCTTGATGACCTGTCGCTTGCCGGGCACCCCGGCCAGCCATTCGTCGTAGGCCAGCTCGACGCCTTCGCGCCCGTGATCGTCGATGTCGGTAAAGCCGACCATGTGGGCAGTGACTTCACCGGCGGGGTAGAAACGCCGGAACTCTTCGATGCCATAAACGCCCGGCACTTTCAGATCGAGCACAGCCTGGCCCTGCTCGGGAGTCAGCCCGCGCACCAGGTAGATGAATTCTTTGTTGGCCTGGGCTTCGAGACGTTCGGCCAGGGCTTTGGGATCCTGCCCCAGGGCAGCCGCCAGTGCCGGCCATTTCTCTTTGGCCAGTTGCATTTCCTTGGCGTTGGCCCACAGCGTGGTGACCGGGGTACTCACGGCCAACGGCTCGCCGTTACGGTCGGTGATCAGACCACGGTGAGCCGGAATTGGAATATGACGGACACTGCGCGCGTCGCCCTGACCTTTAAGGAAGTCACGGTCGACCACTTGCAGATCAATGATGCGCCAGGAAATCGCCGCCACCATGATGCCGAGCAAGCCCAGCACCAGACGGAATCGCCACGGGAAGAGTGCGCCTTCGAGTTTCATCATGGCGCCACCATCTGCACTTCAGCAGCGCCAGGAATACGCATCTTCAGTTGCTCGGTCGCCAACACTTCGATACGGCTGTGGGCGGTCCAGGTGCTTTGTTCGAGAATCAACCGGCCCCACTCCGCCTGCGCCTTGTCGCGCACGCTCAATTCGTTGTACAGCGAATTCAACAGCTGACGGTTCCAGTGGGCGCTATAGGACACGCCGATGGCCGATACGAGCACACCGATAAACAGCAGCAGCATGAAAAAGCTTCCGCCGGGAAGTGGTTTGGCGAAAAGCTTGCTCACCGCAGTTTCTCCGCGACGCGCATGATGGCGCTACGGGAACGTGGGTTGGCTTTGAGTTCGGCCTCGGAGGCGGACTGCGCTTTGCCATGGACTTTGATTTTCGGTTCGAAGGCGACGTGACGGACCGGCAAGTTGCGCGGCAAGTTGTCGGCTTCGCCTTTCACCAGTTTGCGCATGAACAGTTTGACGATGCGGTCTTCCAGCGAGTGGAAGCTGATCACCACCAGGCGACCGCCGACTTCCAGGCACTCCAGCGCGGCTTCAAGACCGGTTTCCAGATCGCCCAGTTCGTTGTTGACGTGAATACGCAGCCCCTGGAATGCACGGGTGGCCGGGTTCTTGCCCTTTTCCCATGCAGGGTTGGCGACTTTCAGCACTTCTGCCAGATCGGCAGTGCGCTCGAACGGCTTGATGTCACGACGTTCGGCCACGGCACGCGCCATGCGGCCGGAGAAACGTTCTTCGCCGTACTCCTTGAACACCCGGGCGATTTCTTCCACTGGTGCGGTATTGACGAACTCGGCGGCGCTGATCCCACGGGACGGGTCCATGCGCATGTCCAACGGGCCGTCATTGAGAAAACTGAAGCCGCGCTCAGGGTCGTCGAGCTGCGGCGAAGATACGCCGAGGTCAAGCAGAACGCCGCTGACCTTGCCGGCCAGACCGCGTTCGGCGACTTCCGAACCGAGCTCGGCAAAGCTGCGCTGTACAACGACAAAGCGGCCGTCTTCGGCCGCTAGCGTTTGCCCGGTGGCAATCGCTTGAGGATCTTTGTCGAACCCGAGCAACCGGCCATCGGGCCCGAGCTTGCTGAGAATCAACCGGCTATGTCCGCCGCGTCCGAACGTGCCGTCCAGATAGCAGCCATCAGGACGTACGGCGAGAGCCTCGACGGCTTCGTCAAGCAGTACGGTGATGTGGTTAAAGCCGCTATCAATAGTCACAGGATCAAATCACGCAGTTCATCAGGCATGGCGCCCGGTTGTTGAATAGCAGCCAGGTCAGCGGCAGAAACCGCATTCCAGGCATCCTCGTCCCACAATTGGAACTTGTTCAGTTGGCCTACCAACATTGCGCGCTTATCCAACTTGGCATATTCGCGAAGACGCGGCGGGACCAGAAAACGACCACTGCCATCGAGCTCGAGGTCGACGGCATTACCAATCAGTAAACGTTGCAGGCGGCGGTTTTCTTCGCGAAGCGAAGGCAGTGCGCGCAGTTTGGTTTCGATAATTTCCCACTCATCGAGGGGATAAACACACAAACACGGATCAACGGCATCGATGGTGACGATTAATTGACCGGAACTACGCGAAACGAGCTCGTCACGGTACCGGCTCGGCATGGCGAGACGGCCCTTTGCATCGAGACTGATAGCGTTAGCTCCGCGAAACACGTCAGCGTTTCTCCAAATATTAGCGTTTTGCGCTCAAAAAACCCACTTCATGCCACTTTCCGCCACTTGCGCACACTATAGGAATGCGCCCACCACACCGTCAAGGCGCGGATAGAAGGAAAAGCCTTACAGAACGGAGATTTAGGAGTGCAAAAGGAGGGAAAACGAGAATCTGGCGGATGAATTTGTTCAATAACTTGAATCAGCACAGAAGGCTGCGTTCAGAAGTTAAAGTAGTTTGTTAAGAGTAAGATTTTTTCGGTATTACAAAAGCGCTTCTGCTATTGATTCAGCAGGGAGGGGAATTGCCATTACACATATCGCTGCCAATGATTGAAGCAGAGAGAAAAAAAGGTGGAGAGTCGATCTGTAAGCCGGGTTCTGTCTTGAACAGTCATTCGTCTACGATGGCCATCACTGGACATCTTTAGCAACCTACCCGGTCCCAGCGCGGGCCACGCCTTGGGACCCTATTTGGTCTTGCTCCAAGTGGGGTTTACCTAGCCACGAACTGTTGCCAGACGTGCGGTGCGCTCTTACCGCACCTTTTCACCCTTACCGGCGCCGAAGCGCTTAGGCGGTTATTTTCTGTGGCACTTTCCGTAGGCTCACGCCTCCCAGGCATTACCTGGCACTTCGCCCTATGGAGCCCGGACTTTCCTCCCCCCCCTAATTTTCATAGAGGGCAGCGACTGTCCGATCGACTCTCCGCCGCGAAGATTAACGGCAGAGCGGTCGAAGAACAAGCTCTAAAAGCCTCTGGCCGGCGCTGCGCGTCGCTTTTTTACTCGCCCTTCTGCTTATCCAGCGCAACCTGATAGAGCACATTCTTGCGCTCGCCAGTAATTTGCGCCGCCAATGCCGCCGCACGCTTGAGCGGCATTTCTTCAAGCAGCAGATTGAGAATACGCATGGCTTCGCTGCTGACAGCGTCCTCAGTCTCGGGAGCAGACCAGCCAGCGACCAGCACTACGCACTCGCCGCGCTGCTGGTTGCTGTCCGATTCGACGAACTCGCGCAACTCGGCCAGCGGCAAGCCTTTAAGGGTTTCGAAGGTCTTGGTCAGCTCACGCGCCAGCAATGCCGGACGATCGGCGCCGAACACCAGCTCCATGTCTTGCAGGCATTCAAGGATGCGGTGTGGAGCCTCATAAAAAATCAGTGTGCGCGGCTCTTCTTTTATCAGCTCCAGGCGAGCGCGTCGGCCGACAGCCTTGGCCGGTAGAAACCCTTCGAAGATGAAGCGGTCCGATGGCAACCCCGCCGCCGAGAGCGCCGCAATCAATGCACAGGCCCCCGGAACCGGCACCACATTGATCCCTGCGGCACGGGCCTGACGCACCAGGTGATAACCCGGATCGGAAATCAGCGGCGTCCCGGCATCGGAGATCAATGCCACATCGTCGCCAGCGAGCAAGCGAGTGATAAAGCGGCTGCCTTCATCCCTCTCGTTGTGTTCATGGCAGGCCGCCAGCGGCGTGGGGATGCCGAAGTGCTGCATCAATCGCTGGGAATGGCGAGTGTCTTCGGCAGCAATCAACGAAACCTCGCGCAGGATCTTCAGCGCACGCGCACTGATATCGTCCAGGTTGCCGATGGGCGTCGCCACCACATAAAGCGAGCCAGCAGCGGAATTCAAAGCACCTGGAGCAGTCAAAGCGCACACCTCATGATCGGTAAAAGCCGCCATTGTAGCGCGTAGCGACATTCGCGATACCTGCAAGCAACCCTCGGTTTTCCAGCCTTTTGTGCAGTGTCGCAACATTTGCATGAGCTAAATTGATCGATTCACGCCAGTAACATCGCGCCCCGGCCAGCGCTTGGGTACAATTCCACGCTTATTTGATCGAGTATCAGGAACACTTACATGATCGCTTGCCTGCGGCTGTTCTCTGCCCTCTGCCTCGCTGCCTTGCTGGCGGCTTGCGCCAGCTCGCCCTCCTCCAGCCTTGGCGAACTTCCACGGACCCCGGATGCCAGTGTCGAGCAACTGCTCGAACAGGCCACTCAAAGTAAAACGCCGGACAAGGCAGCCTTGCTGCGCTTGAGCGCGGCAGACCTGGCTTATCGTCAGGGCAATGCCGGTCAATCCGCGCAAATCCTGCAACAAGTACCGATGGAACAACTCAAGCCTGGCCAACAGGTCTTCGCCAGCACCCTGGCGGCTGAATTGGCCATGGTGCGCAATCAGCCCAAAGCGGCGCTGACGGCCCTGAACCATCCGAGCCTGCAACGCCTGAGCGAACTGCCAGCCGAACAACAGGTTCGCACCGGCACCGTCCATGCCCGCGCCCTTGAGGCCGACGGCCAGACCCTGGCCGCCGCACGGGAGCGCATTTTCATCGCCCCCATGCTGAGCGATCAAGCTGCGAGCAAAAACCACGAAGCGATCTGGACCCTGATCGCTTCGCTGCCGACCGATCAATTGCAGCCGACCACCGACGACGACCTCGGCGGCTGGTTGAGCCTGGCCCGGGCAGTGAAAACAGCCGGCACCCTGGAACAGCAGCAAGCCGCGATCGACAACTGGCGCGCGAACAATCCAAAGCACCCGGCCGCCATCCAGCTGCCGCTGCCATTGACCAAACTCAAGGATCTGGCCAGCCAGCCCCTGAGCAAGATTGCCCTGCTGCTGCCGCAAGACGGCCCGCTGGCCTCGGTTGGCAAAGCATTGCGCGAAGGCTTCATGGCCGCACACTACCAGGCGCAACAAGCCGGGCAGAAGCCGCCAGCCATCGAGTTCTATGACAGCTCGCGCCTGACCTCCCTCGACGAGTTCTATCGCAAGGCCCAGGCTGACGGCGTGCAATTGGTGGTCGGCCCGCTGGAAAAGCCGCTGGTCAAACAGCTCAGCGCTCGCCCGCAACTGCCAATCACCACCCTGGCGCTGAACTACAGCGAAGGCGAACAAGGTCCGGCCCAGCTGTTCCAATTCGGCCTTGCCGCTGAAGACGAAGCCCGCGAAGTATCCCGTCGTGCGCGCGCCGATGGCTTGCATCGCGCCGCCATCATGGTGCCGAAAGGCGAATGGGGTGACCGCGTACTCAGAGCATTCAGCCAGGATTGGCAAGCCAACGGCGGCAGCATTGTCGCGACCGAGCGCGTCGACCAACCGGTGCAACTGGCCCAGCAAATTGCCGACATGTTCCAGCTGCGTCAGAGCGAAGGCCGCGCCAAGAGCCTGCAAAACACCGTTGGCTCGCAGGTAGCCGCCCAGCCTTCGCGTCGTCAGGACATCGAGTTCATCTTCCTGGCCGCGACGCCGCAACAGGCTCAACAGATCAAACCGACCCTGAACTTCCAGTACGCGGGTGACGTGCCGGTTTACGCCACTTCCCACGTATTCAGCGCCAGCGGCGACCAGAACCAGTACAACGACATGAACGGTATTCGCTTCTGCGAAACCCCATGGCTGCTGGATGCCAACGACCCGCTGCGCAAACAAGTCACCGCACAATGGCCACAAGCCGCTGGCAGCCTGGGCCGCCTATACGCGATGGGCGTTGACGCCTATCGCCTGGCACCACGCCTGGGGCAACTCAAGGCCTTGCCGGACAGCCGCATCGAAGGTCAATCGGGCAGCCTGGGCATGACTCAGAATCAACGGGTAGTGCGTCAGTTGCCATGGGCACAGTTCGTCAGCGGTCAGGTTCAACGCCTGCCGGACACCTCACGCTGATGCCCGACAGGTCACGCCAGCAGAGCGGCAAGGATGCCGAGCGCCATGCGCTCGAGCATCTTCAGCAACAAGGTCTGCGCCTGCTGGCGCAGAACTGGTTATGTAAACGCGGCGAGCTTGATCTGGTCATGCTTGATGGCGATACAGTAGTATTCGTCGAAGTCCGATACAGAAAAAACACCCAATGGGGTGGCGCGCTCGATAGCATCGATGAGCGCAAACGGCAGAAACTGATTTTCGCCGCGCAGTACTTTCTTCAGCGCGAGTCGCGTTGGGCCAATTCCCCTTGCCGCTTCGACGTGGTTGCCATCGACAGCAACCTTGATCAGTTGAACTGGTTGCAGAATGCCTTCGACAGCTGATCGCTTGCGCCCCGAACCGGACACCTTCACCCAACACTTTTGCTCTTTGCTTTGCGGGCTGCACATTCATGTGCCGAGTAGCCGCGCTAATTAAGGTCACACAGATGGACATGCAATCGCGAATTCGCCAGCTTTTTCAGGCCAGTATCGACACCAAGCAACAGGCGATGGACGTACTTGCACCGCACATCGAGCAAGCCAGCCAGGTCATGGTCAACGCCCTGCTCAACGAGGGCAAAATGCTGTCCTGCGGCAACGGCGGTTCCGCCGGTGACGCACAGCACTTCTCGTCCGAACTGCTCAACCGTTTCGAGCGCGAGCGCCCGAGTCTGCCGGCCATCGCGCTGACCACCGACAGCTCGACGATCACCTCGATCGCCAACGACTACAGCTACAACGAAATCTTCTCCAAACAGATCCGCGCCCTCGGCCAACCGGGTGACGTATTGCTGGCCATTTCCACCAGCGGCAACTCGGCGAATATTATTCAAGCGATCCAGGCCGCACATGATCGCGAAATGATTGTCGTAGCATTGACGGGTCGTGATGGCGGCGGCATGGCGTCACTGCTTTTGCCGGAGGACGTCGAGATTCGCGTACCGGCCAACGTCACTGCACGTATTCAGGAAGTCCACCTGCTGGCGATCCATTGCCTTTGCGATCTGATCGACAGCCAACTGTTCGGGAGTGAAGAATGACCCCTAATCGCCTAGGCCTTCTGGCCTTGACCCTGTGCCTCGGCATCAGCGGCTGCACCTCGGTGGTTAACGCCAGCCGTGAAGCGCCGATCGACGATGATCGCGGCACCCGCACCTTCGGCAGCAAAATCGACGACTCCCTGATCGAAACCAAGGCCGGTGTAAACATCGCCAAGGCCGATCCGGACCTGGACAACAACTCGCACATCGTCGTCACCAGCTTCAACGGCGTGGTGCTGCTGGCCGGGCAAACTCCACGCGCCGACCTCAAGGCCAAGGCCGAACAGGTTGCCGCCTCCGTTCAGCGCGTGAAGAAGGTGCACAACGAACTGCAAGTGCTGCAGCCCTCCTCGCTGCTGGCACGCCAGAACGACACTTGGCTGACCACCAAGATCAAGACTCAGATGCTCACCGATCCCTCCATCCCGGGCTCGCGCATCAAGGTTGTGACCGAAAACGGCATCGTTTATCTGCTCGGCCTGCTGACCAAGCAGGAAGCGGCGCAGGCGACCAATCTGGTGCAAGGCGTTTCTGGCGTGCAGAAGATTGTGAAGCTGTTTGAGTACATCGACTGATACATCCCTCCTGCAGCAATAAAAAAAGGCGATCCATCCGGATCGCCTTTTTTTATTACTTCACCACTTTCAAACTGGGTCGACCGCTGGGACGCGGCGGCTCGCTGTCGGGTGGCGGGATATCATCATCCGGCTCGATCTCTTCCTCGTCATCCAGAGGCGATTCCATATCGAACACCATGCCTTGGCCGTTCTCCCGAGCGTAAATGCCCAGGATCGATGCGATAGGCACGTACAGGGTGTGCGGCACGCCACCGAAGCGCCCTTCGAAACTGACCGCCTCGTTATCCATGTGCAAATGACGCACGGCTGCCGGGGATACGTTCAGGACAATCTGCCCGTCACTGGCAAAACCCTGAGGCACCTGTACCGACGGATACTCGGAATTGACCAGCATGTGCGGGGTGCAATCGTTGTCCACAATCCACTCGTAGAGCGCGCGGACCAGATAAGGTCGACTGGAGTTCATAGCGGCTCCTTAAGCCTTAGCGCATATCGCGTTCGACACCAGACAGACTCGCCTGGAAAGCCTCACGCGCAAACTGGCGCTCCATGTAATCAAGCAGCGGCTTGGCAGGCCGCGGCAGTTCTATACCCAGAATCGGCAATCGCCAGAGTATTGGTAGTAGGCAGCAATCCACCAGACTTTGTTCCTCACTGAGGAAAAACGGCTTGTCGGCGAATAGCGGCGACACGCCGGTCAGGCTTTCGCGCAGCTCTTTACGAGCCACCACGCGAGCTGCTTCCTTGGTCCGCGAATCCAGAATCAGATCCACCAGGCCACACCAGTCACGCTGAATGCGATGAATCAGCAGGCGGCTGTTGGCACGCGCCACAGGATAAACCGGCAGTAGTGGCGGATGCGGGTAACGCTCATCCAGATATTCCATCACCACGGTCGACTCCCACAACGCCAGATCACGATCGACCAGGGTGGGCAGGCTTCCGTAAGGGTTCACTTCAATCAGTTTAGGCGGCTGACGACCAGCCTCCACGTAAATGATCTCGGCGCTGACACCCTTCTCTGCAAGTACGATGCGCACTCGGTGGGAATAGTGGTCGGCGGGGTCGGAGTAACAGGCCAACCGATTGGTCACGCCCATGGCGGTCCTCCTCGCTTGTTGAAATTATCGGAAACGGAAAAACACGCGCGCCCAGAGGGCGCCTCCCGTAACGCCTGGATCACCAGACTCGTTACACCTTCAGAGACGCCCCTGGGCGCGTGCGATTAACAGCAATGGCTTACAACGTTATCAATGGACGTCTTTCCAGTATTCACGCTTGAGCAAGTAAGCGAATACGAAGAAGAACGCCAGGTACAGCAACACATAGGTACCGATGCGCTGATGCTGCAGCTTCACCGGGTTGGCCGAGTAGGCCAGGAAGGTCACCAGATTCTTGACCTTCTCGTTGAACTGCTCTTCGGTCAGCGTGCCGGTTTTCGGCAATACAGTCAGTTGATCGCAGGCTTCATGAGTCAAAGCGGTGCCGGTCAGCGGATCGAATTGCTTCTTGCCATCATCGACGACTTGAACCTGCTTACAGCCTACCACCTGGCGACCCTGCAAGCCGACCAGAACGTTAGGCATGCCGACGTTCGGGAACACCTTGTTGTTCACGCCCCATGGACGCGACGGGTCTTCATAGAACGAACGCAGGTAGCCATAGAGCCAATCTGTGCCACGAACGCGAGCCACCAGTGTCAGGTCGGGTGGCGCCGCACCAAACCAGGTCTTGGCGTCAGCCGGCTGCATGCCGATGCTCATGTGGTCGCCGATCTTGGCGCCAGTGAACACCAGCTTCTCGAGCATCAGCTCGTGAGGAATGCCCAGGTCATCGGCGACACGCTCGTAACGCTGGAACTTGGCACTGTGGCAGCCCATGCAATAGTTGGCGAACGTACGTGCGCCATCCTGCATGGCAGCCTTGTCGGAAACGTCGATGTCGACTTTTTCCAGCTCTGGGCCGCCGTGTTCGGCCGCGAAGGACAGTGCTGGCAGAGCAGCAAGAATCAGTACAGCAAATAGTTTTTTCATCAGCCAGTCACCCTTTCCGGAACCGGTTTGGTCTTCTCGAGCCTGGTGTAGAACGGCATCAGAATGAAGTAGGCGAAGTACAGGAAGGTACAAACCTGCGACAGCAACGTACGTTCCGGGGTAGGCGCCATCACGCCCAGCCAGCCAAGAATCACGAAGGAGATGCAGAATACCCAGAGCCAGATCTTGCTCAGCCAACCCTTGTAGCGCATGGACTTGACCGGGCTACGGTCAAGCCAGGGCAGGACGAACAGCAAGGCAATCGAAGCACCCATGGCAACAACACCCAGGAGCTTGTCCGGAACTGCCCGCAGAATCGCGTAGAACGGCGTGAAGTACCAGACCGGAGCGATGTGCTCAGGGGTCTTGAAAGCGTTCGCCACTTCAAAGTTCGGCTTCTCGAGGAAGTAGCCGCCCATTTCCGGGAAGAAGAACACGATCGCGCAGAAGATGAACAGGAACACCACCACGCCGACGATATCTTTCACGGTGTAGTACGGATGGAAGGCAATGCCGTCCAGCGGTACGCCGTTTTCGTCTTTGTGTTTCTTGATGTCCACGCCGTCCGGGTTGTTCGAACCCACTTCGTGCAACGCCAGAATGTGCAGCACTACCAGGCCGAGGATCACGATCGGCAAGGCAACCACATGCAAGGCGAAGAAACGGTTCAGGGTAATACCGGAAATCAGGTAGTCACCACGGATCCACTGGGTCAGGTCGTTACCGATGACCGGGATCGCACCGAACAGCGAGATGATCACCTGGGCGCCCCAGTAGGACATCTGGCCCCACGGCAGCAGGTAACCCATGAAGGCTTCAGCCATCAGCGCCAGGTAGATCAGCATGCCGAACACCCACACCAGCTCACGCGGCTTCTGGTACGAACCGTAGAGCAGGCCACGGAACATGTGCAGATAAACCACGATGAAGAACGCCGAAGCGCCAGTGGAGTGCAGCAGACGCAGGATCGAGCCGTACTCGACGTCGCGCATGATGTATTCGACGGAAGCGAATGCTTCTTCCGCCGACGGGGTGTAGCTCATGGTCAGCCAGACACCGGTAACGATCTGATTGACCAGAACGAGCAGCGCCAGGGAGCCAAAGAAATAGAAGAAGTTGAAGTTCTTCGGGGCGTAATACTTGCTGAGATGGTCTTCCCACATTTTGGTCGCGGGGAAGCGCGCATCAACCCAATCCATGAACTTGCTCATCACGCTTTCTCCGTATCGACGCCAACGACAATGATGTCATCGGTCTCATAGGAATGCGGGGGAACTGGCAGGTTCAAAGGCGCGGGTTGCGACTTGTAGACGCGGCCAGCCAAATCGTAGTGGGAACCGTGACAAGGGCAGAAGTAGCCCCCGACCCAATCCTTGCCCAGATCGGCAGGTGCCACTTCCGGACGGAAGGTCGGTGAGCAACCCAGGTGAGTGCAGATGCCGATCAGCAGCAGGACTTCTGGCTTGATCGAACGCGTCTGCGGGTCGACATAGGTCGGTTGCGTCGAGTTCTTGGAGGCGGGGTCAGACAGCTGGCCCTCAATCTTTTTCAGATTCCCCAGGATTTCCTCGGTACGGCGGACGATGAACACCGGCTGGCCGCGCCACTCAGCAATCATTTGCTGGCCTGGCTCGATTTTGCTGACATTCACTTTCACCGGTGCACCTGCGGCTTTCGCCTTGGCACTGGGAAACCATGACCCCACGAACGGGACCGCAGCCCCCACCGCTCCTGCAGCACCCACCACGGATGTGGCTGCTACCAAGAAGCGACGCCGGCCTGCATTCACGCCGTCATTGCTCATTCAGTCCTCTCCCATCAGCTTTGTGGCCTGTTAAATCAGGCGTCTACTAAGTAAAAATCTGAACTTATAAAAATTTTGCCGAATGGTAATGAAAAGCCCCAATTCTGACAAGGTAATTACCGAAGGGCTCCACTGCCAAGCCTTGTAGTATAGGGCCTCTGCGGATGTGGCAAGTTGTCACAGCGCAATTCGTTGATAAATAGCGCCCATAAAAAAACGCCCAGCTTCGCAAGGAAACTGGGCGTTCTTTTTGAACGTGAAAGCGAATTAACGCTTCGAGTACTGCGGACGCTTACGCGCTTTACGCAGACCGACTTTCTTACGTTCAACTTCACGAGCATCGCGGGTTACGAAGCCAGCTTTGCGCAGAGCAGAGCGCAGAGTTTCGTCGTAATCCATCAGAGCGCGAGTGATACCGTGGCGGATTGCGCCAGCTTGACCACTTACACCACCGCCGATCACGGTGACGTAGATGTCGAACTTCTCGACAGTCTCAGTCAATTCCAGCGGCTGACGAACTACCATGCGGGCAGTTTCGCGGCCGAAGAAATTATCCAGCGAACGGTTGTTGATGGAGATGTTACCAGTGCCCGGACGCAGGAAAACGCGTGCGGTTGCAGTCTTGCGACGGCCAGTGCCGTAATTTTGAGTCGCCGACATAATGAACTATTCCGTTAAAACTTCAGTTCTTGGGGCTGCTGAGCAGTATGAGGGTGAGCAGCGCCCGCATAGACTTTCAGCTTACGATACATGTCGCGACCCAGCGGGTTCTTAGGCAGCATGCCTTTGACCGCGGTCTCGATCACGCGCTCAGGGGCTTTAGCGATCAGCTTTTCGAAGTTGATCGACTTGATGCCGCCCGGGAAACCGGAGTGGGAGTAGTACATTTTGTCAGTGGTTTTAGCGCCAGTAACACGTACTTGCTCAGCGTTGATTACGACGATGTAGTCGCCGGTGTCAACGTGAGGAGTGTACTCAGCCTTGTGCTTGCCACGCAGACGGCTCGCGATTTCAGTGGCCAGACGACCCAGGGTCTGACCAGCAGCGTCGACGACAAACCAGTCGCGCTTTACTGTTTCCGGTTTAGCAGTAAAAGTTTTCATTCTTTATAGCCTCAGGGGCCGCCCTGTAAATTAGACGGCGGATCTTACTGAATAGTGCGTACTTTGACAAGTCAAAGGCAGCCGGATACAGACGCTTTCGGGGGCTCGGGTCGGCGCGTCCGTTCAACGGCAAGATTCTTCGGCGGCGGCGCATCACTTCCACTGCAGAAAGAGGTGCGCAATTATGCAGATTGCGAAAAATATTTCAACCTGCTTTTATGATTGTTTTGCCCAAGGAGCACCCGATGGACTATCGCCAGCTAGGCCGTACCGATCTGAACGTGAGTGCCATCTGCCTCGGCACCATGACCTGGGGCGAGCAAAACAGCCAGGCTGAAGCCTTCGCCCAGATCGAACGCGCCAAGAGCGCCGGGATCAATTTCATCGACACCGCCGAGATGTACCCGGTACCGCCCAAGGCCGACACCTACGCCACCACCGAGCGCTACATCGGCAACTATTTCAAAAGTCGCGGCGATCGTGCCGACTGGATCCTGGCGAGCAAGATCGCCGGCCCCGGCAACACCATCGATTACATTCGCGACAAAAACCTGCGGCACAACCGCCAACACATCCGCGAAGCCGTGGATGCCAGCCTCAAGCGCCTGCAAACCGACTACATCGACCTGTATCAGTTGCACTGGCCGGAACGCAGCACCAATTTCTTCGGTCAGCTCGGCTACAAGCACAAAATAGAAGCCAATCTGACGCCACTGGAGGACACCCTCGAAGCGCTGGACGAGCAGGTCAAGGCCGGCAAGATCCGCCACATCGGCCTGTCCAACGAAACCCCGTGGGGCACCATGCGCTTCCTTGCCCTCGCCGAAGCCCGTGGCTGGCCCCGCGCGGTATCCATCCAGAACCCCTACAACCTGCTCAATCGCAGCTTCGAAGTCGGCCTGGCGGAAATTGCCATCCGCGAACAGTGCGGCTTGCTGGCCTACTCGCCACTGGCGTTCGGCTTTCTGTCGGGCAAGTACGAAGGTGGCGCGCGCCCGCCCAAAGGTCGCCTGAGCCTCTACAGCCGCTTCAGCCGCTATTTCAACCCACAGTCGGAAGCAGCGTGCAGTCGTTACGTGGCACTGGCCCGTAAACACGGCCTGGACCCGGCGCAGATGGCGCTGGCGTTCGTCACACAACAGCCATTC
This sequence comes from Pseudomonas sp. GW822-FHT07A10, assembly GCF_058798795.1. Lineage (NCBI taxonomy): Bacteria > Pseudomonadati > Pseudomonadota > Gammaproteobacteria > Pseudomonadales > Pseudomonadaceae > Pseudomonas > Pseudomonas sp. GW822-FHT07A10. The sequence goes on from NZ_JBXAKV010000007.1 coordinate 39,976, forward strand.
GTGACCAGCAACATCATTGGCGCCACCACGCTTGAGCAACTGGACAGCAACATTGCCAGTGTCGATTTGAAGCTGTCGGATGAAGTGCTGGCAGGCATTGAGGCGATTCACCAGGATCAGCCGAATCCTGCGCCGTAACTTACGTCGACGATCGTTCCCACGCAGAGCATGGGAACGATCACGCTGCATTACAGCGACCGCGCAATAATCTCCTTCATGATTTCATTGGTCCCGGCATAAATCCGCTGCACCCGCGCATCCGCCCATGCCCGGGCGATCGGGTATTCCCACATGAATCCGTAACCGCCATGCAACTGCACGCATTCGTCGAGCACCTTGCATTGCAGGTCGGTGCCCCAGTACTTGGCCATCGCCGCTGTCGGCACGTCGAGCTTGCCTTGCAGATGCAGTTCCAGGCAGCGATCGACGAAGACCCGGCCGATCTGGATCTCGGTCGCCATTTCAGCGAGCTTGAAGCGGGTGTTCTGGAAGTCGGCGATGGCCTTGCCGAAAGCCTTGCGTTCACGGGTGTAATCCAGCGTCCACTGCAACGCCGCTTCGGCTGACGCCAAGCCTCCCACCGCGACCGTCAAGCGCTCCTGCGGTAACTCCTGCATCAGGTAAGCGAAGCCCATCCCCGCTTGGCCCAACAGGTTTTCCTTGGGCACCCGAACGTCCTGGAAGAACAGCTCCGAGGTGTCTTGAGCCTTCATGCCGACCTTTTCCAGGCGCTTGCCCTTGGCGAAACCCGGCGTGTTGGCCTCCACCAGAAACAGACTGGTGCCCTTCGCCCCCGCCTTCGGATCAGTCTTGGCCACGACGATCACCAGGTCAGCCAGAAAGCCGTTGGTGATGAAAGTCTTCGAACCGTTGATCACGTATTCGTCGCCCTCCAGCACCGCGGTAGTCTTCACCCCTTGCAGGTCGGAGCCAGCACCCGGCTCGGTCATGGCAATCGCAGTGACCATCTCGCCAGACACCAGCTTGGGCAGGTATTTGTGTTTCAGCGCCTCACTGCCGTAATGCAGGATATAAGGCGCAACAATGTCCGAATGAAGAGAAAATCCGATCCCGGTCAGCCCCAGACGACCGACCTCCTCGATCACCACTGCGCTATAGAGAAAGTCGGCCCCCAGCCCACCGTATTCTTCCGGCAGATGCGAACAGAGCATCCCCGCCTCCCCCGCCTTGTTCCAGAGATTGCGGTCGATATAGCCTTGTTTTTCCCATTGCCCATGGAACGGCACGGCCTCTTTTTCGAGGAACGTTCGCACGCTGTCGCGAAAAAGTTCGTGCTCGGGGCTGAACAAGGTTCTGGGGATCATGTGTCACCTGTCGTTATTGTCAAACGGAATTGATCTTCAGAGACTAAGCCTCGCTTCCGATACAGGACACTGGACACATCCGACAAAAAATAAGACGATCCAGCCGTCTGGTGACCACTTTCCCCTATAAAAATAAAGTTGAATTATGTCTAACCAAGCCTCACAGCCCTTACGGCGCGTCAGTATCCTGGCTATCGACCGGGTTTTCGCTTCCACCCTCATGCAAGCCAAGGATTTCTTCCATCTGGCCAGCCTGCGCTATGGCAAACAACTGGGCCACGGCCTGACACCGGCGTTCGAAACCCGGCTGGTCAGCCCCGACGGCAAACCGGTGAACAGCTTCAGCGACGTGATCATGCCGGTGGACGGCGGCCTGGAAAATGCCGACGTCATCATCCTCCCCGCCTTCTGGGACGATTTCGACACGCTCTGCAAACGTTATCCACAGGTCCTGCCGTGGCTGCGCGAACAACACGCCCGCGGGGCAGTGCTGTGTGGCGAGGCCACGGGGGTGTTCTGGCTCGCCGAAGCCGGGCTGCTCAACGGCAAGGAAGCGACCACGTACTGGCGCTTCTTCAATGCTTTCGCCGAGCGCTTCCCGCAGGTTCATCTCAATCAGGACAAACACCTGACCGACGCCGACAACCTGTATTGCGCCGGCGGCACCACCTCGGCCTGCGACCTCTACATTTACCTGATCGAGCGCTTTTGCGGTGCCAACGTGGCCCAGGCCGTGGCTCGCGACATTCTCTACGAAGTACAACGCAGCTATGCACCGGGGCGGATCGGTTTCGGCGGGCAGAAACTGCACCAGGATGTGATCATCCTGCAGATCCAGCATTGGCTCGAAGAACACTTCGCCGATAAATTCCGCTTCGAAGACGTGGCCCGCGAACACGGCATGAGCATCCGCAACTTCATGCGACGCTTCCAGACCGCCACCGGCGATAAACCGCTGCATTACCTGCAACGCCTGCGCATCGAGACCGCCAAGGGCTTGTTGTCCGGCAGCCGCAAGAGCATCAAGACCATCAGCTATGAAGTCGGATACGACGATGCGAGCTTCTTCGCCCGACTGTTCCGCCAGCATACGGAGTTGTCGCCGAATCAGTATCGGCAGCAGTTTCAACAAGCAGCTTAAGAGCTAGACACCAATCCACATTGGCTCTTCAGCGCGCATAAAAAAGGGCCTGCAATGCAGGCCCTTTTTTATTTTCCGAAATGTCCTACGGCTTGTGCGCCCGGGACAGGAATTCGTGAGACTGCATTTCCAGCAAGCGGCTAAGCGTGCGCTGGAACTCGAAGGTCAGGCGACCGCCGGTGTAGAGGTCTTTAAGCTCGACTTCGGCAGAGATGATCAGCTTCACGTTGCGGTCGTAGAACTCGTCGACCATGTTGATAAAACGTCGGGCGATGTCGTCGGTGGTGACGCTCATCTGCTCGACGCCGCTGAGCAACACGGCATGGAAGATCTTGCCCAGTTCGATGTAGTCGTTCTGGCTGCGCGGGCCGTCGCACAGTTCGCGGAAGTCGAACCAGGCCACGTCATCGCAGGTGCGCACGGCGCGGATTTCACGGTTCTCGATCATCAGCACGTCGTTCTCGACGGCAGCCGTGCATTCTGGCGTCAGGGCCCGGAAACTCTTGCGCAGGCTTTCCTGGGCGGCTTCGTCCAGCGGGAAGTGGAACAGCTCCGCTTGCTCGAGGTGACGCAGACGGTAATCGACGCCGCTGTCGACGTTGACGATCTCGGTGTTCTGCTTGATCAGCGCAATGGCCGGCAAGAAGCGCGCACGTTGCAGGCCGTCCTTGTACAGACCGTCCGGCACGATGTTCGAGGTCGCGACCAGGGTCACGCCGTTCTTGAACAGTTCTTCCATCAGCGTGCCAAGGATCATGGCGTCGGTGATGTCGGAGACGAAGAATTCATCGAAACAGATCACTCGCGTCTCGTCGGAAAAGCGCTTGGCGATGATCGTCAGCGGGTTTTTCTCGCCGCCCAGAGTCTTCATCTCTTCGTGCACGCGCTTCATGAAGCGGTGGAAGTGAGTGCGGGTCTTTTCCTTGAACGGCAGCGCTTCGAAGAAGGTGTCGACCAGGTAAGTCTTGCCGCGACCCACGCCGCCCCAGAAATACAGGCCCTTGACCGGCGCCTGGTCCTTCTTGCCAAACAGTTTGCCGAGCAGGCCCGGTTTGTTCTGCGAGGCCGCGACCAGATCGTCGTACAGGCGCTGCAAATGACGCACTGCCGTTTCCTGCGCAGCATCGTGGAAGAATTCCGGGCGTTTCAGATCAGCTTGGTATCGTTCTAGGGGCGTCATAATTCGTTAGCAAGGCAACAAAAACGGGCCGTCACTGTAGCGACGGCCCGTGGGAATGGCAATCGGCCCTTGGTCGGACCGAACCGTTGTTTATTCCTGAACCGGTGTCAGTGCAACCCGCAATGCGCCGATGGCAGCATCGCGAGCAGCACTGTCGGCGAAGGCCGGGCTGTCGGCCACGCACTCGCCTTCCAGCCAGACGCTGAAGCTCAGGTCTTCACTGCGCACGTCCAATGACTGGCCGGATTGCAGTTGTTTGGTCACCTGACCTGCGGTTTTGCCGTCGGCGAAGTGGCGCGACAGCAGCAGTTGCTCGCCATCGGCCGCCAGTAGACGGAAGCGGAAACTGCCATCGTCTTCACGGAAGCTGACAAAACGCGCGGCTTTCGCGGCTTTCTTCTTGGTGGTGGCAGCAACTTGAGTCTGGGCGACGAAAGAACGCAGGCCGACCGCTTCACGCAGTTCGTTGAGGAACGGCGTGGCCACGGCACGCGCCTTTTTGGCGCCGAGCTGCAGGATGTCTTCCAGGTCGGCCGGGCGTTCGATCAGTTGGTGATAACGCTCGCGGGATTCGCCCAACTCGTTATCCAGCAACTGGAACAGGCGATTCTTCGCCTCGCCCCAACCCAGGCCCTGGAGCAATTCGCTGCGGAATTCGTCGGCTTGTGCCGGTGTAGCGAAAGCCTGGTACAAGGTGAACAGGTGCGAGTTGTCCGGATCTTTGGCTTCGCCCGGGGCACGGGAGTCGGTCACGATCCGCGAAATCGCGTCTTTCATCTCTTTGGCGCTGCTGAACAACGGAATGGTGTTGTCGTAGCTCTTCGACATCTTGCGACCGTCGAGGCCTGGCAGCGTGGCGACGCTTTCCTCGATCAGCGCCTCGGGCATGGTGAAGAACTCCTTGCCCTGGCCGAACAAGTGGTTGAAGCGCTGGCCGATGTCACGGGCCATTTCCACGTGCTGGATCTGGTCACGACCGACCGGCACCTTGTGGGCGTTGAACATCAGGATGTCCGCGGCCATCAGCACCGGGTAGCTGTACAGGCCCATGGTGATGCCCGCATCCGGGTCTTCGCCATTCTCGACGTTCTTGTCCACCGACGCCTTGTAGGCGTGGGCGCGGTTGAGCAAGCCCTTGGCGGCCACGCAGGTCAGCAGCCAGGTCAGCTCCGGGATTTCCGGGATGTCGGACTGGCGATAGAACGTCACCCGGTCCACGTCCAGGCCACCGGCCAGCCAGGTCGCGGCGATTTCCAGACGCGAGCGCTGGATGCGCAGCGGATCATCGCATTTGATCAGGGCGTGGTAGTCGGCCAGGAAGTAGAACGAATCGGCATTGCTATCGCGGCTGGCAAGAATCGCCGGGCGGATAGCCCCCGCGTAATTGCCCAGGTGCGGCGTGCCGGTGGTGGTGATGCCGGTGAGGATACGGGTACGAGTCGTCATGGGTAATCGCTTGTCAGACTGCAATCAATTCGAAAGACGCGGCAGGATCAGATCCTTGAGATCGGTCAGCTTGCCATGAAAAAAGTGTCCGCATTCTGCCACTTTCAGCAGCTCATGGGGGCGATCGAGTGCGTCGGACCAATCGTAAACGAGTTGCGGATCGATCACTTCGTCGGTTTCCGGCTGGATCAGGGTCAATGTACCTTGGTGCGGCAGTTGATCCTGATCACCCAGACGCATGACCGCAGGCGCGACCATGAACAGATGCTTGATCTGCTCACCCTTGGCCTCCAGGCGTCCGCCGAGACTGGCTGCAACAAAACCGCCGAAGGAGAAACCGAACAGGGTCAAAGGTAATTCAGGATGTTTGGCCCGCAGCCACTCGGCCGCTGCCTGGGCATCGTCGACTTCGCCGGAGCCCATGTCGTGCGAGCCTTCACTGGCACCGACGCCACGGTAGTTGAAACGCAAGGTAATCAAACCGGCGTCCCGCGCGGTGCGCTGCAGGGTCGAGACGACTTTGTTGAGCATCGTGCCGCCCTGCACCGGGTTCGGATGGCAGATCAGCGCCAGGCCGCGGGGCTGCTCATTGTCCGGGCTCATGTTTTCCAGATACAGGGCTTCCAACTGACCCACCGGGCCATCAATCACTACAGGGGTTTCGCGCATAAGCAAGGAAGGAACTCCGTGACCTCGAATCGGGTCGACTCGTCTAGCAAATTGTCTGTGCCAATCTATTGCGAGTGAATCGCGGTATACAGCGCAGGTTCGAGCCGTTAACGTAAAGCAAAGCCGTTTATAGAGGAAGGACTCGTGGAACACTCGCTCTTAGTTTGGTTGTTGCCGACTCTTGCCCTGGTTGTGGGTGTCGCCATTGGATTCCTGATCGCTCGCCTGGTGCCGAATGCCGCTCCGAGCAGCACGCAACGTCAGCTGGATGATATTCAGGAACGTTTTGACAAGTATCAGAACGAAGTGGTCACCCACTTCAACAGCACTGCATCCCTGGTCAAGAAACTGACTCAGAGCTATCAGGAAGTGCAGGATCATCTCGCCGAGGGTGCCAACCGCCTGGCCCTGGACGAGCAGACTCGCCAACGCTTGCTGGCTGCCCTGCACGCTGACGCGGTGCAGGCTCCACGGGAACGCCTGACGCCACCGCGCGATCAGGAACCGCCTCGCGATTACGCTCCCAAAGCCCCGAACGCGCCGGGCATGCTCGATGAGCATTACGGCCTGAAGAAGTAATCAGGTTTCGCGCGACACAAAAAGCCCTCGGACGAGTGATTGTCCGAGGGCTTTTTTTTATTCTGAAGTTTTCATCGCCTGAACAAGCGGCACAAAAAAAAGCCCGATCCTTTAAGGATCGGGCATTTTCATTTCAGGAAGAGGTCAGCCTCTTATGGGTACTGCTGAACAGTGCCTGGCTGTTGCTGACCGCCGTATTGCTGGCCCGGAATCGCCTTCAGGTTGACCTCGACGCGGCGGTTCTGTGCCCGGCCATTGGCATCACCGTTGCTGGCAATCGGGTTATCCGGCCCGGCACCACGTGCCGACAGGTTGGCGCCGCTGACACCCTGTGAGGTCAGGTAAGTCGCTACGCTCTGGGCGCGACGCTGGGACAGGTCCATGTTGTGCTGGCGGCTGCCGGTGCTGTCGGTGTAGCCGACGATCTCGATCTGGTTCTGGTTGAACTCCTTGAGCGAGCCCGCCAGGTTGTTCAGCGGCTGGTAGAAGCTTGGGGCAATGTTCGCCGAATCGGTGGCGAACGTGATGTTACCCGGCATGATCAGCTTGATCTGATCGCCCTGGCGCTGCACCTCAACCCCGGTGTTGGCCATGCTGGCGCGCAGCTTTTTCTCTTGCTGGTCGGCGTAGTAACCGTAACCGGCGGCAGAAGCACCCACCACGGCGGCGCCAATCAGCGCGCCCTTGCCACGGTTATCGTGGCTGATGGCAGCACCGGCCAGCGCACCGGCCAGGGCGCCGAGGCCACCGTATTTGGCGGTTTTGCTCATGCCCGTGGAGCTGCCATCAGCCTGACCCTGGTTGTCATAAGGGTTCGGCGATGCGCAACCGGACAACAGAGCCACTGCAGTAGCGACAACGATCAAACGACGCGAGGTGAACATGGAGGAGCTCCTACTTTTTTTGCATTCTGTGGTGCAACGGACTTAAGCAATGAACCTTTGCGGGCGTTGGATCACTGGCAACGACAAAAATTCCGTCATGAGCCATCAGGCTCGCACAAAGGGGTTACCGCGCATTTCATCGCCCAGACAGGTGTCCGGACCATGCCCGGCCACTACGGTGGCCTCTTCGTCGAGGGTATACAACCGCTGCTTGATCGACCGCACGAGCGTCGCCTGATCGCCGCCCCACAAATCCGTGCGCCCTACCCCCCGCTTGAACAGCGTGTCACCGGCAATCAGCAGCTTAGCCTCTGAAAACCAAAAGCTCATGGAACCTGGCGTATGACCCGGCGTGTGCAACGCAACACCACAACCGCAGGCCAGCTCTTCTTCGTCGGCCAACCAGCGATCCGGCGATGGCACCGGGGTGTAAGGCACACCGAACATCTGGCACTGCATCTCCAGGTTGTCCCAGAGGAACTGATCGTCCTTATGCAGGTGCAGCGTCGCGCCGGTTTTCTCCTTCAACTGACCCGAGGCCAGGAAGTGATCTAGGTGTGCGTGGGTATGGATGATGCTGACCACCTTCAGGCCCAAGGCGTCGAGACGGGCGAGGATCAGTTCGTGATTACCTCCCGGATCGACCACGATGGCCTTTTTGCTGATCGGGTCGCCGATGATTGTGCAGTTGCACTGCAAAGGGCCGACGGGGAAGGTTTCGCGAATGAGGGTGGGCTGCTGAGACATCGGGCACGCTCGGAAAACAGGAATGGCCAATTCTGGCACAAAATCGCATTAATCCATTTACACCTATTTGCGTCGTAAAAATGCGCTACCCCAACACCCCCAACTCTTTAGCCCTTGCCACAGCTTGGGTCCTGCGTTCTACCCCAAGCTTACTGTTGATATGACTGGCATGTGTCTTCACCGTATGCAGCGAAATGAACAACTGCTCACTGATTTCCTGATTCGAACACCCCAGTGCGATCAGTCGCAGAACGGCCAACTCACGTGTACTGAGTTGTTCGGCGACTGGCGATGACTCCACCACCGAACGGGAAGCCATGACCGGAAGCTTTTCCAAGAGACTCTGCGAAACAGCCGTCGGCGCACAGAGTTGAAGTTGCCCGCGCAGCCAGTCCGCGTGCTCAGCCAGTAATCGGTCAAACGGTTGCAGGACACCTCCGGCGGCCGCCTCCAAAGCCTGGGACAGCGCCTTGCGGGCCTCGGGTTCACGCCCACTCACCAGCAACAGCATGACTTTCTGACTCAGCGTCATCACGCTGAGCATCTGCCGACCACTGCGCTGACCGTGCTCATGCAGCGCGTTCAAGCGCCCTTCGGCGAGCATGGGCTGGCCCTTCATCACGTCCAGCACCGCCTGTTGCAGTTCAATGTGCAACGGTAATTGCGGATGAAATTCCGGAGGAGCCGCCGGGTGCTCGCCGTTGTAAGTCTGGCCCAATCGCGCGAGCCAGGCTTCGGCCAGATCGATGCGCCCCTGGGCTAGCCACAGCTCGCATTTGACCAGGGTAATCATCGCCAGATAGTAAATCGGCGGAACGTCCCAGATGTGCATCAGCCGCTCGGCCTCAGCGAGTTCGGCGAAGGCTTTTGCAAATTCGCCGCTGCTGCCGTCCAGCCGGGCAATAACACAGTGGCCGATCAGTACACTGATGTCACGACAGGCCCTGGCTTCACCCAACCCCGCGAGTAAACGTGCCCGCGCGGCCTGGGGTTGCAAGCGCAGCGCCAGCAAAAAACCCTCGTACAAGGTCAGGCGGGCGCGCACCGCATAAAGCCGTTGTGGGGATAAACCTTGCAGGCGTTGCAGCCCCTGACGGACTTCATCCAGTGAACGCAGGATCTCCCCTCGCGCCTGCAATACCCGGGCGCGGTCGTAATGAGCCAAGGCCTCGAACAACGGATTGCCAACGCGCTGTGCCAACTCCAGCGAATCACGATTCAACCCCCGGGCACGCCACAAGTCGCCATCGGCAATCGCCAGATTGGACAAGGTCGACAGGCACATCAGTCGCTGTCCATACCGTTTGGCCGGCAGGCTTTCCAGCGCTTCGGTGCAATAGAGCATGGTCAGCTCGCGATCGCCTCGCCCCCGGGCAATGATCCCGCTCAGGGCCAGCCATTGCGCCAGCATGGATTTTTGCGCAGTAGCCGACGGCGCCGGCAGGAAGCGGCTCAGGTGACTGGCCAGCTCCTCGGCGGCGTCCAGTTGACAGGCCAGCCCCAATGCCCAGCTGTAGAGCACGATCAGCCGTGGCGTGCTGATTAACAGGCTATCGGGCAAGTCCATTTTCCAGCGCAGCAACATGCCGACGTTCTGCTCGGCCAGCAGTTGCTCTTCAGAAAGGTTTTGCACCAGATTCGCCGCGACATCCAGATGCCCGGCGCGCAATGCCTGCTCCACCGCCTCATCGAGTAGCCCTTGGGCGTTGAACCAGCGGCAGGCGCGCAGGTGCAAACTGGCCGTCGGCACCATCGCCTGGGCGGTGGGCCGGCTGCGCAACAGATCGGAAAAAAGGTGGTGATAGCGATACCAGTGACCGTGTTCGTCCAACGGCACCAGAAACACCTGATGCGCCAGCAGGAAACGCAGGATTTCGGCGCTGTCATGGGCTTCGCGCACAGCGTCGCACAGCTCACTGCAAAAGCGCTCCTGGGGCGCGGTGTCGTACAGAAATGACTGTACCTCGGCGGGCAGGCAATCGATGACTTCTTCGAGCAGGTAATCGCGAATCAGCCCTTCCCCACCGTACAACGATTGGGGCAATGCGCCCTCACTGCCCACCTCGGAGGCCGCCAATAGCCAAAAGCGCAGCCCTGCCACCCAGCCTTCGCTGCGCTGGATCAAATTCTCCAGCGCCTCGCCACGCAATGAAATGCTGTGTCGATCAAGCAGGCTCAGGGCTTCATCATGGGTCAACCGAAGATCCTGCTCATGCAACTCGAGCAGTTGCCGCGACAGCCGCAGGCGTGCCAGATGCCAGTCCGGACGCTGCCGACTGGTGACCATGACCAACAAGCCATCGGGTAAATGATTGAGGAAAAACTGCAGACAACGATCAAGCACCGGGCCCTGGGCCAGATGATAGTCATCAAGTACCAACAGCAGCGGCGTGTTGGGTGAGAGGTGCACAGTCAGTTCATCGAGCAAACCGTCCAGCCATTCTTCAAAGGCGAACGGTTGATGACGTTGGCGCATTTTCAGCAGCCCCAACGCCTGGCTGCCCAGTTGTGGAAAGTAATCCTGAAGACCTTCGAGCAGGCGCTCAAGAAAACGGCCGGGATCACTGTCCCGCAGACTCAAGCCCAGCCACAGGCTTTGCCAGTGATCCGGCAACCCCTGACAAAACTCCACCGCCAATGAACTCTTGCCGAACCCTGCCGGCGCGCTGACCAGCAACAGCCTGCCACCGAGACCTGCACTCAGGCGCTCGCACAGACGCGGTCGCAGCACATGGCCGTCAGGCAGTGGAGGCCGGAAAAAGCGCCCGTCCAGTGCCGCGACGGCAACGCTTGCAGGACCCGGAAGTGGGGACAGATCAGTCATGGCCGGCTCTTGTTTGAAATACTGATGGCGGCGTTACAGATGTCCGCAGCCTAGCGGTAAACGAAGAGCTATTGAAGGTTATTGCTACAAATGACTACAAAAAGACTACAACCAAAAATGTCGGTATACCGGACAGCTGCTACGACGCTCTTTATGAACTTCCAAAAAAAAGCCCCGAACCAGTCGGGGCGTTTTTTACGAGGATGCGGCCTCGGGTTACAACGTTTTAGCGAACGCCTTCCTGACGCAACGCGGCCGGAGTGAAGTCGGCGGTGCTGGCGGTGAAGCCGAAGTTATAGGCCGACTTCTCTTCGTTCTTCATGCCCAGTGCCAGGTAGCGGCCCGATTGCAGGTCGTACAAGGTTTCGAGGGCGTACCACGGCACTTGCTTGTCGTAGTAGTTCTCGGAGTGAGCCTCGGCGACGCGCCACAGTTGCCCGCGACCGTCGTAGTGGTCGACCACTGCCGCCTGCCAGGTGTCTTCGTCGATATAGAAGTCACGTTTGGCGTAGATGTGACGCTGACCTTCCTTCAGTGTCGCGACCACATGCCAGACCCGGCGCAGTTCATAGCGAGCCAGGTCCTGGTTGATGTGACCAGCCTTGATGATGTCGGCGTACTTCAGCTGTGGCGAATCGAGCTTGTAGCTGTCGGAGGCGATGTACATCTCTTTCTTGCCTTCGAGCTTCCAGTCATAGCGATCCGGCGCACCGTTGTACATGTCCAGGTTGTCGGAGGTACGCAGGCCATCGGCAGCGGTACCCGGCCCGTCGTAGGACACTTGCGGCGCACGACGCACACGACGCTGCCCGGCGTTGTAGACCCACGCCGAACGCGGTTCTTTAACCTGGTCGAGGGTTTCGTGCACCAGCAGCACACCACCGGCCAGACGAGCCGGCGCGGTCACTTTCTGCTTGAAGTAGAACAAAATGTTGCCTGGGTTCTTCGGGTCGTAATCCTTCATCCTGTCGCGGAACACGAACTGGTCCTCGAAGTACACCAGGCTGAACGAGCCGTTCGCCTGCGGCGTGGCCTGGGTTATCAGGCGGGTCACACTGCCGCCGCGATAACGGGTGATATGGTTCCAGATGACTTCAACGCCACTTTTCGGAATCGGGAACGGGATCGCGGTTTCGAAGTTCTCCAGACCGTTGCCACCGGACACCAGATTAGTGTTGGTAGCGTTCTTCTTGATGGAGGCAAACACCTCATCCGGCACAGTGGCGCCGCGATGGGACGGGTAGACCGGCATCTTGAAGGTTTCCGGGTAGCGCTTGAACATCGCGTACTGGCCCGGCGCGAGTTTGTCCTTGTACTGGTCGACGTTCTGCGCGGTGATGGTGAACAGCGGTTTTTCACTCGCGAACGGATCAGACAGAAAACCCTTGCTGTCCACGCTACCGGCGTTTTTTGGCATCGGTTTCCAGGCCGGGATCGAGCCGTCGGCGTTGCCTGCCATCTCGGCCCCCATCGGGGTCAGGCTCTTGCCCAGCTTGTCCGCTTCGGCCGCAGGGACCGCCGCCATGACAGCGGTCGCCAGCAGCGAAAGCCCCAGAACACCAACATGGAACAGACTCTTTGTTATTTTCATAAATGTGTTCGTCCTGAAAATACTGTGCTTAGAAGTTCACGCCGAAGCTGAGCGCAACGAAGTCGCGGTCATCTACGGTGGTGTACTTGCCGTCGAAGAAGTTGGTGTACGCCAGGCTCGCGGTGTAGGTGTTCTGGTATTCGGCATCGAGCCCCAGGCTTACCGCTTTACGACCTTCCTCGAAGTTGCCGCCAGGGCCTGGCGAGTAACCGCTCACGTCGTGGGACCAGGCCACGTTCGGCTTGAGGTTCACACCGGCGAATACGTCGGGGTATTCCCAAATGGCCCGGGCGCGATAACCCCACGAAGTGGCCGTAGTGAAGCCGTCGTCGTTGCAATTGCGGCTGCGGTTATTGGTAGCGGCACCTGGGCCGGCACCGTTGATGGTGCTGGTATTAAGGATCGCCGAGCAGGTATCGAGACCACCGGTGGACGGCAGTTCGCCAGGCCCGTAGACCGGGTCACGGCCATAACGGACGTCAGAGGTGCTTTCCAGGCCACCGACATGGGTCACGCCCAGTTCGCCCACCAGGGTCAGACGGCTGGCGCCCATGACCTGATCGAAGAAGTGCGTCAGGGTGGTCTGGAACTGGGTGATTTCCTTGCGGCGATAGCCGTGCAAGTCCTGACCCGGCACACCATTAAGCAGCGAAGCATTGGTCAGGGCGCCGCCCAATGGACGCACGCCGGCGAACAGAATGTCGGTGGAGTTGAGCTGCACCGGCGCGTTCGGACGATAGCTGAGCTCACCGCTCCACGCCGTGCCGGTAGGCAAGGTAGTGGAGAAGCTCAAGCCGTAGAGGCGGATGTCTTCCGGGTACTCGACGAAGTAGTTCGAGTTACCCGCGACCACCAATGGTGCCAGAGCCCGAAGCGCCCCCGGCAAGGCCGCTGCCCGTGCATAGGCCGATGCTGGAGCACCCGTGGCGCTGAAGATCGGCGCACGGCTGTGATAGTTCATGAAGTAGGCGCCGAACTCGGTATCCAGCGGCTCAAACATGTATTTGAGGGACGCGCCCCACTGACCGCTGTCCCGCGCATCGCGATCCGCGCCACGGCGCACCAGCACACCTTCTTCGTTGACGTCCACGCCCAGCCTGGTCAATGTCGGCAGAGCGGCGGCCGGAATGGTCGAACGCTTGTTCAGCACGCGCAGGTTGTTGTCGCAACCGTCGGCAATGATGTCGGGCTGGGAGAAAAAGGTGCCGCAGTTGTCGACGACGGTCTGGTCCCATTCCAGCTGATAGAAGGCTTCGGCCGACAGGGTGTCGGTGAGGCTCTGGGACACGTAGAACATGTTGACCGGGATCAGACCTTCCTTGACCTCGGCGCCGGGACGACGGAACGCGGAGACGTCGATCGGGTTGATCGAGTTGATGCCGCCGCCGATGAAAGTACTTTCACCCCAACTCACAACCTGCTTGCCCAGACGCACGGAACCCGGCTGATCGGCAATGGAGTAGTTGTGGTAGACGAAGGCGTCGAGGATCTCGCCGCCGGAGGATTTGGCGCCTTCCTTGCGGTTGCTGTCGCTGATGTCCTTGAATTCGCGGCTTTCATCCTTGAGTTCGAAGTCGTACCAGTATTTGCCTCGGACGAAGACACCGGTGTCGCCGTATTTCAATTCAAGGTCATGAATACCCTTGAAGATCTTCGAGAAAGTTTCGCCACTCTTGAAGTTGGCGTGACCGTCATCGGACGTCTGGGACAGGCCATGGCCCCCGTTATTGACGCCGATCAGGTTTTTGTTGGGACTCTGAGTAGACCAACTGGCTCCGATCGACAGGGATGAGTCGAATTGACCTTCGATTTCACCAACGTTGAAACTGACGCCGAATGCGGGCCCGGCGAGCGAAGAGGCGAGACTGACCGCCAGGGGCAGTTTCGCCCGGCGCCAGAACTGGTTTACTGATGTCATCGACGCTACTCCATGTGCATTATTGTTATGGCTTAGTACTTTTAAAAACGCTGGGTAACCGGAAGCCAAGCGGTCCGAAGTCACTCCAAAGTTGCATCGCCCCGTTTATTGCGTGAGCTCCGTTCTTAAAAATCCTTGAGCGGACTATAGCCAGCAGGTAGTAGTGCTTGATCCCTCTAAAGTGTGATTTGCGCTGCCGGCCACTCTGGAACAGTCCTTTCGCCAGTCCGACACATGTCGGCACGGCAAGGATGGCTGAAAATTCGGATTTCACAAGCCAAGCGCTTGCTTGGTGGCTCTGGCGTGCCCTTTTGGGCACGCCAGATGACGCTTAAAGCGTCGAGAGGAAGGTGCTGTTGTTGGCCTGCCATTCGGTGATGTCGACGCGGATACGCTTCTTGTCGAGCTTGCCGACGCTGGTCTTGGGAATTTCAGTAACAACGGCGATCTGACTCGGGATAGCCCACTTGCTCAGGTGCCCCTGTTCAACGTACGGCTTGAGGTGCTCCTTGAGTTCCCTGGCCCCGATCTGATGCCCTTCGCGAACCACCAGCAGCGCAAATGGGCGCTCGCCCCACTGTGGATCGGCGATGCCCACCACTGCTACCTCGCGTACCGCAGGGTGGCGACTGATCAAGTCTTCCAGGTCCAGGGAAGAGATCCACTCGCCACCGGTCTTGATCACATCCTTGATCCGGTCACGGATGTCGATCACGCCCATGCTGTCCAGGGTTGCCACATCGCCGGTGTGCAGCCAGCCCCCGGCCCAAAGCTCGGCGCCTTTTTGCGGCTCGTTGAAGTACCCCTCGGTGAGCCACGGCGCACGCAGCACCAGTTCGCCCTGGGTTTCGCCATCGGCTGGCAGGAAGTTGCCCTCGGTGTCGACGATTGCCGCCTCAACCAACGGCCCCGGCACACCCGCCTTGATCCGGTAGGTGGTGCGTTCATCTTCAGTGCCGGCCATCAGCTCATCGTTGAGGTGGGCGCATGATACCAATGGCCCGGTCTCCGACATGCCATAAGCGGCGGTCAATTGGATGCCCTTGGCCTTGGCGGCGTCGTACAGCGCATGGTTGAGCGCACTGCCGCCGATGACGATTTTCCAGCCACCGAAATCGACGTTTTGCGCCGCCTTGGCATTGAGGACCATTTGCAGAATGGTCGGCACGCAGTGGGAAAAGCTCACCTTCTCCTTGCGCCACAGCTCCACCAGATACTCGGGGTCGTAACGGCCCGGATAAACCTGCTTGAGCCCGAGCATGGTCGCCACATACGGCAAGCCCCAGGCATGCACATGGAACATCGGGGTGATCGGCATGTACACGTCGTTGGTGCCCAACAGCCGCACGCTGTCGATGGCGCCCATGATGGTCGCCACACCCATGGTATGCAGCACCAGTTGCCGATGGGTGAAATACACGCCTTTGGGGTTACCGGTGGTGCCGGTGGTGTAGAACGTGGTGGCCACCGAGTTTTCGTCGAAGTCCTGGAAGTCGTACTGCGGGCTCGCCGCGGCCAGCAACTGCTCGTACTCGCCGACAAGGTTTGGCAGCTCGGCAGTCTTTTCCGGTAAATCGGTCAGCAGCAGGGTTTTCTCCACCGTGGTCAGGTGCCCGGCAATCGCCTTGTACAAACCGACGAACTCGCTGTTGACCAGCACGAAGCGGTCCTCGGCATGGTTCATGGTGTAGAGAATCTGTTCCGGCGAAAGGCGCACGTTGATGGTGTGGATCACCGCGCCGATCATCGGGATGGCAAACATGCACTCCAGGTAGCGATGGCTGTCCCAGTCCATCACCGCCACGGTATCCCCGGCCTTCACGCCGGCTTCTGTCAGCACATTGGCGAGCCGTGCGACCCGCTCGATCAGGGTCGGATAGCTGTAGCGCAACTGATCGCGATAGATGATCTCCCGAGTTTTTTCGTAACGGGCGCCGGACATCAGCAGCCGTTTAATCAACAACGGATACTGGTAAGCGCCCTCGGCTGGAGGAATAACGCGAGTCTGCAACATAAGAGTCCCTTTTTGACTGCACAGTCTTGGCTGCTAAAGCTAAGCACTCTAGAGGCCTTGAACGCCAGCCAAATCAGCCAAAGGTATGATTTGCAGAGCCGTACAAATGCTAGCTTTGCGCCAGCATTTGTGAGAGTTCGTCAGCCGTTACGCCATTTTTCCTACGGCAGCCTCGGCTGGTGTCCGGGGGAAAACCATTGCAGCCACGAAGGTCAACGCTGCAATACTCGCCAATATCAGGTAAAGGCCTACAAAACCTTGGCGCGGTTCGACGAACGAAATCAGCGGAATCGCGGTAGCACTGGCACCGAACGATAAACAGTAACGCAGCGCGAAGACTCGGGATTGCCATTGCGGCGCGACAAAGTTGGCGACCATCGCATCATTCACCGTGACCTGGCCAAACACCACGAACATGAACGCCGCACCCAGCACGATCACGGCCCAGCCGTCGACATAGGCCAACCCGAACAACAGTGGCGCCTGGCACAGCGTCAACACTATGAACGGCCATTTCAGACTGAAACGATGCAAGACCCGGCCGATGCTCAACTGCGCCACGGCGCCGAAGGCATACGCCAGGCTGACTACGACACCAAGGATTTGCGGTGAAGTAAACAAATCGTGCAGGCGTTCCTGAAACAGTTTCGGATAGGTCATGGTCGTGGCGTTGAACACTACACCGCCGGTCGCGGTGGCCAAGGCCAGTACGCCGAACACCATGACCATGGAAATCCGCTGGCCAGCCGCATCTTTGAGCGGTGTGTGCGCACGCTTGGGGATCGGTTCTTCGCGCACCTGAAACGCGAAACCGATGCCCAGCCCAATCGCCACCACGCCAGGCAAAACGAACGCCGAACGCCAGCCGAGTTGCGCCACCAGCAACCCGGTGATCAGCGCCGAAAACGCCACGCCAAGGTTGCCCCACATGCCGTTGATACCGATTTCACGGCCCCGGTTCTGCGCGTAAGCCACCAGCATCGCGGTGCCCACCGGGTGATAGATCGCGGCGAAAATACCGATCAGCGTCAGGCCGAGTACCAGCATCGGTGCGCTGCTGCTCACGCCGGTAAAGATCGCCGAAGCGCCAATGCCGAAAAAAAACACCAGCATCATTTTCCGTCGGCTCCAGCGATCCCCCAGCCAGCCGGCCGGCAGCGAACAGGCGCCAAAGGCAATAAAACCACCGAGAGACAGGCCGATCAGCGCGGCGTAGTCCTGCGCGAAGGCCTGGGTCATGCCGAGAACGGCGGCGGGAAAAATCAGCATGAACATGTGATCGATCACATGAGCTGCGTTGATATAGCGGAGGACATTTCTGGACTGGTTCATCGCGGCACGCTTACGTTGTAGTGAGCGGCTTATGCTAAGTTGGCGAAAAAGAGTAATTCTGACAACAAAGTCATTGGATCTGACATGTTAATCAGCCATTTCCTGCACGGGCCGGTCAGCGCCTATCCGCGAGATTACGTGGACGGTGCTCACCAGGAACTGCATCAACACCGCGAAGCACAGTTGCTGTACGCCGTTTGCGGCACCATGCGAGTGGTCACTGCGCAAGGTGCCTGGGTCATTCCACCAACCCGAGCCGTGTGGATTCCACCATTGGTGGCGCATGAAATTTTCATGTCGGGCGAGGTGCGCATGCGTTCGCTGTTCATTGCCCCCGAACTGTCGCCGCCAACGCTGCAACAGTGTTGCGTGCTGGCCGTCACGCCACTGCTGCGCGAGCTGATCCTGCGTGCGGTGCAAGGTCCGCAACACGCGAAAAACTCATTGATTCAGCGGCTGATGCTGGAAGAAATCGCCAGCCTGGAAAACCTTCCGCTACACATTCCAATGCCCGAAGATCGACGCCTGCTGGGCATCTGCCTGGCTCTGATGCGCGCACCGGAGCACTCCAACACCCTGGAAGACTGGGCACAGCAGGTCGGCGCCAGTTCTCGAACTTTGGCGCGGCTGTTCCAGCAGCAACTGAAGATGAATTTCAATGCCTGGCGCCAGCAACTGCGCCTGATGGAAGCCCTGCCGCGTCTGCTCGCCGGGGAAAGCGTGCAGAGCGTGGCGCGCGATCTGGGCTACGGCAGTGCTCGGGCGTTCAGCGCAATGTTTCGCCGTTTGCTCGGGGAAAACCCTCGGGAGTACCTGAACGCGCTGAACAAATTGAGCGAACTCAATCCCCCGTAGACGCTCAGCACTGTCAATGCATCTCGGTGAACGCGAGTTTCACGCCGATGGCGATCAGCACCGCGCCCATCGTCCGGTCGAACCAGTGGCCCATGCGGGCGAAACCGGCGCGCACGCGTTGTTGACTGAACAACATCGCCACCAGGCAAAACCAGAGCGCCGTTGCCGCTGCCAGATAGACCCCGTAACCGGCCTGTACCGCCAGCGGCGTGTGCGGGTTGATCACCACGGTGAACAGCGACAGGAAAAACAGCGTAGCTTTCGGGTTCAGGCCATTAGTCACGAACCCCGCAGTGAAGGCGCCCCGCGCGGTGCGCTCACCCGCTTCCTGGTGCAGATCGTCAGCCGCAGGTTTGGCCGGTTGCGCGCGCAGGGCCTTGTAGCCGATGTACAACAGGTACGCGGCAGCGGCCCATTTCAAGGCGTTAAACAGCACGATCGACTGGGACACGATCAGCCCGATCCCCAGCAGCGAATAACCGACGTGCAGGAAAATCGCCGAGCCAACGCCCAGCGCCGTCCAGGTCCCGGCACGGCGACCGTGAGTCACGCTCTCTCGCACCACCACGGCGAAATCCGGGCCGGGGCTTGCAACAGCCAACAGGTGAATCAGGGCAACGGTCAAGAATTCTGTCCAGTACATGGGGGCTCCTTTTGGCCAAGCGTAACTGCTTGTTTCATCTGGTAGGCTCGGCAGGTTACGCCTTCAGTTCAACGCACAAAAGGTACAGTTGATGATGATCTCTCGCCGCGCCGTTTTCCTCGACCATCCGTCCCTGGACCTCGGCGATCTCGACCTCAGTCCGCTACGCGAGTGCTTCAGCGACTTGCAGCTGTTCGCCCAGACCACGCCTGCGCAGGTGATCGAACGCCTCAAAGGCGCCACTGTCGCCATCACCAATAAAATCCTGATTGATGTGGCGGCCATGGCGGCCAGCCCCGAGTTGAAGTTGATCCTGATCACCGCCACCGGTACTAATAACGTCGATCTGGCCGCCGCCCGCGCCCACGGAATCACTGTTTGCAATTGCCAGGGTTACGGCACGCCGTCGGTGGCTCAGCACACAATCATGTTGTTGCTGAACCTGGCGACGCGCCTGGGCGACTATCAAAAAGCTGTCGCCGAAGGTCGCTGGCAACAGGCGAAACAGTTCTGCCTGCTGGATTACCCGATCGTCGAACTCGAAGGTAAAACCCTCGGTTTGCTCGGCCACGGTGAACTGGGCGGTGCCGTCGCGCGGCTGGCAGAAGCGTTCGGCATGCGCGTCTTGCTGGGGCAGATTCCGGGCCGCCCTGCCCGCCCGGATCGCTTGCCGCTGGACGAACTGCTGCCGCAAATCGACGCCCTGACCCTGCATTGCCCGCTCAACGAACACACCCGACACTTCATCGGTGCCCGTGAACTGGCCTCGATGAAGCCCGGTGCTTTCGTGGTCAACACCGCGCGCGGTGGCTTGATCGACGAACAAGCATTGGCCGACGCCCTGCGCAACGGCCACTTGGGCGGCGCGGCCACCGACGTGTTGAGTGTCGAACCACCGACTGCGGGCAATCCGCTGCTGGCCCAGGACATTCCACGGCTGATCGTCACCCCGCACAACGCCTGGGGTAGCCGCGAGGCGCGGCAGCGAATCGTTGGCCAGTTGACGGAAAACGCTCAGGCTTACTTCAGCGGTAAAGCGCTACGGGTCGTCAGTTGATAAACTGCGGCACTTTTTTTCAAGGAGCAGAGTATGGATCCGCGCAGTGAAGTACTGCTTCGTCAGGCCGAGTTGTTCCAGGGTTCGGTGCTGCTGGCCGGTTTGCCCGCCGACGACTTGCTGGGTCGCCTGCCCGATGCCCACGGCTGGTGCTGGCACGCCGGCGATCAAGCAGCACTGGACGCCCGTTTCGCCGAGCGCAGCCATTTTGGCGTGAATGCGCCCGAGCGCGAATTCGACAGCGCCGTGGTGTTTCTGCCCAAGTCCAAGGACCTGACCGACTATATCCTCAACGCCCTCGCCTCTCGTCTGGCCGGTCGTGAGTTGTATCTGGTCGGCGAAAAACGCAGCGGCATCGAAGGCGCGGCCAAGCAGCTGAACCCCTTCGGCAAACCACGCAAGCTCGACAGTGCGCGGCATTGCCAGCTCTGGCAGGTCACCGTGGCCAATGCGCCAGAAGCCAAATCGCTGGAAAGCCTGGCCCAGACCTATGAACTACCATTAGCCGAAGGGCCGTTGAAAGTCATCAGCCTGCCGGGCGTGTTCAGCCATGGTCGACTGGATCGCGGCAGTGCCCTGTTGCTGGAGCATCTGGACAAACTGCCTAGCGGCCACTTGCTGGACTTCGGTTGCGGCGCAGGCGTGTTGGGGGCGGCGGTCAAGCGACGTTACCCGCACAACCAGGTCACCCTGCTCGATGTCGACGCGTTTGCCGCCGCCAGCAGTCGCCTGACCCTGGCCGCCAACGGTCTGGAAGCGGAAGTGCTGACCGGTGACGGCATCGACGCAGCGCCCATGGGCTTGAGCGCGATTCTGAGTAATCCACCGTTCCATGTCGGCGTACACACCGACTACTTCGCCACAGAGAACTTGCTGCGAAAAGCGGCTAAACATCTGAAAAACGGCGGTGAATTGCGCTTGGTAGCAAACAGTTTCCTGAAGTATCAGCCGCTGATCGAAGAGCACTTGGGCGCGTGTGCGATCAAGGCTGAAGGACAGGGTTTTAGAATCTACCGGGCCAAGCGTGGCTGAAAACGCTTTTGCAAAAGAGGGCTTGCCCTATCGGATTTGCCTAGGCAGAATCCGCTCCGTCCTAGGGGAGTAGTCTCCCACGAGCGCCATGCTCGTCCGGCATACGTCAACATACTTGGTCCTCAGACCATGGCGTATGCGACCCACGCGTCCGCATCAGACGGATCGCAGGGTTTGACAAGACCTATGACACGAACACCTTACCCGGGGCGGGAAGGCTGTACGTGTCATAGCCGTGTCGACCCGCCCCTTAGGAAAACCCTGATGATGCTGGACTCTCTACTCGTTCCCACCGCAATCGTTGCCTTGGCCGAAATCGGCGACAAGACGCAGCTGCTCGCGCTCATTCTCGCTGCCCGCTTTCGCAAACCCTGGCCGATCATCGCCGGCATCATCGCCGCAACCCTGGCCAACCACGCGGCGGCCGGTGCGGTAGGCGCCTGGTTCGGCAGTTTCTTCTCGAATGCGACGCTTCACTGGATCCTCGCCGCCAGCTTCGCCGCCACCGCGTTGTGGACCCTGGTGCCGGACAAGATGGACGAAGACGAAGCCAGCACCGCCCGCAAGTTCGGGCCGTTCCTGACCACGCTGATTGCGTTTTTCCTCGCGGAGATGGGCGACAAGACTCAGGTCGCGACCGTGATGCTCGCCGCGCAATACCCGGATCTGTGGCTGGTGATCCTCGGCACCACCGCCGGGATGTTGATTGCCAACGTGCCGGTGGTACTGGCGGGCAACTTTGCGGCGGAAAAACTGCCGCTGACTTTGATCCGTCGCCTGGCGGCGTCGGCATTCTTCATCCTGGCGATCGTCGCGGTGTACAAGGCGATGCAGAGCAGTGGCTGGGTTTAACCCTGGATCTGGTGAGTAACAGATTGTGGCGAGGGGGCGTTCCGAAAAGCCCCCTCGCCACAAGCCTCAGTACATGACGATCAGGATTTCCTGGCTCTCTCGTACAACGGCATGACTTTCGGAATCGCCGCCTGCAACGACGCAATCCGACTGGCCGACGCCGGGTGAGTGCTCAAGAACTCTGGCGGCGCGCCTTCCGAGGCTTTGCTCATTTTGTTCCACAGGGTGATCGCAGAGTTCGGGTTGTAACCGGCGCGGGCGGCCAGCTCGAGGCCGATCAAGTCAGCTTCGTTTTCGTTCTCGCGACTGTTGGGCAAGGTCATGCCGTATTTGGCCACGGTGTCTGCCAGGGCCAGGCTGTCCTGCCCCAGACCGAGCAACGCACCGGCGCCCTGCTTGGCCATTTCGAGACCGTAAGCCCTGGACATCGCTTCACGGCTGTGCTCGCGCAAGGCGTGAGCGATTTCATGGCCAATGATGGCGGCGATTTCGTCATCAGTGAGTTGCAGGGTGTCGATCAGCCCGCTGTAGAAAATGATCTTGCCGCCAGGCCCGCAGGAGGCATTCAGCTCGTCGCTCTTGATCAGGTTCACTTCCCATTGCCACTGGGCCGAATCCGGACGAAACACCGGTGCCTGGGCAATCAGGCGATTGGAGATGGCCTGGACTCGCTTCGCATTATTACTGGATTTATCCAGCACGCCTTTGGTGCTCGCCTCCCCGATGGTCTGTTGATAAGACTGGGCGTACATCTGGTTGACCTCGGAGGTCGACAACATACTGAACATGTATTGCGTGCGCTCAACGCCCACAGCGCCACCGTTGGTGGTGTTGACCGACTGACAACCGGCAAGCAGCAGACTTGCACTCAGTGCACACAAAACCAATGTCTTACTCATCAAGAAGCTCCCTGGAAACATGCCGCGTATCCTAGGTGGGGATTTGTATCGGCGCTAGATACAACGGACGTGTAGCACGTACATTTCAGACAAAGCCCCGATCACCGTAGGAAAAAATTCACACAACAGCGTCCGCCGCGGCTGATCACGGCCAGCAATGATTCATTTACGACATCCAGCACTCTAAAACAGCCAATTCGTTACACCTGGCTCATGCCCCACCGCCCCAGTGCCGATACAGCTCTGCAGACGTCCTCTTGCGTGCGGAGCACCCATGAAATTCAAGTCGATCCAGTTTTCCGTTGCCGCCCTGGCCGGCGCCATTGTGCTCAGCGTTGTCGCAGCCCTGGTGCTATACGCGCTGTTTTCCGGCGCCCGGACCCAAGACATGGTCCAGCAACGGACTCAGGCGCAGTTCGAGCAAGTCATCGAACAGCGCCTGACGTCGCTGGCGCAAACCCAGGTCAGCCAGATCCAGCGCGAACTCGAAGCGCCGCTGCTGATTGCCGGCGGTCTGGTGCGGGTCAACGCATTGATCGGCACACCGGGCGCCGACGGCCAGCCGCAACTGAGCCTGAGCCGTGAGCAACTGATCAGCCTGATCAAGGAAAACGTCGCCCGGAACCCGAAAATTCTCGGCACCTATATTGGGTGGGAAAAAAACGCCCTCGACCACAACGATGCGGCCTACGTCGACACCAAAGTAGTCGGCATCGACGCCAGTAACGGGCGCTTCCTGCCGTGGTGGTTCCGTAACGAAGACGGCAGCCTGGGTCTGGACAAACTGGTCGACGTCGACGACCAGAAAACCTTGTCCACCGGCGTACGCGCCAGCGAGTACTACCTGTGCTCCAAGGAAACCAAAAAATCCTGCGTGATCGATCCGGCGCCCTACAAGGTCGGCGACAAGATCGTCATGCTCGCGTCCTTCATTGAACCGATCATGCTCAACGGCGCGTTCCAGGGCATTGTCGGCGCCGATCTGTCGGTGAACTTCATCCAGGAAATGCTGCTGGGGGCGAATCAGAAACTGTACAGCGGCGCCGGGGAAATGGCCCTGATCGGCGGTAACGGCCGAATCGTCGCCTACACCAAAGACCCGAGCAAATTCGGCGAAAAAGTCAGCGACATCCTCGACAGCAAGCAGATTGCCAACATGGCCAATCTCAAGCGCGGCGAAGTGACTTACACCGTCGACAAGGCCCAGGGCCGGATCGAGTTGTACCTGCCCTTCGGCATCGGCCAGACCGACGCCCGCTGGACCTTGATGCTGCAACTGCCGCTGAACGCGGTGATGGCCGACCTGCAAAAACTTCAAGGTGACCTGGACGCACAGCGCAAGTCCGACACCTTTGGCATGGCCATGGTCGGCTTGCTGATCGCCGGCATTGGTTTGTTGGTGATCTGGCTGGTGGGCCACGGCATTGCCCGGCCGCTGAAGCAGATGGTGACCATGCTCGATGACATCGCCCAGGGCGAAGGCGACCTGACCCGCCGTCTGACCAGCGACCGCAGCGACGAACTGGGCTCGATCGCCAAGGGCTTCAACACCTTCCTGGCCAAGTTGCAGGCGATGATTACTCAAGTGGTGACATCGGTGCAGAGCGTCAGCGATTCGTCGGAGCACACCGCCGACATTGCCATTCGCACCAACATCGGTGTGCACAAACAAATGGCCGAGATCGATCAGGTCGCCACCGCCGTACACGAAATGACCGCCACCGCCCAGGACGTGGCGCGCAACGCCACCCAGGCCGCGCAAGCTGCCAGTCATGCAGATCAGGCGGCGGCGCAAGGCATGCAAATCGTCCGGGATACGTCGAATTCGATTGGTGTGTTGGCCATCGAAATCGGCAAAGCCGTCAGCGTGGTGCAGACCCTGGCCAAGGACAGCGAAAACATCAATGCGATCCTGACGGCCATTCGCGGCATCGCCGAGCAGACCAACCTGCTGGCCTTGAATGCGGCCATCGAAGCGGCGCGGGCCGGTGAACAGGGCCGGGGTTTTGCGGTGGTGGCCGATGAAGTACGCAACCTGGCGCAGAAAACCCAGAAGGCCACGGAAGAAATCCAGACCATGATCCAGCAACTGCAGCAAGGCACCCGCGATGTGGTGCGGGTCATGGAAGACAGTCAGAACCGCACCGACGAAAGCGTGCAGCACGCGGCGAAAGCGGCCGAAGCACTGGAAACCATTACGCAAGCGGTGTCGGTGATCAACGACATGAACACCCAGATCGCCAGCGCCGCCGAGGAACAGAGCGCGGTGGCCGACGACATTAACCGCAACGTGATCAACATCGGGCAAGTAGCCAATGAAGTGGCCGGTGGCGCGGATGAATCGAGCGCAGCGAGTGCGGATTTGACCAAGTTGGCGGAACAGCAGCGCCGGTTGATCAATCAGTTCAAGGTTTAGGGTTCAATGATCGTTCCCACGCAGAGCATGGGAATGATCATTACGCGCTCAGCCCGGGGTCAAACACTCCGGCCCATTGAGCTTCGGATCATTCACCATGTTCGCCAGCACCCGCTCGCGCAGCGCCGCGGGTTCGCTGGCCAGCAGCGCTTGCAAGGCATGTAGCGGGGTTTCAGGATTGAGCCAGGCTTCCTGCCCCGCCGCATCGAGAATCAACGGCCGACGCTGACTCGAAGCAGGTTGGGTGATCACCGCCGTACTCAGCCATACCTGCTCTTGCACTGGGTACGCCTCCCAGATCGCCGCGAAGTACAGCGTCGAGCCCTCCCCCGGCGTCAGCCAGTACGGACGTTTGCGCGTAGTGCCGCGCCACTCGTAAAAACCATTGGCCGGCAGCAGACAACGGCGCAGGCGCAAGGCTTCGCGAAACATCGGCTGTTCGGCAACGGTTTCGGCACGGGCATGGGCCGGGGTGCGGGACAGGTCGGTCAGCCACGGCGGCGTCAGGCCCCAGCGGGCGCGGGCCAACTCACGCTGCCCATCTGCACCGGCACGCAGCATCAACACCGAATCGTTGGGAGAAATATTCCACTGGGCCTGCTGATCGGCGGGAAATCCGGGCAGGGCTGCGAAGGCGGGGTTCCAGCGAAACAGGGCATAACGTCCACACATGGGGCAATACGACTCTTGATCAAACGAACGTCAGCCTAACAGACCAGCGTGCCGGGAAAGCTGTCCGGTTCATCGCCGGACAGCGGCAGCGCGGCATTGTACGCGGCGATCAGTTCCCGCGCGTATTGCGCCTGGTCGTTATCGACCGATACACCCAGCAGGCCGAATATCGGCAATTCCCCGGTACCGCCGATCAAATCCCGGCCCACCAGATGCGCCTCGATACCTTCACTGGCCAGCATACTTAGCAGCAATTCGCCTTCCATCAGATTTTCCGGCTCATAGATACGCTGCATGGGTGACCCCCTTCATTCGTTTTCGCTGTAGACGTCGAGGTGCCATTCCTCGCCGTGAACCTGCAAGACAAAGGTAATGGGACGACAACACACCGGACAATCCTCGATATAGGTCTGATCACCGCCAGACAAATCCAGAACAGCCTCGACTTCTTCACCGCAATACGGACATTCATACTGCGCAGTTTCCAGCATCGCGGTCTCCTAGGTGACTTGTGCGTATAATCGCCGGTCTATTTGCAGGGCTATTTTCGTCTGACTACCTTTCAGACCATGCCCCGTTGGTTTTCGATCAATACCTTTACTTACCCTAGCCGTTTCTAACAAGAGAGCATGATGGGCGAATTCGATGCCATCCGACCTTACGACGACAGCGAAGTCCCAGCGGTGCTGGCACGGCTGCTCGGCGACAAGGCGTTTCTAGATATCCTCACCCACTTCCGCTTCCCGCGCTTTGCCGGTGCCTTCGGCTGGATGCTCAAACCTCTTATAGCGCATCGGCTGCGCCGTGAGTTCGCCGACGTCACGTCGGTGGCCACGTTGCAGGACAAAGTCGAGTTTTACGTCGACCACACCATCGAGCGCGCCACGGACGGGGTGACCTACACCGGCGTGGAGCAATTCAAGTCCGGCAGTGCCTACCTGTTCATCGCCAACCACCGCGACATCGTGATGGACCCGGCCTTCGTCAACTACGCCGTGTACCACGCCGGCCTGCCGACCCCACGCATCGCCATTGGCGACAACCTGCTGCAGAAGCCTTTTGTCAGCGACCTGATGCGCCTGAACAAGAGCTTCATCGTGCACCGTTCGATCACTGGTCGACGCGAGAAAATGGCGGCGTATCAATTGTTGTCGGCCTACATCAATCACTCGATCCGCAACGATTGCGCCTCGATCTGGATTGCTCAGGCTGAAGGCCGGGCCAAGGACGGCGACGACCGCACCGAGTCGGCGATCCTCAAGATGTTCCACATGAGCCGCAAGGACGAGCCGTTCGGCGAAGTCATCCGCTCGCTGAACCTCACCCCGGTGTCGATCAGCTACGAATACGACCCCTGCGACCAGGCTAAGGCCCGCGAGCTGTACATCCGCGCCACCACCGGCACCTACACCAAGGCGCCGGGCGAGGATGACGTGAGCATCGCCAAGGGCATTACCGGCTACAAAGGCCGGGTCCACGTGAACTTCGCCGCGCCGATCACCGAACTGTTCGAAGACACCAAGCAATTGGCGATCGAAATGGACAGGCAGATTCTGGGCGGTTACCGGTTATTCCCGGTGCATTACCTGGCGTATGCGCAGTGGAAAGACGCCGACCCGCAATTGCAGGTGCCGAAAGCGGCCGAGCTGTTTGCGGCAGATGAACTGGCCAAGGCTCAGGAAGAATGGCAGCGTCGGCTGGAGGCTTGCCCTGAGGAACATCGTCCGTTCCTGGTGCTGCAATATGCGATGCCGGTGCGTAATCAGTATCGGGTCAAGGCCGGGTTACCTCTTTAGGGTAATGGCTGGATACGACAACGGCGCCTTGTGGCGAGGGGGCTTGCCCCCGTTCGGCTGCGCAGCAGTCGTAGAACCGATGGCAGCGGGCATGTCAGAAAGACCAGCGATTGCCATTTCAGGGCTGCTGTGCAGCCCAACGGGGGCAAGCCCCCTCGCCACAAGTTACCGCGTCGCGATTAGACGCGAGTACTGACCCACGACACCAGTAACGCCATCCCGAGGCAGGCAAAACCGAAGCGGTAGAAAAACCGGTTCATGCGCAAGGTCGCCCAATCGAGCGTCGGCTCTTCGCTGGGTCGGCTCTGGCGCTGGGCTTCGATACTGGCCATCGCGCGTTGTTCACGACGGCGGGTGGCATGCAGCAACCAGCCGCCCGGGCAGGCGAACAGCAAGGCCAGCAGGTTGATCAATTTGGCGGGATGAGCGGTAAAGAGCGAAATCAATTGCAGCGACATCACAAACCTCAGGCAGAACCAGTGTGGCAGACGCCCAACCGACGACCGCGGCGCGAATTCTACCGAAAGCGCACCGGCCTGCCCCGGCTTTCCGACAAATAACGAAACCATTTGACCGATAGCTGTCCTGTGTCACGGCGCCGTCATCTGAATCCGCCAGTCTGTCGCCCTTCGAAACCGACACGGACCCCGTCATGCTCCACGCCGAAAACCAGGATCGTCTTTACCTCATTGCCCAAAGCGACGAACAACAAACCTTAGTCGGCAGCCTCGCCTTCAACGTACAGGACCGGCATTGGCTGGTGTATTGCGCGTTGGGCGGGCATCAACATGCGGATTTGCCGGAGACGGATTTGCTGACCGGGGTGAGTGTTCTGGACTTCTATTCGCAAGCGGCTTGATTTCCCTTGCTGGAGCGGCAGGCACAAAAAACCCGGCGCCATCGCTGGCACCGGGTTCTTTAAACAAGCTGCAAACCGTTACTCGCCAAGCACCTGACCAATCGTCGGGTCCTTGAACAAGCGGGTCAACGCATCACTCAGCACATCACTGACCAGCTTGGTATTGGTTTCCTGATTCGGCGCCATGCCAAAACGCTGATCCAGCGACGCGCCGTAGCGACCGCTGTAACGACGGTTGGCATTCTGCACATCGGAACGGAACGTCGCGCCAATTGTTGCTTCAGTCACATACAAACCTTCTTTGGGCGACTGATACTTCAGCTCGGCCAGGGTCACCGTCAATTGCGGCGCATTGAGCGCATTGGCCGTCGGCGTGAAGCCCAGCAACCGCACGGCCGCCTCAGCCTGAGCCTGCAGCTTCGGCAGAATCTGCGCGCCCTGCACCGTGATCGCACTGGTCTCCGGGTACAGACCGCCACGGGTCCCCAGGGTTGGCGATGGACGACCGTCCACCACACGCACCACCACCGGCTGACCATGGCCGATCGGCGCCAACTGAGCCGTCAGCTTGGGTTCCGGGTTCAGTTGTTGCGGGCTGTGGGCGCAGCCGACGAGGGTCAAACTGGTCACAGTGATCAAACCGAACAACAGGCGTTGCAACATGCTCTTCTCTCCAGAATCAGGCAACTAACAATGCCCGCAGTATAGCGGTGCGCCACTGCGGCGAACTAGCTTCGCGCAACGATTACTGAAATCTCTGACAAACCCGGCGCAGCGCGGTTCCTGTCACACCTTTGTCACCGCCCGCTGGCAACCTTTATGGCAGTCACCCCAAAAGGTACGTTGCCATGCGTTTTCTCATCTCCCTGTTCGCGCCACGCCCGCTGCACCGCAGTTTCGCTCTGCTCGACCACAATGGCCACTGCCAGGCCTTCAAGCAGTGCAGCCTCCAGCCCATGGGCGATGGCTGGGTCGAAATCGAAGAAATTCGCCTCAACTGGCTGCACCATCCCCTGCCCGCCAGCGCCCGTGTCAGCCAGCACCCGCCACGTGCACGCGCGCAGCAACTGCTGACCACCTGACCGGACACCTAATAAAAGTCATTAAACACGACCATTTCCCTGCGTTTCTTAGATACAATCTCCCCCCGATTATAAGGACGTCTCCTGATCGGGCCTCGCAGCATCGTTAATGCCTCGGTATTGACACCCCGAACCGCCCACAGAGAGCCGCCCACACAGATCGAGTGAAGCTGGCGCGCTTGCTGTTTCTCAAGCAAAACCCCCACTTTTCGCGAATCTGCAGAGCTGTCATTACGCTCGGTCACTGAGCTGTTTGCCCGTTTTTGCCGCCCATGCATCCCATGGCGGCAATCCATCCGGGCGCGGTGCCAGGCTGGGACAGCCCTTTTTTGAGGTTCACGTCTTCAAAAGAGCGTGAAAAAAACGGGTTTTCACAACTTCACAAGAGTGTGGCGAGCAAATGAATAGTTTTGCGTCTGAACATGCACCATTAGCGTCTACAACAGCCCAACGACACAGGACCGAGTACTCCTCGAACACCGGAGCCTGAAGCCTGTCCGCTACGGATTTGGTTGCACAAACGGATGTCTCGACCATAAGTCGAATTGCCAGCCGCGTGCCGAAATGAGTTCATGTGACTCTTGAAGCCAGGCCGCATGCATCCGTCGAAGTTGCGAAAAATTGCGAAGATTCGGACATGGCGATCCTGGCCATGGGTACCTGGGGCATCACTGACACGCCCCGTCACTCCTGGCAGCTATGCCGACAATTTGGTGCTGCAGATTTTGGAGACGCGTTAAATGGCGCATAACGAAGCAGTCGACGTAGTACTGGTTGGGGCCGGCATCATGAGTGCCACCCTCGCTGTACTGCTTAAAGAGCTCGACCCCGCGATCAAGCTGGAAGTCGTCGAGCTGATGGATTCCGGTGCCGCGGAAAGTTCCAATCCGTGGAACAACGCCGGTACCGGTCACGCCGGGCTGTGTGAGCTGAACTACACGCCGCAGGCCGCTGACGGCACCGTCGACATCAAGAAAGCCGTGCATATCAACACCCAGTTCGAGGTGTCGAAGCAGTTCTGGTCCTACCTGACCAAGAAAGGCACCTTCGGTTCGTGCAAATCGTTCATCAGCCCGGTGCCGCACCTGAGCTTCGTGCAGGGTGAGAATGGCGTGTCCTTCCTCAAGGAACGCTTCAAGACCCTGAGCAAGCACCATGCCTTCTCGGACATGGAATACACCGAAGACAAAGCCAAGATGGCCGAGTGGATGCCGCTGATGATGCCGGGCCGTCCGGCTGACGAAGTCCTCGCCGCCACCCGCGTGATGAACGGCACCGACGTCAACTTCGGCGCCCTGACCAACCAACTGCTCAAGCACCTGACCAGCGCGCCCGATGCCCAGGTCAAGTACTGCAAGCGCGTCACCGGCCTGAAGCGTAACAACGGCGGCTGGACCGTCAGCATCAAGGACGTCAACAGCGGCAATACCCGCGAAGTCGACGCCAAATTCGTCTTCCTCGGCGCCGGCGGCGCGGCACTGCCGCTGCTGCAAGCGTCGGGCATCGAAGAAAGCAAAGGCTTCGGCGGCTTCCCGATCAGCGGCCAGTGGCTGCGTTGCGACAACCCGGAAGTGGTCAAACACCACCAGGCCAAGGTCTACAGCCAGGCCGCGGTCGGTTCGCCACCGATGTCCGTGCCGCACCTGGACACCCGAGTGGTCGATGGCAAGAAGTCCCTGCTGTTTGGACCTTATGCCGGTTTCACCACCAAGTTCCTCAAGCACGGTTCGTTCATGGACCTGCCGATGTCGGTTCGCGCCGGCAACATCGGTCCAATGCTGGCCGTGGCCAAAAACAACATGGACCTGACCAAGTATCTGGTCAGCGAAGTGATGCAGTCGATGGAGCAGCGCCTGGAATCCCTGCGTCGCTTCTACCCTGAAGCGAAAGCCGAAGACTGGCGCCTGGAAGTGGCCGGCCAACGGGTGCAGATCATCAAGAAAGACCCGAAGAAAGGCGGCGTTCTGCAGTTCGGTACCGAACTGGTCGCGGCCAAGGACGGTTCTCTTGCCGCTCTGCTCGGCGCCTCGCCAGGCGCCTCGGTGACCGTGTCGATCATGCTGGAACTGATCGAGAAGTGCTTCTCGAACAAGGCCAAGGGCGAGTGGGCTGCCAAACTGGCGGAAATCTTCCCGGCTCGAGAGAAAGTCCTGGAAACCGACGCTGCGCTGTATCGCAAGATCAATGCGCAGAACAACGTCGCACTGGAACTGGTTGAAGCAAGCAGCGAAACCCAAAGCTACGCTTGATTCAGCCGCATAAAAAACGCCCCGTCCTCATTGAGGGCGGGGCGTTTTTTTGTGTGCCTTTTTATCTTAACCGCGAGCCTTGTCGATCAACTCGATGTACTCGGCCGCGTTACGTTGATCCTGAATCAGGGCCACGAAGTCATTGCCGTGCTCATCCTTGCCGTCCAGATCGTAGCCGGCTTCGACAAAGAACGTCAGAAAACGCTCGAAGTCATCGATGCGCAGGCCGCGGTATGCCTTGATCAGTTTGTGCAGCGACGGTGAAGTGGCGTCGACCGGCTCGAAATCGAGGAACAGTTTGATCTGCGCATCGCCGATCTCGTCACCAATCACTTGCTTCTTATCTTTACGCATTGCCGACTCCAGCTCGCAGACATTTCACAGGGCGGGCAGTTTACCCCTGCCTTGATGCCGGGCTCAACGCGGACGAACGCTGCCGGTGTGCAGATCGGCCCAGATATGGCCATTGGCGTAACTCAGAAACTGGCAATACACCGTTTCGTTGCGCAACAAGTCGATCACCACCCGGTACTGGGCCAACGGGTAATAGAGCGTTAGCGTTTTGCTTTTGTTGTCGTAGATCGGCTTTTTCAGGCTTTTGCTTTCGCCATCGAAGTTGACCAACACCTGGCTGATAGTCGCGCCCTTATTCAAGGGTTTGCCCTTGAGGCGGATCAGCAACGGTGAGGTGACCGGGATCGGTTGTTGGTTGGACTGACGTTGGCTGCCGAGGACCACTGAATACTCGGTGACCTGCAACAGTTGTTGCTGCTCGGGTTCCGCTTCACGCAGAGTCAAGTCGTCCGGGGGCAAAAACTGCACATGCATCGGTGCCGGGGCAGCGGCCAGGGGTAGGCTGAAGACCAACATCAGGGCGGCGCAGCTGCGGATCAAAAGACTCATGACAGGCTCCTGGGACGAGGCCGAGCACTCTAGCATGATGATCAATCGGGCGAATAACCGATCCAGATCAATACTCTCGAAGACAAGGCTGGGCATACTGAAAGAGCTTTCAGCCCTATTTCGACGGCGTGCCGTCTACTGTGGAGTTCCTATGCCATTCTCCATCCCCCCGTTATTCGCCGCCTGGCGTCAAACCCTGCGTGCAGGTTATAGCCTCAGACGCTTGCGCGGCGACATCAGTGCCGGGGTGACGGTAGGGATTATCGCCATTCCCCTGGCCATGGCCCTGGCGATTGCGGTGGGAGTAGCGCCCCAGCAAGGTTTGTATACGGTGCTGATCGCGGCCCCGCTGATCGCCCTGACGGGAGGCTCGCGTTTCAATGTCAGTGGGCCGACAGCCGCGTTCGTGGTGATACTGCTGCCGATCACCCAACAATATGGCCTGGGTGGCCTGCTGCTTTGCACCATGCTCGCCGGGGCAATCCTGATTGCCTTGGGGCTGATTCGGGCCGGGCGGCTGATTCAGTACATTCCTTATCCGGTGACCCTGGGCTTTACCGCCGGAATCGGCATTGTCATCGCCACACTCCAACTAAAGGATTTGCTGGGCCTGAGTACCACCGGGCATGCCGAACATTACATCGAGCAATTAGGTGCGCTGCTCCAGGCATTGCCCAGCGCCCGTCTGGGGGACGGGATCATCGGTGTCATGTGCCTGGCGGTTCTGATCGTCTGGCCGCGGTTTGTGCCAAGGGTTCCGGGGCATCTGGTGGCGCTGGCCGTCGGCGCAATGTTGGGGCTGGCGCTGGAAAGCGGCGGGTTACCGATTGCGACGCTGGGCGAGCGCTTCAGCTATATCGTCGATGGAGTCAGCCACCCCGGCATTCCGCCGTTTCTGCCGAGCTTCGACTGGCCGTGGAATTTGCCGGGGCCCAATGGTCAGCCGCTGCATTTGTCTTATGACCTGATCCGCCAATTAATGGCGCCAGCGTTCGCCATTGCCATGCTTGGTGCCATCGAATCGCTGTTGTGCGCGGTGGTGGCCGATGGCATGACGGGCAGCAAACATGACCCCAACGCCGAACTCCTGGGTCAGGGCATTGGTAACCTGGTCGCACCGTTGTTCGGCGGTATTACCGCCACCGCGGCGATTGCCCGCAGCGCCACCAACGTACGCAGCGGGGCGTTTTCGCCATTGGCGGCAATTATCCACAGCGCGGTGGTGCTGCTGGCGATACTCGTCCTCGCCCCGCTGTTCAGCTACTTGCCAATGGCCGCGCTGGCGGCATTGCTTGTGATGGTGGCGTGGAACATGAGCGAGGCCCGGCATGTCGTGCACACCTTGCGCATTGCACCACGCAGCGATGTGCTGGTCTTGCTGACCTGCCTGAGCCTGACAGTGCTGTTCGACATGGTGCTGGCCGTTGCCGTTGGGCTGTTGCTGGCCGCCGGGTTGTTCGTCAAGCGCATGAGCGACCTCACGGACACCGCCGAACTGCCTCGAGAGTTCCATCAAGCCTTACAGGATTTGCCGGAGCATGTTCGTTGCTATGCGATACGCGGGCCGCTGTTTTTCGGTGCGGCGGAAAAAGCCCTGGGCGTGCTGCGCAAATTCAGCCCGGAGGTCAAAGTGGTGATTGTCGAGATGAGTGCCGTGTCCATGCTGGACATGACGGCGCTGGCGGCCTTCGACAATATCCTCAGGGATTACCGCACCGACGGCATCGGCCTGATTCTGGTCGGGACGGCTGCGCGCGTGCGCCTGAAACTCAGGCGCGCGGGCATCCATCGGGAACAGCGTCAGTTGGCTTACGTGAACAACCTGGAACAGGCTCGGCAAAAAAGCGAACGCTGGCTCGCCGGACAGGACTGAATGCGCAGTTCAAGTGAACTGCGCACGGCGGGTCCGCTTACAGGCCTTTAACGGCAAAAATCCCGTTCGCGTTACGCCAGTAGCCTTTGTAGTCCATGCCATAACCGAAGATGTAACGGTCAATGCACGGCAGGCCGACGAAATCGGCCTTCAGGTCCGGGCGAGCCTTGCGGTCGTGGTCCTTGTCGATCAGCACGGCGGTGTGCACTTTGCGGGCACCGGCGTGTTTGCAGAAATCGATGATCGCGCCCAGTGTGTGACCTTCATCGAGGATGTCGTCGATGATCAGTACGTCACGGTCGATGAACGAAACTTCCGGCTTGGCTTTCCAGAACAGCTCGCCGCCGCTGGTTTCGTTGCGATAGCGGGTGGCGTGCAGGTACGACGCTTCCAGCGGGAATTGCAGATGGGTGAGCAGCTTGCCGGCGAAAATCAGGCCGCCGTTCATCACACAGAACACCACCGGATTGCTTTCAGCCAGTTGTTCGTTGATATGTGCACCGACGCGGGCGATGGCCGCCTCGACTTCAGCTTCGGTGTACAGGCAGTCAGCCTCTCGCATGATTTGACGGATATGCTCGAGATCAGCGGACATGGCGCTCTCCAAGGGGTTTGAGGGGGAGGGACGGATTCGGAAAAGCGGGCAAAGGTACGCATCCCGCACGGCCAGATCAAGCGTTTGTGGACTAACGTACTGTATGTCTATAGGACAACACCCTCGGATAGATTAATCTAGGCCGGTTTTTTTGCCCGCCGCCGGAGCCTTCCCCCATGCCCATCCGTGAGATCCGCCATCCGCTGATCCGTCATAAACTTGGCCTTATGCGCCGCGCCGACATCAGCACGAAGAATTTCCGTGAGCTCGCTCAGGAAGTCGGCGCCCTGCTGACCTATGAAGCCACCAAAGACCTGCCGCTGGAAAGCTACGACATCGAAGGCTGGTGCGGCACGGTGTCGGTGGAGAAAATCGCCGGCAAGAAAATTACCGTGGTGCCGATCCTGCGTGCCGGTATCGGCATGCTCGAAGGCGTGCTGAGCCTGATCCCGGGCGCCAAAGTCAGCGCCGTGGGCGTGGCCCGTAACGAGGAAACCCTCGAAGCCCACACCTACCTGGAAAAACTGGTGCCGGAAATCGACGAGCGCCTTGCGATGATCATCGACCCGATGCTGGCCACCGGCGGCTCGATGGTCGCCACCATCGATTTGCTGAAGAAGGCCGGCTGCAAGGACATTCGCGCGATGGTCCTGGTGGCAGCTCCCGAAGGTATCGCCGCTGTGGAGAAGGCTCACCCGGACGTGACCATCTACACCGCTTCCATTGACCAGAAACTGAACGAACACGGTTACATCATCCCAGGCTTGGGCGATGCCGGTGACAAGATCTTCGGCACCAAGCAGAAGGACGCGTGACCATGCAGCAAGAGTTCAACGATCCGCTCTGGCGCACGGTTCTGTCCGGCGCGCAGATGCTGTTCGTGGCCTTCGGCGCCCTGGTGTTGATGCCGCTGATTACCGGCCTCGACCCTAACGTGGCGCTGTTCACCGCAGGTTTAGGGACGATCCTGTTCCAGATCGTCACCGGGCGTCAGGTGCCGGTATTCCTGGCGTCGAGCTTCGCCTTCATCACCCCGATCATTCTCGCCAAGGGTCAGTTCGGCCTGGCGGCGACCATGGGCGGCGTGATGGCGGCCGGTTTCGTCTACACCTTCCTCGGCCTTGCGGTGAAGATCAAAGGCACCGGGTTTATCGACCGTTTGCTGCCTCCGGTGGTGATTGGCCCGGTAATCATCTCCATCGGCCTGGCCATGGCGCCGATTGCCGCCAACATGGCGATGGGCAAGGCGGGCGACGGCACTGAGCTGATTCATTACCAGACGGCGATGATGATTTCGATGCCCGCGCTGCTGACCACCCTGATCGTCGCGGTGTTCGGCAGAGGTATTTTCCGCCTGGTGCCGATTATCTCCGGTGTGCTGGTGGGTTTTGCCATGGCGTTTTATTTCGGCGTGGTCGATACCGCGAAGATTGCCGTGGCACCGTGGTTCGCGATTCCACATTTCACCGCGCCGGAATTCAACTGGCAGGCGATTCTGTTCATCGTTCCGGTGGCCCTGGCCCCGGCCATCGAGCACATCGGTGGCGTGATTGCCGTGGGTAGCGTGACCGGTCGCGACTACCTGAAAAAGCCCGGCCTGCACCGCACCTTGCTCGGTGACGGCATTGCCACCACCGCGGCCGGTCTGTTCGGCGGCCCACCCAACACCACTTACGCCGAAGTGACTGGCGCGGTGATGCTGACCAAGAACTACAACCCGAAAATCATGACCTGGGCGGCGATCTTCGCGATCAGCCTGGCGTTCATCGGCAAATTCGGCGCGCTGCTGCAAAGCATCCCGGTGCCGGTGATGGGCGGGATTCTCTGCCTGTTGTTCGGTTCGATTGCCGCGGTGGGCATGAACACCATGATCCGCCACAAGATCGACCTGGGCGAAGCACGCAACCTGGTGATTGTCTCGGTGACGCTGGTGTTCGGGATTGGCGGCATGCTGGTCGGCACCGGTACCGGCCAGAACGATTTCGGCCTCAAAGGCATCGCGCTGTGCGCGGTGGTGGCGATTGCGCTGAACCTGTTGCTGCCGGGCAATGACAGCTGGAAGCACAAGAAGGCGGATGAGCCGCTGTTGTAAGCAGGCGACTCAATCCCCTGTGGCGAGGGAGCTTGCTCCCGCTTGACCGGGCTGGCGCACCAGTGCGCAGCACTCACAAAATCTTCATTGACTGCAAAGATTTTGGGGCCGCTTCGCGACCCAGCGGGAGCAAGCTCCCTCGCCACAACCAGCCCACCTTCACTTCAATGTATGTTCCTACAAAGCCAATGGCGCCCTTTCGCACAAGGTGCTCAGCGCCCGCGCCCACTGTGGCTCATCGTTGAGGCAAGGCACCAGCACCAACTCCTCCCCTCCTGCCTCGCGGAATTGCTCCTTCCCGCGATCACCGATCTCCTCCAGCGTCTCGATGCAATCGGCAACGAACGCCGGGCACATCACCAGGACTTTCTTCACACCGCTTTTGGCCAACTCGTCGAGGCGAGCTTCAGTGTAGGGTTCTATCCACTTGGCCCGGCCCAGACGCGACTGAAACGATACCGACCACTTGCCGTCCGGTATGCCCACACGTTTGGCAAACTCTGCGGCCGTGCGCAGGCACTGACCGCGGTAACAGGTCGCGACCACTTCCGGTGGCGCACCGGCGCAGCAATCGCCGCCACCCTCGAAGCTGTGCCCCGGATTGAGCTTTTTCAGGTGACGCTCCGGCAAACCGTGGAAGCTCAGCAGCAGATGATCGAAATCCTGTTGCAGATAAGGCCTGACACTGGCCACCAACGCGTCGAGGTATTCCGGCTGATCGTAGAACGGCTGAAGAACCGAGAACTGCACGTCGAGCTTTTTATCGCGCACCACGCGCTTGGCTTCTTCGATCACCGTGGTCACGGTGCTGTCGGCGAATTGCGGATAAAGCGGTGCCAGGGTCACTTTCTTATGCCCCTGGGCAGCCAACCGCACCAGCGCAGACTCAATGGACGGCTCGCCGTAGCGCATCGCCAGTTCAACAGGCCCGTGAGCCCACTGCCGGGTCATGGCCTGTTGCAGGCGACGGCTGAGCACCACCAGTGGTGAGCCCTCCTCCCACCAGATCGACGCGTAAGCGTGAGCCGATTGTTCCGGGCGCTTGATCAGAATCAACGACACCAGCAAACGCCGCACCGGCCAAGGCAGGTCGATCACATACGGGTCCATCAGAAATTGATTGAGGTAACTGCGCACATCCGCCACCGAGGTGGAGGCAGGTGAACCCAGGTTGACCAGAAGCAATGCGTGATCGGTCATGCAACGTCCTATTTCAGAGGCGGCCGGACAGATCGTCCAATGCCGCGCGCAAATCAGTGAACCGGAAAGTGAAACCCGCTTCCAGCAAGCGAGCCGGCATCGCCTTCTGCCCCCCCAGCAACAACAATGACAACTCGCCCAGTCCGACCTTCAAGACGAGAGTCGGCATCGGCATGAACGCGGGACGATGCAACACGTCACCCAACGTTTTGGCGAATTCGCGATTGCGCACCGGTTTGGGCGCGCAGGCATTATAGGGACCGCTGGCCTCATTGCGATGCAGAAGAAAATCAATCAGGGCGATTTGATCTTCGATATGAATCCACGACATCCACTGCCGACCGCTGCCGATCGGCCCGCCCAGCCCCAGTTTGAACGGCAACAACAGCCGCGACAAAAAGCCGCCCTCGGCGGACAACACCAACCCGGTACGGATGAGAACCACGCGAATGCCCAAGGCCTCGGCACGTTGCGCGGTTTCTTCCCAGGCGATGCACAACTGGCTGGCGAAATCATCGATGACCGGTGGCGATTGCTCGGTCAACTCCCGCTCGCCGCCGTCGCCGTACCAACCGATCGCTGAACCGGAGATCAGCACCTGCGGTTTCTGCTCTCGACTTTCGAGCCAGGCCAACAGGGTTTCAGTCAGGGTGATCCGGCTGCTCCACAACAGCGCTTTGCGTTTGTGGGTCCAGAGCCGATCGGCGATCGGCGCCCCCGCAAGGTTGACAATTGCATCCACCGGTTCTGGCCCAAAATCCTCAAGCCGTGCGATTCCCCGTACCTGAGTGCCGCAGATTTTGGCGACTTTAGCGGGCGTGCGACTCCAGACCGTGAGGTGATGTCCCTGACTCAACCAGTGTCGGCAGAGCTGACGTCCTATCAAACCAGTACCGCCGGTCAGCAATATGTGCATGACATCTTCCTCGCGTGGCGTTTTACCCGGATCACTAGTCTATTTTTATAAGCAGGGATCTTTGGTATCGGGCAGGTTCTGTGTTTAACAATAGGCCAAGCTCTCAGAACGAGAACGCTAAAAGTTATACCAAAAAACAATATTGTACAGGTTTGAACCACGGCGTAGTCTGTACAGAAAGGCAAACGAGGCCCCTATGACTGTACCTATCGCAATCATCGGCACCGGCATCGCCGGACTCTCAGCCGCCCAGGCCCTTACGGAGGCCGGGCATGTCGTTCATCTGTTCGATAAAAGCCGCGGCAGTGGCGGACGCATGTCAAGCAAGCGCAGCGATGCGGGTGCTCTGGACATGGGCGCGCAATATTTCACTGCCCGCGACCGTCGCTTCGTCACCGAAGTCCAGCGCTGGCAAGCCAACGGTTGGGTCGCCGTGTGGACACCGCAGCTCTATACCTACCACGGCGGCCAACTCAGCCCCTCGCCGGACGAACAGACACGCTGGGTCGGCACGCCGCGTATGAGCGCCATCACCCGTGCGCTGCTCGGCGACCTGGAAGTGCAGTTCAGCTGCCGGATCACCGAGGTCTATCGTGGTGAAGAGCACTGGCATCTGCAAGACGCCGAAGGCTTCACCCACGGGCCGTTCAGTCATGTGGTGATTGCCACGCCAGCCCCTCAGGCGACCGCGCTGCTGCCCGCCGCGCCGAAACTCGCCGGGGCCGCCGCCGGGGTAAAAATGGAGCCGACCTGGGCGGTCGCCCTGGCTTTCGACACACCATTGGATACCCCGATCGAAGGCTGCTTCGTGCAGGACAGCCCCCTCGATTGGCTGGCGCGCAACCGTAGCAAACCGGGACGCGACAACACCCTCGACACGTGGGTGCTGCACGCCACCAGCGCCTGGAGCCGGCAGCATATCGATCTGTCCAAGGAAGCGGTGATCGAGCAATTGCATGGTGCCTTTGCCGAACTGCTACACGACGCCATGCCTGCACCGACTTTCAGCCTCGCTCACCGCTGGCTTTACGCCCGTCCGGCCAGCAGCCATGAGTGGGGTGCCCTGGCTGATGCTGATCTGGGCTTGTATGTATGCGGTGACTGGT
Source organism: Pseudomonas sp. GW822-FHT07A10 (assembly GCF_058798795.1). Taxonomy (NCBI): domain Bacteria; kingdom Pseudomonadati; phylum Pseudomonadota; class Gammaproteobacteria; order Pseudomonadales; family Pseudomonadaceae; genus Pseudomonas; species Pseudomonas sp. GW822-FHT07A10. Next base: position 80,723 of record NZ_JBXAKV010000007.1, read on the forward strand.
GCCTGTCCGGCCGTGTCGAAGGCGCCTGGCTCAGTGGCCAGGAAGCGGCCCGCCGTCTGCACGAACACCTGCAGTGAACCGCCTCGATTCGAGCACATTGCTGCTGTCGACACGGACAGCAGCCCTGAAAAAACCTATACAAAAAAATTGACTTGTACACCTTTGAATCTATGCTGAACGAATGTTGTACAGATTTAACAATCCGTACAGGTCTGGATTCGAGGTGCCCCGATGCCTGCACAATCAACGACCCCACCCAAAATCGCCATCAGCGCCTGCCTGATGGGGGCCGAGGTGCGCTACAACGGCGGGCACAAGACGTCACGGCTGTGCAGCCACATCCTTTCCGATTATTTCGATTTCGTCCCGGTGTGCCCGGAAGTTGCCATCGGCCTGGGTATCCCTCGCGAACCGATCCGCCTGGTCGGCAACCCTGAACATCCGCAGGCGGTCGGCACGGTCAACCCTGAAAACAACGTCACCCGGCCGCTGGCCGAATATGCTCGGAAAATGGCTTTGGAACTGGGCGACATCTGCGGCTATATCTTCATGCAGAAATCCCCTTCGTGCGGTCTGGAGCGGGTCAAGGTCTACCACGCCAACGGCGCGCCGGTGGACGGCGGTAGCCGTGGCATTTACGCCCGGACCTTCTGCGCGCTGCATCCCGATTTGCCGGTGGAGGAAGAAGGCCGGCTCAACGATCCGGTGCTGCGGGAAAACTTCCTTACCCGCATATTCGCCTACAGCGCCTGGCAGCAGTTGCTGCAAACCGGCCTGACCCGGCGCGGCCTCACGGATTTTCACTCGCGCTACAAATACCTGTTAATGGCCCACAACCCGGTGCAATACAAAACCCTGGGAAACCTGCTCGGCAATATGGGCCGGACCGACCCTGAAGTCATCGGCCCGCGCTATTTCAGCGAGCTGATGGCGGCCTTGAAAAAATGCGCCACGCGCCGCACCCACACTAACGTCCTGCAACACCTCAGCGGCTATCTCAAACAGGCCATCAGCACTGAAGACAAACAGGAAGTGCAGCATGTGATCAGCCAGTATCGTCACGGCATCGTGCCGCTGGTGGTACCGCTGACGTTGCTCAAACACTACTTTCGCCAGCACCCGGATCCATACATTGCGCAACAGGTTTACCTGCAACCGCACCCGGAAAACCTCAGCCTGCGAAACGCAATCTAATGAAAACCCCACCGGACACCAGCGCCAGCGAAGACCTCGGCACCGACTTCAAAAAGGCCCTGGACGCAGGCTGGCTGCCCATCCGTGAAGTGGCCCGGCAGACCGGGGTCAATGCCGTCACCTTGCGCGCCTGGGAACGGCGCTATGGGCTGATCGTGCCTCAGCGCACTCCCAAGGGGCATCGGCTGTTCTGTGCCGAACACGTTCAACGCATCCTGACGATCCTCACCTGGCTCAATCGCGGCGTGGCGGTCGGTCAGGTCAAGCAACTGCTCGACACGCCTCAGGTACTTGCCGAGCCCGTCGGAAACGATTGGCTGGTGTTGCGCCAAACACTGCTGCAAGCCGTTACCCAACTGGCCGAACGCACCCTTGATGACACGGTGAACCAGGCGATGGCGCTGTATCCGCCACGCACCTTGTGTGAACACCTGTTGATGCCGTTGCTGGCGGAACTGGAGCAACGCTGGCAAGGCCAGTTCGGCGCGCAGATGGAGCGGGTGTTTGTCTATTCCTGGTTGCGCAGCAAATTCGGCGCAAGGGTCTATCACAACAACCGTCAGTTGCGCACCGCGCCGCTGCTGCTGATCAATCACTCTGACCTGCCTCTGGAGCCTCATCTATGGCTCACCGCCTGGCTGATCAGCAGCACCGATTGCCCGGTGGAAGTTTTCGACTGGCCACTCCCGGCGGGCGAACTGACGCTGGCGGTCGATCACCTGCAAGCCCGCGGTGTACTGCTGTATTCCAGCAAAGCCATGAATCTTGCAAAATTGTCGAAACTTTTGAATGGCGTCAGTTGCCCAAAAATGATCGCCGGTCCAACGGTGTGCATCCACCACGCCGACTTGACCGCAAAAAACACCGCCATTGTTGATTTGATCCTGGCCGATAACCCGTTATCGGCCCATCTGGACCTGATTCAGCGCGGGCTCATTTAATGAATCGTACGGATACGACCATGCAATTGATCTGGCTGCGCAGCGACTTGCGTCTGCACGACAACACCGCCCTCTCGGCCGCCGCAGCCCGTGGCCCGAGTGTGGCGGTGTATTTGCTGAGCCCGCAGCAGTGGCTTGCGCATGATGATGCGCCGTGCAAAGTGGATTTCTGGCTGCGCAACCTCGGCGAATTACGTCGCGCGCTGGACGCCCTGAACATCCCGCTGCTGATTCGCCAGGCGCCCCGCTGGGATGAGGCGCCCAAGGTTCTGCTCGAACTGTGCCAGCAGTTGAAGATCGACGCGGTGCACGTCAACGAGGAATACGGCATTCATGAGACCCGCCGTGATGCGGCGGTGGCCCAAGCGCTGAAAGCCCGGGGCATCGACTTTTACAGCCACCTCGATCAGCTGCTGTTCAAGCCAGGCACCGTGCTCACCAGAACCGGAACCTACTTCCAGGTCTTCAGCCAGTTTCGCAAGGTCTGCTACGAACGCCTGCACGCTTCATTGCCCGGATTGGTCGCTGCACCCGCCCTTCAGGCTCCATTGGATATCAGCAGCGACGAACCGCCCTCCCGTGTCGAGGGTTTCGATTCTCCCAACGACAGCTTGCGTGCCCTCTGGCCAGCCGGTGAAACCGAAGCCCGGCGCCGCCTCGACACCTTTGTCGACGCCCAGATCGACTATTACCACAGCGAACGCGACTTCCCGGCAAAGCCCGGCACCAGCCAGCTCTCGGCCTATCTCACCGCCGGGGTGATTTCCCCTCGTCAGTGCCTGCACGCCGCGTTGCGAAGCAATCAGGGCGAGTTCGAAAGCGGCAAGGTCGGCGCCATCACCTGGATCAACGAGCTGCTGTGGCGCGAGTTCTACAAACACATATTGGTGGGCTACCCCCGTGTATCACGGCACCGCGCCTTCCGGCCGGAAACCGAAGCCCTGGTCTGGCGTGACGCCCCGCAAGAACTCAAGGCCTGGCAGCAAGGCCGCACTGGCCTGCCGATCATCGATGCCGCCATGCGCCAATTGCTGGAAACCGGCTGGATGCACAACCGTCTGCGCATGGTGGTGGCGATGTTCCTGACCAAGAACCTGTTGATCGACTGGCGTGAGGGCGAGAGCTTCTTCATGCGGCACCTGATTGATGGCGACCTGGCGGCGAACAATGGTGGCTGGCAGTGGAGTTCGTCCACCGGCACTGATTCGGCGCCCTACTTCCGGATTTTCAACCCGCTGAGCCAGTCGGAAAAGTTCGATGCACAAGGGGTGTTCATCAAGCACTGGTTGCCGGAGCTCAACGAAATGAACAATAAAGACCTGCACAATCTGGCCAATCTCGGCGGATTGTTCGGCGTGAGGGGCTATCCGTCGCCTATCGTCAATCTGAGCACTTCCCGTGAACGGGCCCTGGCCGCGTTCAAGAACCTGCCATCACGACAGGGTTTATCGCCACCGTCATTAAATTGATGCTGCAGCGTTGCGTCATGAACACGGAATTGAGCCAGGGAAATATTGGGTAAATAAGGGGATTGGGATGAGTCGTACACCTCCAAGGCGATACTGGTTGACCGGCGCCAGCAACGGTATTGGTGCTGTGCTGGCTGAAGAAATACTGAAAACCGGGGCTCATCTGGCGGCCAGTTCCCGCTCGGAGGCATCACTGATATCCCTGTCTGAGCGCTATCCCGGTCAAGTGCTGGTGGTCGCAGGCGATTTGACCAACAGCCAAAGGGTGCGCGAAATCGGTGAGCAGATTGCGCAGGAATGGGGCTCTCTGGACACCATGATCCTTAACGCAGGCACCTGCGAATACGTCGACGCCAATCAGCTCGACTCGTCAATCATCGAACACATCATGCGTACCAACTTGCTTGCCAGCAGTTATTGCATCGCAGCCGCCCGGCCCTTGCTGCAGGCGGGCACTGCGCCGCATCTGGTGGGCATTGCCAGTTCGGTGACCTGGTTACCCCTGCCGCGGGCCGAATCCTACGGCGATTCAAAGGCCGGGTTACGTCATCTATTCGAGTCGTTGCGCATCGACATGGCGCCGGAAAACATCGAAATGACCGTGGTCAGCCCAGGATTTATCGATACGCCTCTGAACGACGGCGTCCCGATACATCTCGACTGGTCGGCAGGCCAAGCCGCGCGATACCTCCTCGACATGATCAAGAATCGTCCACTGGAATTCTCCTTGCCGGAGCTGCTCATGCCTGTTCTTTGGCCCCTGCCGCAACAAACCGACCGGGCGGGGCTGGCAATCGACGAACAAGCGCGAAACAAGCCGCCGATCAAAGATATGCCGTGAAGCCTGAGCGTCTGTCAGGCCTTTTACACAGCGTGGGCCCACTGCCTTACACTGCGCGCCATGAAAACCATTCCCCACACGCAAGTCACCGAGCCTGCGGTCACCTGCTCGACCTGCGCAGCCTGCTGCTGCCAGCTTGAAGTGATGTTGATCACTGACACCGGCGTGCCCGAACGTTTTATCGATACCGATGATTGGGGTGGTGAAGTCATGCTGCGACTGGATGACGGCTGGTGCGCCGCACTGGATCGCAACAGCATGATGTGCACCATCTATGAAAAGCGTCCGCTGATCTGCCGGGAGTTCGAAATGGGCGCACCGGAATGCATCACCGAACGCCAGGGGATTGCGACGGCGTATCGCTGAGATCGAAGTCACCCGATGCCATGTGAGAGCCCCCGCTACAGGTAGCTCCCACATCCAAACATTGCAGGCTTACAACGGCATCGTGTAATGCAATGCGTAGCTTTCTACACCGTCGTTCGGGGTACTGATCCCGGCATTGGAGTAGTGGGTGGCGCGAATCCCGACTTCATGTCCGCCGGCAAAGCGCAGACCAAATCCGAAACGGTCTTCGAACTGAAAGGCACTGCCGAGCTTGTTATCTTCGTATTCGGTGTTGGCAAACACCGCGATACCGATACCCGCTTCGACGTAGGGCTTGATGGTCTGACCGGCAAACTCGTACACCAGCACCGGCGAGAACGACAAACTGTGATTGCTCGCCGTTTTGTCGCCATCCCAGTAGGTGTAAGCGCCGCTCCAGTAGCCGGTCAAGCGGCCAACATCACTCTGCAACCAGCTCTTGTCCCAATCGAACTGCATGCCCAGTCGATAGGTCATGGTCGAATCGCTAGTCTGGCCGACCCCGAACTCCACCCCTGCCGCCTGCGCGGTAAAACTGTGCCCCATCAATGCGGTCGCAATCGCGGCCAAACAGAATAGTCGCTTCATTAGAAACATCCTTTTCCGAACAATTTAGTATGGTTTTTATGCTGCACAACAAACAAAGCTATAGAAGTCACCGTTTAATCAGAAGCTCACCCCAATTATCCGTTTGCTACGCGTCTCTATCTTTCGAAGCTTCGCACAACCCCAGACATATTCCACAGGATCGGCAAGATATTTCTGAAATGCTCTGGGTCCGCACTCGACCAGAACTGTGCGGGGCGAGCAGGCCCCTCGGCCAGCAATTCTCGCTCGGCCAGCAGACGCTGGAGCTGCCGCGCCACAGCAGCACCGGTATCGATCAAGCTGATGTTTTGCGGGAGCATCTGCTTTAGCAGCGGCTTTAAAAAGGGATAATGCGTACAGCCCAGAATGATCGTATCTGCACCTGCAGCCAGCAGCGGCTCGACATACCCTCGCAGCAACTGACGCAATGTCTCGCTGTGCAGATCGCCATTTTCAATCAGCTCCACCAGCCCGGGGCACGGCTGAGTAATCACCCGTACATCGGTGGCGAAACGATCGAGCAAGGCAGCAAACTTGGCACTCTGCAAAGTACCGGTGGTGGCGAGCACGCCAACCACACCGCTGCGCGTTGCCGCAGCGGCCGGTTTAACCGCAGGCTCCATGCCGACGATAGGCCACTCGGGATAATCGCGCCGCAAGTCCGCAACGCCGGCCACCGTCGCGGTGTTGCAAGCCAGCACCAGCGCCTTGGCGCCTTGCTGCTGAAAGAACTGCGCCATGACACTGCAACGCTGGCGGATGAATGCCGGGGTTTTCTCGCCGTAGGGAATATTCCCGCAATCGCCGAAGTACAACAGAGACTCGTTTGGCAGCAACTGCTGGATCTCGGCCAGCACGGAGAGTCCACCGACGCCGGAATCGAACACAGCAATCGGCGCTTCACGCATGGCGCGACCCGCAGACGCTGCAGCCTGGATCACGCTTGACCCGCAATTCACGGAAGCGTGAGCCCAAGGCATCGATCAATAACAGGCGCCCCACCAGCGGCTCGCCGAACCCCACCAGCAGTTTCAGCGCTTCCAGTGCCTGGAGGCTGCCGACCAACCCGACCAAAGGACCGACGACGCCCGCCTCGCTGCAGGTCAACTCGGCCTCGCTGCCGTGCCCGTATAAACAGTGGTAGCACGGGCTCTCTGGACGACGCGGGTCGAACACCGACAATTGCCCTTCCAGGCGAATCGCCGCACCGCTGACCAACGGCTTGCGCGCAGCCACACACGCAGCGTTGACCGCCTCGCGGGTGGAAAAATTGTCGGAACAGTCCAGCACCAGATCCACCGAGGCAACAGCGGCGGCCAGTGAGTCCTCGTCCAATGCAGTGCGATGGGCGATCAGCTGAATCTCTGGATTGATCGCGGTCAGGCGACGGATCGCCGAATCGACCTTGCTCAGGCCGACGCTGTCGGTGTCGTGAACGATCTGGCGTTGCAGATTGGTCAGGTCGACCGTGTCGAAGTCCGCCAGATGCAACTCACCGACACCAGCTGCGGCCAGGTACAGCGCAACCGGCGAACCGAGGCCACCGAGACCGATAATCAACACACGGCTTTCTTTGAGCCGTAACTGGCCGTCGATGTCGACGTGTTGCAGCAGAATCTGCCGGCTGTATCGCAGCAATTCCTGATCATTCAGCACGGCAAGCGCCCCAGACTGATGCGTTGGTGACCGCCCAGATCGGTGCGGCTATGGACTTCTTCAAAGCCGCGGGTCAGCAGCAAATCGCACACTGCGCAGGCTTGATCGTAACCGTGTTCGAGCATCAACCAGCCACCCGCTTCAAGATAATCCGGTGCCTGGGCGACAATCAGACGCAAATCGTCGAGCCCATCGACACCCGCCACCAAGGCACTGGCCGGCTCAAAGCGTACGTCGCCCTCCACCAGATGCGGATCGGTCGAAGCGATGTAGGGCGGATTACTGATGATCAGTTGAAAGCGCTGGCCCTCCAGGGCACTGAACCAATGACTGCTCAACACCGTGGCATTGTTCAGGTTCAAGCGCTGACGATTGCGCTCGGCCAGGGCCACGGCTTCCAGCACGCGATCCACGGCGGTGACCTTCCAGGCCGGACGCTCGCTGGCCAGCGCCAGGGCGATGGCACCACTGCCGGTGCCCAGATCGAGCACCTTGGCTGGGGTGGCCGGCAACAGTTCCAACGCCGCTTCCACCAGCAATTCAGTGTCGGGACGCGGAATCAACGTGTGGGGCGCGACTTCCAGGTCGAGCTTCCAGAAGCCTTGCTGACCCAGAATATAGGCCACTGGCTCACCGCTGCGGCGGCGCTGCAAGTACTCGGCAAACTTCAGTGCCGCTTCACTCGGGACGATACGCTCAGGCCAGGTGTGCAGAAAGCTGCGGGACTTTCCCAAGGCCGCCGCCAGCAGCAATTCGGCATCCAGACGCGCGGTGGGCGAATCAGGCAAATCGGCGGCGCGCAGCAAACTGGCAATGATCGTCATTTACTCACCTATCGCTGCCAATTGATCGGCCTGGTACTCGGCCAGCAACGGTTCGATCACCGCATCCACGCCGCCCGCAAGAATTTCGTCGAGCGAATACAGCGTCAGGTTGACCCGATGGTCGGTGACCCGGCCTTGGGCGAAGTTGTAGGTACGAATCCGCTCGGAGCGGTCACCGGAACCGACCAGCAATTTACGCTCGCTGGCGATGGCATTGGCCGCGGCACTGGTCTGCTGGTCGTTGAGCTTGGCCGACAGCCAGGACATCGCCCGGGCGCGGTTCTTGTGCTGGGAACGTTCTTCCTGGCACTCGACGACAATACCCGACGGCAAGTGCGTGATACGAATCGCCGAGTCGGTCTTGTTGACGTGCTGACCACCGGCACCGGAGGAGCGATAGGTGTCGACCCGCAGATCCGCCGGGTTGATCTCGATGGCTTCCTGCTCATCCGGCTCGGGCAATACCGCCACGGTGCAGGCCGAGGTGTGGATGCGACCTTGAGATTCAGTGGCCGGAACCCGCTGCACACGGTGCGCACCGGATTCGAACTTCAGTTTGCCGTAGACGTTCTCGCCTTCGACACGGGCGATAACTTCTTTATAGCCACCGTGTTCGCCTTCGTTCTCCGAGAGAATCTCTACCCGCCAGCCACGCCGCTCGGCATAGCGCGAATACATGCGGAACAAGTCGCCGGAGAAAATCGCCGCTTCGTCACCGCCGGTGCCCGCGCGGATTTCCAGGAACACGTTACGACCGTCGTTTGGATCCTTGGGCAGCAGCATGCGTTGCAGGCTGGCTTCGAGCTCGATCAATCGCTCCTTGGCTTCGCGGACTTCCTCCACGGCCATTTCACGCATGTCCGGGTCGCTGTCCTTGAGCAGTGCCTGTGCGCCTTCGAGGTCGCCCTGCACTTTAAGCAGCTGTTTATAGGTGTCGACGATCGGCTCGACCTCCGCGTATTCCTTGGAATAGGTGCGGAATTTGTTCTGATCGGAAATGACTTCGCCATCGCCAAGCAGGGCGGTCAATTCCTCGAAACGGTCCTGGAGGATGTCCAGCTTATTGAGCAGTGACGCTTTCATTGCGGTTTCTTATCCGAAAAGCTATCCGATGAGCCCTCACCGAGGGCAAAGAGTTCCTGGGCCATGGCCAGCGCATCGAGGCGGCCTTCGGCAGAGAGCTTTTTCAATTGCACGCTCGGGGCATGCAAGAGTTTGTTGGTCAGGCCACGGGCCAGTTGCACCAGCACGTCCTCGGCACTGCTGCCGTTGGCGAGCATGCGCTGGGCCTTCTGCAACTCTTCGTCGCGCAGGCGCTCGCTTTGTTGACGATAAGCCTTGAGCACATCCACCGCCGCCAGTTCGCGCAGGCGAACCATGAAATCTTCGGCACCGACCGACACCATCTCTTCGGCCGCCTGGGCAGCGCCCTGACGGCTCTTGAGGTTTTCGGCGACCACTTCGTGGAGATCGTCGACGCTATACAGGTAAACGTCATCCAACTCGCCGACTTCCGGCTCGATATCCCGAGGAACGGCGATATCCACCATGAAGATCGGCTTGTGCTTGCGCAATTTCAAGGCGCTTTCCACTGCGCCTTTACCGAGAATCGGCAATTGGCTGGCAGTGGAACTGATGACGATATCGCTGCGCACCAGTTCTGTCGGGATATCCGAGAGCAACACCGCGTGGGCGCCAAACTGCTCGGCCAGGGTGCTTGCGCGCTCCAGGGTGCGGTTGGCGACCACGATTCGCTTCACGCCCAGCTCATGCAGATGGCGGGCGACCAGGGTGATGGTCTCGCCGGCGCCGATCAACAAGGCCTGGCTGCGTTGCAAATCACTGAAAATCTGTTTCGCCAGGCTGACCGCGGCAAACGCCACGGACACCGGGTTTTCGCCGATGGCGGTATCGGTTCGCACCTGTTTGGCCGCATTGAACGTGGCCTGGAACAGCCGCCCGAGCAACGGACCGATGGTGCCGGCTTCGCGAGCCACAGCATAAGCCGACTTCATCTGACCGAGAATCTGCGGCTCGCCCAACACCAGCGAATCGAGCCCGGAAGCGACCCGCATCATGTGACGAACTGCCGCATCATCTTCATGCACATAAGCGCTCGCACGCAGCTCGTCGAGGCTCAAATGATGATAATCGGCCAGCCAGCGCAGCACGATGTCAGCCGAAAGGTGATCCTGTTCTATATACAGTTCACTGCGATTGCAGGTGGAGAGGATCGCAGCTTCGCGGCTGTCGGTGAGTCGGCAGAGCTGCTGCAAGGCCTCAACCAGCTGCTCAGGGGTAAAGGCCACGCGCTCGCGGACGTCTACTGAAGCAGTCTTGTGGTTAATACCGAGTGCAAGGAAGGCCATTCAAGGTCGCTGATGGTGACGTGAAGCCGACAATTGTCCTACTTCGACAGAGCCAGAACAACCACTCGATATCTATCGTCCCGGTTGACGCTGCCGAAGCTGCGATCCGTTCTCGTTTACACCAGCACCAGGCCTGCCGGGATTGCGTGTGCGGGTAAATTGGCCGGGCGGTTATGTTTGGCCGAAGGCTTGTGTCATGATGATCCGACCGCAGGTTAGTCGTCCTCTTCCCTATATGAATAGATCTTCCGCGTTGCTCCTTGCTTTTGTCTTCCTCAGCGGCTGCCAGGCCTTGGCACCCGTTTCGTCGGACGGTACGCCGCCGGTCGAAGACAGCACTCCGGCGCCTGAAAAGCCCAAGGTTTACAGCTCGTTCAGCGAAGAAACAGTCTTCAGCCTGTTGAGCGCCGAACTGGCTGGCCAGCGCAATCGTTACGACATTGCCCTGGACAACTACGTGACCCAGGCCATCAATACCCAGGATCCGGGCATCTCCGAGCGGGCATTTCGTATTGCCGAATACCTGGGCGCCGATCAAGCGGCCCTCGACACCTCGCTGATCTGGGCAAAAAACGCCCCGAACGATCTCGAGGCGCAACGGGCGGCGGCCGTGCAACTCGCCCGCGCCGGGCGTTACGACGAATCCATGGTTTATATGGAAAAAGTCCTGCAGGGCAAAGGCGACACGCATTTCGACTTCCTCGCCCTGTCCGCGGCCGATACCGACCAGGAAACCCGCAACGGCCTGATGAAAGGTTTTGACCGTTTGTTGCAGCGCCACCCGCACAACAACCAGCTGATTTTCGGCAAGGCCTTGCTGTTGCAACAGGATGGCGACGCCAAAGGCGCGCTGACCCTGCTCGAAGACAACCCGCCGGAAGAAGGCGAAATAGCGCCGATTCTGCTGCGCGCACGCCTGCTGCAAGGGCTCAGCCGTGGCGATGAAGCCTTGCCGTTGCTGCAAAAAAGCATCAAGAAATACCCGGACGACAAACGCCTGCGCCTGACCTACGCGCGCATGCTGGTCGAACAGGACCGCATGGACGACGCCAAGGTCGAGTTCTCGAGCCTGGTGCAGCAATACCCGGAAGACGACGAACTGCGTTATTCGTTGGCCCTGGTCTGCCTGGAAGCCAAGGCCTGGAACGAAGCAAAAGGTTATCTGGAAGACTTGATCGCCAGGGAAAGCCACGTCGACTCGGCGCACCTGAACCTTGGGCGTATCGCTGAAGAGCGTAACGACCCCCAGGGCGCGCTGATCGAGTACGCCCAGGTCAGGCCCGGCAACGATTACCTGCCAGCGCAATTGCGTCAGGCCGATATTCTGATGAACAACGGCAGGACCGCCGAAGCCCAAAGCCGTCTGGCGGCCCAGCGCGACGAGCAACCCGATTACGCGATTCAGTTGTACCTGATCGAAGTCGAAACCTTGTCGGCCAACAAACAGGGCGACAAGGCCTGGAACGTCTTGCAGCAGGCCCTGCAGAAATTCCCGGATGATTTGAATCTGCTGTATACCCGAGCCATGCAGGCGGAAAAACGCAATGACCTGGCGCAGATGGAAAAAGACCTGCGACTGATCATCAAACGCGACCCGGACAATGCGATGGCGTTGAACGCCCTCGGCTACACCCTGTCCGACCGCACCACACGCTACGCCGAAGCCAAGGCCCTGATCGAACAAGCGCACCAGTTGAACCCGGAAGACCCGGCCGTTCTCGACAGCCTCGGCTGGGTGAATTTCCGCCTGGGCAACCTCGACGAAGCCGAGCGCTATTTGCGCCAGGCGCTGGAGCGCTTCCCTGATCAGGAAGTTGCCGCTCATCTGGGCGAAGTCCTGTGGGCCAATGGCAAACAACGCGAAGCCAAACAAGTCTGGAGCAAGTTCCTCAAGGAGCAGCCCGACAGCCCTACCCTGCGCAGCACCATCAAGCGCCTGACCGGATCAGAGACTCTTTAAAATTATGTTTTTGCGCCACATCATCGTTTTCAGCTTCATCGCCCTGCTCGCCGGTTGCGCGGGCTTCAGCGCCCGCGAATCGGTCGGGGGGCACGGCAACCCGGCCCAATGGCGCGAGCACAAACAACAACTGAGCAACCTCGACGGCTGGCAGATCAACGGCAAGATCGGTATCCGCGCGCCAAAAGATTCGGGCAGCGGCACCCTGTTCTGGCTGCAACGCCAGGATTACTACGACATCCGCCTCTCCGGCCCACTGGGTCGTGGCGCGGCCCGCTTGACCGGGCGCCCCGGCAAAGTCTCGCTGGAAGTGGCCAATCAGGGCCGTTATGACGCGTCGACTCCGGAAGCCCTGGTCGAAGAACAACTGGGCTGGAAATTGCCGGTGTCCCATCTGGCGTGGTGGGTTCGCGGTCTCCCGGCCCCGGACAGCAAAAGTCGTCTGACCCTGGACGTCGACAGCCGCCTGGCCAATCTTGAACAGGATGGCTGGCAGGTCGAGTACCTCAGTTATGCCGAGCAAAACGGCTATTGGCTGCCCGAGCGGATCAAACTGCACGGCACCGACCTTGATGTCACGCTGGTGATCAAGGACTGGCAACCGCGCAAACTGGGGCAATGACGATGACTGCCCCACGCCTGACACTGCCCTCGCCCGCCAAACTCAACCTGATGCTGCACATCCTCGGTCGCCGTGAAGACGGTTACCACGAGTTGCAGACGATTTTTCAGTTTCTCGATTACGGCGATGAAATCACCTTCGCCGTTCGCGACGATGGTGTGATTCGGTTGCACACCGAATTCGCCGACGTCCCTCACGACAGCAACCTGATCGTCAAAGCCGCAAAAAAACTCCAGGAGCAATCCGGTTGTTCGTTGGGCATCGACATCTGGATCGAAAAAATCCTGCCCATGGGCGGTGGAATCGGTGGCGGCAGTTCAAATGCGGCGACCACGTTGCTGGGCCTCAATCATCTTTGGCAACTGGGCTGGGATGAAGACAGGCTGGCCGCGCTGGGTCTGACGCTTGGCGCCGACGTCCCGGTTTTCGTGCGTGGCCACGCGGCTTTCGCCGAGGGCGTGGGGGAGAAACTCACGCCTGTAGAACCCGAGGAACCGTGGTATCTGGTGCTTGTGCCGCAAGTATCTGTAAGTACAGCAGAAATTTTTTCAGATCCGCTGTTGACACGTAACACTCCTCCCATTAAAGTGCGCCCCGTTCCCAAGGGAAACAGTCGAAATGACTGCTTACCGGTGGTAGCAAGACGTTATCCAGAGGTACGTAACGCCTTGAATTTGTTAGGTAAATTTACCGAAGCAAAACTCACCGGAACTGGAAGTTGTGTGTTTGGGGGCTTCCCAAGCAAAGCTGAAGCTGATAAAGTCTCGGCCCTTCTTACAGAGACCCTTACAGGGTTTGTGGCAAAAGGAAGCAACGTTTCGATGTTGCATCGCAAGCTGCAAAGTCTGCTCTAAAAGGAATCGGGTACTGGGTACTCGTAGCAACAGATACAGGGGCGTCGCCAAGCGGTAAGGCAGCAGGTTTTGATCCTGCCATGCGTTGGTTCGAATCCAGCCGCCCCTGCCATTTTCCTATACTCATCCAGGTTACCCTCAGCCTTCAGGTACTGCGCGTGTCCAAGATGATGGTCTTTACGGGGAACGCTAACCCCGATCTGGCTCGGCGTGTTGTACGTCAGCTGCATATCCCTCTCGGCGACATCTCTGTCGGTAAGTTTTCCGACGGCGAAATTACAGCCGAGATCAATGAAAACGTCCGCGGTAAAGATGTCTTCATTATTCAGCCGACTTGCGCTCCGACCAACGATAACCTGATGGAACTGGTAGTGATGGCTGATGCCTTCCGCCGCTCCTCGGCTACTCGTATCACTGCTGTTATTCCTTACTTTGGTTATGCCCGTCAGGATCGCCGTCCGCGTTCCGCACGTGTGGCTATCAGCGCGAAAGTCGTTGCTGACATGCTTACCGTAGTCGGCATCGACCGTGTTCTCACGGTTGATCTGCATGCTGACCAAATCCAGGGTTTCTTCGATATTCCGGTAGATAACATCTACGGCTCCCCGGTACTGGTGGATGACATTGAAGATCAGCGCTTCGAAAACCTGATGATCGTGTCCCCGGACATTGGCGGCGTCGTGCGTGCACGGGCTGTTGCCAAATCCCTGGGCGTGGATCTCGGGATCATCGACAAACGCCGTGAGAAAGCCAATCACTCTGAAGTGATGCATATCATCGGTGATGTCGAAGGGCGTACCTGTATTCTGGTCGATGACATGGTCGATACCGCCGGCACTCTGTGCCACGCGGCCAAGGCCTTGAAAGAGCATGGCGCTGCCAAGGTTTTCGCCTACTGCACGCACCCTGTGCTGTCGGGTCGGGCGATCGAAAACATTGAAAATTCCGTGCTGGACGAGCTGGTGGTGACGAACACCATCCCGCTGTCCGCTGCAGCACAAGCCTGTGCGCGTATCCGCCAACTGGATATCGCACCGGTAGTTGCCGAGGCGGTCCGCCGCATCAGCAATGAAGAATCGATCAGCGCGATGTTCCGTTAAGGGCCCTGCCCTTTTCATTACATCCTGTTGACGAAAAGCGCCCCGCCCCGGCATTCATGTCGGGGCGGGGCTTTTTTGCCCATATCGCCTTTAGCGCTGGTCGCAAACGCTGGGGCGAATGTGGTTATTTTGGAGATACAACATGAACGATTTTACTCTGAATGCTGAAGTGCGTTCCGACCTGGGGAAAGGTGCGAGCCGCCGCCTGCGTCGTCTCGCAAGCCTGGTTCCAGCTGTAGTTTACGGTGGCGAAAAAGCCCCTGAATCCATCAGCATGCTGGCTAAAGAAGTTGCCAAACTGCTCGAAAACGAAGCGGCTTACAGCCACATCATCGAGCTGAACGTTGGCGGCACCAAGCAAAACGTAATCATCAAGGCTCTGCAGCGTCACCCGGCCAAAGGCCACGTGATGCACGCTGACTTCGTACGCGTAGTTGCTGGCCAGAAGCTGACCGCTATCGTTCCAGTGCACTTCATCAACGAAGCTGCTCCGGTGAAGAAAGGCGGCGAGATTTCGCACGTTGTTGCTGAAATCGAAGTGTCCTGCCTGCCGAAAGACCTGCCTGAATTCATCGAAGTTGACCTGGCTAACGCCGAAGTCGGCTCGATCATTCACCTGTCCGACATCAGCGCTCCTAAAGGCGTTGAATTTGTTGCTCTGGCTCACGGTAACGACCTGGCTGTTGCCAACGTTCACGCTCCACGTGTTGCTCCAGAAGCTGCAGAAGGCGCTGCAGAGTAAATTCACTCTGTACGCCGGAGTGACCGGTAACATCGCGGACTAGAGCGTAGCGAGAAAGCGGGCGAGAACGCGGAGTTTACATAATGGTAAATGAGCACTTGTCGTCCACTTTCGCCGCACTCCCTGATGGCGGCGATGTTATCCACCACTTCAAGGAAGGGCCCCTATCGTGACTGCCATCAAACTGATCGTTGGCCTGGGAAATCCAGGCGCTGAATACGAACAGACCCGGCATAACGCAGGGGCCCTTTTTGTTGAGCGCATCGCGCAGGCACAGGGTGTCAACCTTGTGGCCGATCGTAAATATTTCGGCCTGACCGGGCGCTATTCGCATCAGGGTCAGGATGTTCGTCTGCTGATTCCCACCACCTACATGAACCGCAGCGGCCAGGCCGTAGCGGCACTTGCCGGCTTCTTTCGCATAAAGCCGGAAGAGATTCTGGTGGCGCATGACGAACTCGACCTGCCTCCGGGCGTCGCCAAGCTCAAGCAGGGCGGCGGCCATGGCGGTCACAACGGGTTGCGCGACATCATCGCGCAACTGGGCAATCAGAATACGTTCTACCGCCTGCGGCTTGGCATCGGCCACCCGGGCGTCGCCAGTATGGTTTCAAATTTCGTCCTGGGTCGTGCGCCACGCGCCGAACAGGAAAAACTCGATGCCAGCATCGACTTTGCCCTCGGCGTGCTGCCGGATATCCTCGCCGGGGAATGGAACCGCGCGATGAAAAACCTGCACAGCCAGAAGGCCTGACTCTAATCCGAGGGGAAACACCATGGGATTCAATTGCGGCATCGTCGGCCTGCCTAACGTCGGCAAGTCCACCCTGTTCAACGCCCTGACCAAGTCCGGGATCGCGGCCGAGAACTTCCCCTTCTGCACCATCGAGCCCAACAGCGGTATCGTGCCGATGCCGGATCCGCGTCTGGAAGCCCTGGCGGCCATCGTCAAGCCCAAGCGCATCCTGCCGACCACCATGGAATTCGTCGACATCGCAGGCCTGGTGGCCGGCGCCTCGAAAGGTGAAGGCCTGGGCAACAAGTTCCTCGCCAACATCCGCGAGACCGATGCCATCGCCCACGTGGTCCGCTGCTTCGAAGACGAGAACGTGATTCACGTCTCCAATAGCGTCGACCCGAAACGCGACATCGAAATCATCGACCTGGAACTGATCTTCGCCGACCTCGACAGCTGCGAGAAGCAACTGCAGAAAGTCGCTCGTAACGCCAAGGGCGGTGACAAGGACGCAGTGGTCCAGAAAGGCCTGCTTGAGCAGCTGATCGCTCACTTCACCCTGGGCAAGCCTGCGCGCAGCCTGATGAAGAACATGAGCACCGACGAGAAGCAGGTGATTCGCGGTTTCCACCTGCTGACCACCAAGCCGGTCATGTACATCGCCAACGTCGCTGAAGACGGTTTCGAGAACAACCCGCTGCTGGACGTGGTCAAGGCCATCGCCGAAGAAGAAGGCGCCGTGGTGGTTCCGGTCTGCAACAAGATCGAAGCCGAAATCGCCGAACTGGAAGACGGCGAAGAGAAAGACATGTTCCTCGAAGCCCTGGGCCTCGAAGAGCCCGGCCTGAACCGCGTAATCCGCGCCGGCTACGAAATGCTGCACCTGCAGACCTACTTCACCGCCGGTGTCGAAGAAGTCCGTGCCTGGACAGTCCGCGTCGGTGCTACCGCACCGCAAGCCGCCGGCGTGATCCACACCGACTTCGAAAAAGGCTTCATCCGCGCCGAAGTCATCGCCTATGACGACTTCATCCAGTACAAGGGCGAAGCCGGCACCAAAGAAGCCGGTAAATGGCGCCTGGAAGGCAAGGACTACATCGTTAAAGACGGCGACGTGATGCACTTCCGTTTCAACGTCTAAAGAGGAACCGTGGTTTTCCACGGACCTCGATAGACACAAAATCCCCGTAATCACTCGCTGATACGGGGATTTTGCATATTGCCCCCCCTCCTCCATCCGTAGCCTGTCCGGTAACGCGGGAACGCTGCCCAGTTATGCAAGAATAGTTTTATTGGCAATCACTACAGGGATGAAGAGCATGCCATTTCCTTTCGAACGTCGTCTGGTTTTGCTTGATGGCATTGCCATCAGGTCCCAGGTCATCGCTGGACTTGAACACCTGGAAAAACATACCTCAGGCTTGCCGCTTCAGGTCGCCAGCGTTTTCGTGCAGTGGGCACACAGGAATTTCAGCAAGTGAGCCTGCTTACAACCAAAGACGCCTCTTTCGCCTATCAGGCGGTGTACCGCTATCTGGTCGAGCTGATCGAAACCGCCAATTCGGAACGTGAACAGAAATTGCCGTCCTTGCGGCAACTGGCCCGGCGCCTGAATGTGTCGGTGTCGACGACCAAGTACGCCTATTCGCTTCTCGAAGACGAGGGACGGATCTATGCCAAACCCAAGTTCGGTTATTTCACCAAGGCGATGCCGGCCCCCTTATTGAACGAGGGCTCGCCCAATCTGCTGGACAACGTATTCTCCAACGCGCGCCAGCCGGGGATGCTGGCCCTTAGCAGTGACGCGCCGGCGATGTTGTTGTCGCTGGAAAACCCGTTGTTGATGATGGAGCGCGAACTGGCCCGGCAATACCCGCGCTCCCATGCGCCACTCTATCAGCCGTTCGGCGAGCCTGAGCTACGCGGCGCCCTGGCCGACCGCTACACCCGTTCCACTCACAGCTACTGGCAGGCCGAGCACGTGTTTATCGGCTCAGACCTGCGCAGTGTGCTGGAGTTGTCCCTCAGCGCCTTGAATCTGGGTGGCACTGTGGCGCTGGTGGAGTCGCCTTGCTCATGGGCGATCCTGCGTCAGTTGCAGGCAGCCAAGATTCGCGTGATCGAAGTCCCGCTCGGCGAGGATGGACGCTTCGATCTGTCCACGCTCAGTGAGTTGCTCAGGCGTGAGCCCATCCGGCTGGCGGTGCTGTCGTCGACCGTGAATATTCCCCAAGGCAAGCTGATGCCGGCGCAGGATAAACAGCAAATCTGTCGCTGGCTGGCGGAGCGGGATGTCTGGCTGTTCGAAAACGACAGCTACGGCGAGTTCTATTTCTCTCCCAAACCCGCGCGCTATCGCGATTTTGCCGATCCGGAAAAGCTGTTGGTGTTCTCAACCTTCGACAAGATCATCGGCTCGGAAGCGCCCTATGGTTATGTACTGTGTCGCCGACACGGGCCTCAGTTGCATCGGTTATTTCTGGAACGGGCATTTCGTCTGTCACCGATCCGTCAGAAAGCGATCGCCAAACTCTTCAGCTCCAAGCGCATCGACCAGCATCTAATGGTGCTGCGGGCCATGCTGCTGGACCGGATGAAACGGATGGAGGCCTTGCTGGAGGCGCACGGCGATGGCCAGTTACGGGTTGTCGCACCGCAAGGCGGAGCGACCTTCTGGCTCGAGGCCAGGCACTCGGTGGACATGCGGCGGGTGTTCGAGCGCTTGCTGGCCCAGCGCATCGTTATCGCCCCCGGGGAAATATTCAGCCAGCAGGGGGCCTGGCGGCATCACGTGCGCCTGAGCTACACCCTCGACTGGAGCAAGGATATACCCCTGGCCCTGAAGAAACTGGCCCAGGCTATCAGCGAAGAGCCATAGCCATGCCTAGAGCCCATAGCAATGCCGCGATTCAGGGAAGCGGCCATCGCGCACCTCTTCGGCAAAACGCTCACAAGCGCCGCGAATCACCGCGCCGACATCAGCGTACTGCTTGACGAAGCGCGGCACCTGTTCACCGCCCAGACCCAGCACGTCCTCGGTCACCAGCACCTGGCCGTCGCAGACCGGTGAGGCGCCAATGCCGATGGTGGGCATTTTCGAATCCAGGGTAATTTGCCGGGCCACGCCTTCAGCCACCCCCTCGAGCAGCAGACTGAAGGCCCCGGCTTCGAGGTTGGCCCGAGCGTCCTCGGCAATCATCGCACCGGCTTCGGCGGTCAGGCCCTGGGCCTTGAACCCTCCCATGACATTGACGAACTGCGGCATCAGCCCGACGTGGGCCATGACCGGAATGCCGCGTGCCACCAGAAACTCGACGGTACCCGCCAGGGCCTTGTTGGCTTCCAGCTTGACGGCATCGCAACCGGTGCGCGCCAGGACCTGCGCGCAATTGCGAAAGGCCTGTTCGTTAGATTCCTGATAGCTGCCGAAAGGCATGTCGGCGATGACGCAAGACAGGCGCGTGCTGTCGACCACGGCCCGGGTGTGTCCGATGATTTCTTCGAGCTGCATACTCAGCGTCGAGGCCCGACCGTAGCCGACCATAGCAGTAGAGTCACCGACCAGAATGAAATCGACGATTGGGTCTATCAACCTGGCAATAGAGCTGGAGTACGCCGTCAGGGATACGATTTTCTGTTGGCCCTTCATCGCGACCAGTTGCGGAACCGTCAATCGTTTAGTACGGGTATGAGCGCTCATAAGTGTCTTCCTGTGATGATTGAAAACCCCGGGGAGGGGGCGTCTGTCATTACATGAGGATGGGCATCAACTGCTTGACTGCTTGAAGTCGCGCTCCAGCAAATATTGTTGCAATGCCTGCAACACGCGACCGCGGATAATCGCGATCGCTTCAACGTCCGGGTGATTAAAATCGTCGAAATTACGCTGAATTTCTTCCATGTTGCGCTCAATATCCAGGGTTAGAAAGTGCCCGATTATTGGTTAAACACGCAAAAACTCAATGTACAGATTTGCCCTAAAAAGCAACCCAGATGCATTGTCTGGTTGTCCCGCCCGGTAATTGGATGGACCATTACCGGCTATGTACCTGATGGCTTCATTCGAACGGCACTGCCTGTTCAAGGGCGTGGTTTCAAATGCTGTTTCAGTCGCGAGTTTTCATGAGTTCCTGTTTAGAGCCCCTTTATGACGGCCCACATTGATCCACAACCCGGTCGCTTTTCCCGGTCTGACTACAAGACCCTGGGCCTGGCGG
This sequence comes from Pseudomonas sp. GW822-FHT07A10, assembly GCF_058798795.1. NCBI lineage: Bacteria > Pseudomonadati > Pseudomonadota > Gammaproteobacteria > Pseudomonadales > Pseudomonadaceae > Pseudomonas > Pseudomonas sp. GW822-FHT07A10. The sequence goes on from NZ_JBXAKV010000007.1 coordinate 101,202, forward strand.
CGCTGGGTGGTGCGCTGGAAATCTACGACTTCATCATCTTTGTGTTCTTCGCCCTGACCCTCAGCCAGTTGTTCTTTCCGCCGGAGATGCCTGAGTGGCTGCGCTTGCTACAAAGTTTCGGAATTTTCGTCACCGGCTATCTGGCACGTCCGCTGGGCGGCATCCTGATGGCGCATTTCGCAGACCGGGTGGGGCGCAAGCGGGTGTTCAGCCTGAGCATCCTGATGATGGCTTTGCCCTGCCTGTTGATCGGAATCATGCCGACCTACGAACAGATCGGTTACTGGGCACCCTTGACGCTGCTGCTGTTGCGGGTGCTGCAAGGTGCCGCGGTGGGCGGCGAAGTGCCTAGCGCCTGGGTGTTCGTGGCCGAGCATGCCCCGGTCGGGCATCGTGGCTATGCCCTGGGTGTGCTGCAGGCCGGATTAACGTTTGGCTATCTGCTGGGAGCACTGACCGCAACCCTCCTGGCGCGGCTCTATAGCCCCGCCGAGATCCTCGACTTCGCCTGGCGCCTCCCCTTCCTGCTGGGTGGTGTATTCGGGGTGATCGGGGTCTGGCTGCGGCGCTGGCTGAGTGAAACCCCGGTGTTCATGGCCTTGCAGGCGCGACGTAAATTGGATGCGGAGTTGCCATTACGGACAGTATTGCGCGATCACCGCAAATCCATCCTGCCGGCGATGCTTTTGACCTGTGTGCTGACATCGGCGGTGGTGGTGCTGGTGGTGATCACCCCGACTGTCATGCAGAAAAGCTTCGGCATGAGTGCCAGCCATACGTTCGCGCTGAGCAGCCTGGGCATTGTGTTCCTGAATATCGGCTGTGTACTGGCTGGATTACTGGTGGACCGGATCGGCGCCTGGCGCGCGGTGCTGGTTTATAGCCTGCTGCTGCCGGTGGGGACCGCGGTGCTTTACGCCAGCCTGATCAGTGGTGGCTACTGGATCAGCGTGGCCTATGCGCTGGCCGGCCTGACCTGCGGCGTAGTGGGTGCGGTGCCCTCGGTAATGGTGGGGTTGTTTCCGACCCGGATCCGGGTGTCCGGTATCTCCTTTACCTACAATATTGCCTACGCACTCTGGGCCAGTACCACGCCGCTTCTGCTGATCGGACTGATGCCGTGGAGCCCTTGGGTCTGCGTAGGCTATTGCGTGGTCATGGGGGCCGTCGGGGCACTCATGGCGTTGTTCTTCGGCTTTCGATCCTCGTCGGTGGCTGACGTTTCGGTGGTTCCAGGCGCCTGAGCCTGACCTTTTCGCGCCGCCGGTCGCGGCGCTTGCCCCTGAATACCAAAGGACGGCAATCGGCATGAGCTGCGTCAACGATTTGCATGATCTATCGGCGGTGCAACTGTTGGCGTTGTTCGCCAGCAAGGAGCTGTCACCGCTGGAGTACTACGACCATTTGCTGGCCCACATCGAGCGCTGGGAACCCCATCTTAATGCCTTGTACGCCTTTGACCCGCAACGGGTCCGGGAACAGGCGGCCGCCGCCAGCGAGCGCTGGAGCCGGGGCCAACCCCGTGGTCTGCTCGATGGTTTACCTGTGACGCTCAAGGAGTTGATAGCGACGCAAGGCGACTGCATTCCCCTGGGCTGCGCCGCGACCGAGTTGATCCCGGCCACAGCGGACGCACCACCGGCGGCGCGGATGCGTGAGGCCGGAGCGATAGTCCTGGGCAAGACAACGGTTCCGGACTACGGGATGTTGTCGTCGGGGCTGTCGAGTTTCCACGGCGTGACACGCAATCCCTGGAACCTGGCGAACAATCCCGGTGGTTCCAGTGCCGGCGCGGCGGCGGCAGCAGCGGCCGGCTATGGGCCGCTGCATGTCGGCACCGACATCGGCGGGTCGGTCCGTTTGCCCGCAGCCTGGTGCGCCCTGGTGGGGTTCAAGCCGACACTCGGGCGCATCCCCATCGACCCGTATTACACCGGCCGTTGTGCCGGCCCCATGACCCGCAGCATGGATGACTGTGCACTGATGATGCGCTACCTGTCCCGCCCCGATGCGCGGGATGCCACCAGCCTGCTACCGGAACAAGGCGATTGGGCCCTGGAACAGTTGTCGATCCAAGGGCTGAAAATCGGTCTGATGCTCGATCCCGGCTGTGGCATTCAACCAGACGAACAGGTGTGCTCGGCGGTTCGGGAAGCGGCTCGCCTATTCGAAAGCCAGGGCGCCCAGGTACGTCAGATCAAGCCACTGATGGACCGAGCCGTGCTCCAGGGCCTGGATCAATTCTGGCAGGCGCGACAGTGGAGTCAGTTGCTGGCCCTGAGCCCCGAGCGGTTCGATCAAGTCTTGCCCTACATTCGCGACTGGGCGGCAGCGGCCGAGAAGCTGAGCGCCGTGCAGGCGGTTGAGGGGTTCAACCAGACGTTCGAAATCCGGCGCCGGGCAGCCGAGGTCTTTCATAATGTCGACTTGGTGTTGTCGCCGACCAACCAGGTCAGTGCCTTTGCGGCTGAATGGGCCTCGCCCACCAATGACCCGCGCCTGCCGTTCGAGCACATCGTCTTCACTGTGCCGTGGAACATGGGCGAGCAGCCAGCCCTGTCAATCAACTGCGGCTTTACCGACCAAGGCATGCCGATCGGCCTGCAGATGATCGCTCCGCGCTTCGCAGACCAGTGGTTGCTTCGGCTCGGCAAGGCCTATGAAAACTGGCGCGGCACGATTCGCCACTGGCCCAGCCCGCCGTCTCGCCTGTGGGAGCGTGGCTTGCCCGCGAAGAACGATAACGCGTAGTCGCTGAAAAAACGCGGTGCATTCTTCGCGGGCAAACCTCGCTCCCACAGGATTTTTGTCGCTCAAATTTCTTCACTGACAGCATTAGCGACGTGCGCCTGATTTGTTCCTCTAGAGACTTATCGAAATGGATTTTCGTGTACTTCTGATGGCCGGCATTGCCGTCGGCAGCCCTTTGATTGTAACGGCGGATGAAACGCCGACCACTCAAGCCCAGGCCCCGGGTTTTGTCGACGGCAGCCATTTGGGGCTGAACTTGCGCCATTACTATGCCAACCAACACACCCGACGTTCTACCTACCTGGGGATCAAGAAAGAAGATGGCCTGGAGCGGACCCGCATCCGTGAAACCTGGGTGCAAACCGCGATGCTCAACTACAGCTCCGGATATACCCAAGGGGCGGTCGGCTTCGGGCTGGACGCTTCATTGTTCAGCGCCATCAACCTGGAGCGCGGACATGGGCGTGTCGCCAATGGTGGCGATCGGGTGCTGGTGGACAGCGATGGCGATGCGCTACCGACCTGGAGCCGTTTGGGTGTCGGTAATCTGCGGCTGCGTTTTTCCAGCACAGAAGTCAAGGCCGGTCGCTTGCTCACCGACAACCCGATTCTGCGTTACAAGGACAATCGCGCCCTGCCCTCGAGCTTTCAGGGCGTAGGCCTGTTCAGCAACGAACTCGATTGGCTGTCATTGCAGGCCGGCAGCTTCGAACGGGCGATTCCACGAACCGGTACCGGCAGCGAAAAACTCACCACCACCTTCGGTAACCGGGCGTATTCGGGGTCGCGTATTTCCTACCTCGGAGGAATGGCCAAAACCCCTTACGGTCTGGACGTCAGCCTCTACACCTCACGCTTCGAGGACATGTGGCAGCAGACCTATCTGGGATTGACCCAGTTGATCGGGGATCGGCGCGAGATTGCGCTCAAGACTGCACTGAATTACTACCACACCGAGGATCAGGGCGAGCAGCGCCTGGGCTACATCGACAATGACGCCTTCAGCCTGGCGTTCACCGCATCGCACCGGGCCCACAGCCTGACTCTGGCCTGGCAGCAGGTGTTTGGCGACGAGTATTTCGATTACGTCTGGGAGTCCACGGGCAATTACATGGCCAACTCGTTGTACTCGGACTACAACGGTCCGAACGAGAAGTCCTGGCAACTGCGCTACGACCTGGATCTGGCGTCCTTCGGGGTACCGGGCCTGACTACCAGTCTGTGGCACGCAAAGGGCTGGGACATCGACGGCACCCATTACAGCGGCGACCGTAACGGGCGCAATACCGGTTACAACGTGCGGGGTCTGGACAATGCCAAACACGATGAAAACGGTTTAATGGTGGCGTACGTGGTGCAATCCGGCGCACTGAAAAACGCGGTGTTTCGCACCATCGTCTACAACCATCGGGCCACGGGCGGGCAGATCGACGGAAGCTACGACGAGGTCCGCCTGGTGGCGAATCTGCCGATGTGGATTTTTTGAGGCGGGCTTTTTGGGCCGAACAAAATCAGCGGCCCCACTTGCGAAACACTGTGGGAGCTTAGCGAGCTCGCCGGTTCCCACAGTCGAGGGGTGTTGGTTCAGACTTTTTTGGTTCTTGGCAGAAAGATCGCCAACACCCCAAACAGCGGCAAGAACGAACACAGGAAGTACACATACTCGATGCCGCGAATATCCGCCAAATGCCCGAGCAACGCCGCGCCAATCCCGCCGAAACCGAACATCAGGCCGAAGAACACCCCGGCAATCATCCCGACATTTCCCGGCACCAGTTCTTGCGCATACACCACGATAGCGGAGAACGCCGAGGCCAGAATGAAACCGATCACCACACTCAACACACTGGTCCAAAACAGATCCACATGGGGCAGCAGCAGCGTGAACGGCGCCACACCGAGGATCGAGAACCAGATCACTGCCTTGCGCCCGATCCTGTCGCCGATCGGCCCGCCGAAGAAGGTCCCTGCCGCTACCGCGCCGAGAAACAGGAACAGATGCAGCTGCGAGCTGGCCACCGACAGGTCGAACTTCTCGATCAGGTAGAACGTGAAGTAACTGGTGAGACTGGCCATGTAGAAATACTTGGAGAACACCAGCAACCCCAGCACCACCAACGCACTGATCACCCGGCCTTTTGATAAACCGTGCGTCGCTGCCTGACCTTGTTTGAGTTTGAACAGGTTCAAGTGATTGGCGTACCAGCGGCTGATCCGGTACAGCACGAACAACGCAAACAACGCGAACAAGCCGAACCAGGCCACATTGCCCTGACCATAGGGAATGATGATTGCCGCCGCCAACAACGGCCCGAAGGCCGAGCCCGCATTACCGCCGACCTGAAACGTCGATTGCGCCAGGCCGAAGCGCCCGCCCGAGGCCAGTCGCGCCACACGAGAAGCTTCCGGGTGAAAAGTCGACGAGCCGATGCCGATCAACCCTGCCGCCAGCAGGATCATCGGGAAGCTGCCGACCACCGACATCATCAAAATACCGATCAATGTGCAAACGGTGCCAGCCGGCAACAGCCAGGGCTTGGGATGGCGGTCGGTGTGGTAACCAACCCACGGCTGCAACAGCGAGGCCGTCAGTTGAAAGGTCAGGGTAATCAGGCCGACCTGAGTGAAAGTCAGGCCATAGTTGGCCTTGAGCATCGGATAGATCGACGGCAGCACCGCCTGAATCAGGTCGTTGATCAAATGCGCCAGCGCCACCGCGCCGATGATGCGCATGACCAGCGGACTGCTTTGTGAAGGAGCGGACGCCGATGTCGTGGCGGACTGAACGTTGCTGATGGCCATGAGAGTTTCCGTACTGCGGATGGGTGCGCACAGGCAGGTCGGTCAATGTGCCATTTTTCGGTGCAGTCGCGCTATCCCCTTAGCTTGCTAACGACCTCAAAAAAGGTGATAGCGCAAAGCCATGGTCTGAATCTTGCCTTGCTTATCCGCTTCAACGCGGCCCCTTACAAAGGGGACCGAGAATGGGAAGTTTCGCTACAGAGTCGGCCTACAGAGCGGACCAAGGTGAACTTTCGAGGCCTTTTAGAAGGACATCAGTCGCGGTCGCCATGGCCTCGACGCACGCCAATGGTGCGTGGTGTCCAGAGGAGTCATGGGGCATGCAGGCTTTTTTATCACCGGGGATCGGGCTGCTGGGGCGTTTCGGCTTCGCGCGCAAATTTCAACTGCTGTTTCTGCTGTTTATCCTGCCGCTGGCAGGCAGCTTGTGGATGATCGGCCAGGACTATCGTGACAAGTTGAGCCTGATCGCCGGCGAACGCGCCGGGGTCCGGCAATTGATTGCCCTGGATGCGCTCGACAACTTGCTCGCTGCCCAGCGTGACCGCGCCGCGCGCTGGCGCGCCACCGAAACCAATCGCCAGCCGACACCTGCAACTATCGCGGCGATGGCAGCGTTCGACACGGTTCAGCCGGCCGTGACCCAAGCAATCACAGACTTGGGCAATGCCCTGAAAACCGAAGGCGCCGAGGGCGAGACCCTCACCCGCTATCAAGCCCTGCAAAGCGCCCTCACCGGCCTGGATTCGAAAAGCCTGAGCAGCGTTGGATGGTGGCCGGACGGCTACGATCGCTTCACCAATGCTTTGAGCGCCCTGCAAGCCTTGCGCGAACAAATCGCCATGGACAATCGCCTGACCCTCGCGCCATGGCTGGAAACTTATCTGCTGACGCAGATCTCCACTCAACACGCACCGGACCTGATCGAACGGGTCGGTCGCCTCGCCGCGGTTGGTCAAGCTTCGGTGGTGTCCGGGCAGTTCACGCTGCAAAGCCGCCTGCAACTGCGCGACTTGCGCAGCCGCATCGGCGACGCTCGGGAACAGCTGGTGAAAACTGGCAGCTTGCTGGAAGCGCGCCTGCCCAGCGCCCTGCAAACCTGGGCCGGGCAATACCATGACAGCCTCAAGCAGCTGGATGCCGGTTTGAAAGTGCTGGACGACGGCGTTTTCGGCGGCAGCATCAACCTAAAGCCCGAAGATTTCGAACGCAGTCTCGACGCCCTCCTCGGTAACCTTGCCTCGCTGCGCCAGCAATCGTTGGTTTCTCTGGATCAACGGCTGGATTATTACCATGGCTCGGCCATCCGCCAGTTCATCCTGGTGGCGACAATTTTTGGCTGCCTGCTGCTGGCTGCGCTGTACCTGTTCATCTGTTTGCAGGCCTCGATCCGTCGTAGCGCCAGCGGCATCACACTGCTGGCCGAAGCACTGCGCGACGGCAACCTGAGCCTGCAAGTACCGGTACAGGGCCGCGACGAACTGGCGGCGATCAGCACCTCGCTTAACGTCGCGGTGGTACAACTGCGAAACAGTTTGCTGGGGGTCGATCACGAAACCCTGCAGTTAAGCAACGCGGTACGCACCCTCAACGATCACTCCAGCGGCGCCCTTGGCGAAGTCGAAGCCCAGCAGTTGCAAATCAGCCAGATCGCCGCAGCGGCCACGCAATTGGCCGCCACCTCACAAGGGGTCGCCCAGAGTTGCGAACAGGCGTCTGGCAGCGCTCAGCACACCCAGCGCATCGCCGCCGACAGCAGCCGCGACAGCCAACGCACGACAGCGAGTATTCAGCAGCTCAATCAGCGGTTGAACGAAACGGCGGCGGCACTGGGTCGGGTCAGCGAGCAAGGGCAGCAGATTCAATTGGTGGTCGATACCATTCGCGGCGTGGCCGAGCAGACTAACCTGCTGGCCCTCAACGCCGCCATTGAGGCCGCACGGGCTGGCGAGCAAGGTCGCGGCTTTGCGGTGGTGGCCGATGAAGTGCGCAGCCTGTCGCAACGCACCCAGTCCTCCACCGCGCAGATCGCCGGCACCGTCGACAGCCTGCGTAGCACCGTGAACGAAGCGGTAAGCCTGATGGAAGCCGCCTGCGGCCAGGCGCAATCGGATGCGCAAGCCGTCACCGGTCTCGGCGAACGCCTGGGGGAAATCGCCAGCGCGGTGCAAAGCGTCACCGACACCCTGGCACAAATCGCCACTGCCGTTGAAGAGCAAGCGAATACCGCCGATGAAGTCAGCGGCAACATCCAGCAAGTCGATCAGGCGGCGGTACGCTTGCTCGAAGGCGCGCGGGCGGTGAACCTCGCCGCGGACACCTTGAGCCAGGGCAGCAAGGCCTTGAGTGCGAATACCGGGAGATTTCAGCTCGATTGATGCCCTCCCCTGACCCGATTTTTCGGGTCAGCGGGATAAGCGGTTGAAAGTGTGGAGAAATATTTTAAATTTACGCTTGACGCATCGTCGTTCCAGGTGAATAATGCGCGCCACTTGGCTACATAGCTCAGTTGGTTAGAGCATAGCATTCATAATGCTGGGGTCCGGGGTTCAAGTCCCTGTGTAGCCACCAAGTACCTGTTTACAGATGTCTCCATGAGTCTCTAAACAACCTCAAGAAGCCCGCCTAGTGCGGGCTTTCTTGTGTCTGGGGCATTCGTTTCATTTCTCCGAATGCCCTGACAGTCTTCGCCACTCTGTATGCTAGAAAAAATTGAATCTGGTATACAGAATAAAATGCAGCGCACACTGGATTCGAGCAGTCTCACAGGAGGCTAAAGGCCGTGAGCGTGAAGAGATTGATCTTAGTACAATCGATGGCGAACAGATTCCAAGGAGGGTGAGACGATCTGTCTCGCACAGAACGCTTCAGAAATATCATTTGCTGCCGAACTAAATCAAATGATCATTACAACAGGACGCAATTAGGAATGAGTGCCAAAATTAATATTCGTGACTTGGACGAGTGTCGCAATATTCATAAAGGCGCTGTCTTTATCGTCGCCTCGGGAGGGTCTGCCAAAGACTTTCATCCTGAGGAGTTCGCTGACATCCCTATGATTACAATGAATGGGGCAATCTCAAAGTTTATCGGAACTGGCGTGAAGCCTTTTTTCTATGCCTGTACCGATAAAGATTTTCCCAAGCAACAACCTGAATTGTTCTCCCAAGCCATGCTTCTTAGTGAGCGAGTCGCCTTATGGGAGGACCATGTTCAGCATCTATCGATTACGCCCAAAGGGAAGGTATTTTTGCTGAACAAGGCGCCAAAGTTTTCCTGGGGTGCGCTGGTTGGTGCAGATAAAGAGCTGATAAGAAATCGTAATTTTCTCAAGCGTCGCAATCGGCGCATTGGCTTCAGTAAAAACCTGAAACGGGGCTTCTTCGATGCGCGCACTGTTGCCTATTTAGCTCTGCAAATCGCCTATCATGCGGGCTTCAATAAAGTGGTAATGGTAGGGGTTGATCTTAATCAAGCTATCAGCCGATTTTATGAAGAGAAAAGCACCGTAGTTTCTCCTTGTGGGCTGGACCAGCATTTTCACACCAGGATTTTGCCGTCGTTCGAAATAGTAGCGAGGAAAATAATCAGTGATCAATTCCACGTCTACAATCTTTCCAATTCATCAAGAATTCCCGCCGACATTATCCCCCAGATACATCCGGATGAGCTTGATACCTATGTGCACGGCTTGGGATACTTCGACTCCATGAAACATTTTGTAAATCATTAGACTAACCGTCGATCTAAAATGGCTAAGTACCACCAAGTACTAAAAACGGCTTACCGAAAGGTAGGCCGTTTTTTTATGCCTCGAGAAAAGTGGCGGGCGACCCCTGATTTGCGTAGCACTCCTTCGACCGGATAAAGTCCCTGGACCTTTTATCCCATGGACGGAGTGCCTCGCGTGTTCTCAGCCTTCCACTTGAACCGCTATCGCCTGTCAGCCTTTTCGCTGATCGCCACCGCTTTAACCCTCGCCGCGTGTAACGCCCCGCCCTCTTCGCCTTCGGTCTCGACCTTGCCGGTCGCGCCGGAAATCACCTCCGGTTATCGCACCGACCTGCAGACGCGGCACGCCTCCAGACACATGGCCGCAGCCGCCAACCCACTGGCGGCCGAAGCCGGGCGGGAGATGCTACGCGAGGGTGGTTCGGCGATTGATGCGGCCATTGCCATGCAAGCAGTGTTGACGCTAGTCGAGCCGCAATCGTCGGGTATCGGCGGTGGCGCGTTGATTGTGCTGTGGGATGGCAAGGCCGTGCGCACCTACGACGGTCGCGAAACCGCACCGGCTGGCGCCACCGAGAAACTGTTCCTGCAAGCCGACGGCAAACCGATGCCTTTCACTCAGGCGCAGATCGGCGGGCGCTCGGTGGGTACACCGGGCGTGTTACGGGCGCTGGAGCTGGCCCATCAAAAGCACGGTCGCCTGCCGTGGGCGAGGCTGTTCGAACCCGCCATCAAACTCGCCGAGCAGGGTTTCGCCATCTCGCCACGACTGCATCAGTTGATCGCGGCCGACGCGTTTATCCAGCGCTCACCGGACATGGCCGCCTACTTTCTGACTGCCGATGGTCACCCGAAAGCCGTCGGTACACAGCTGAAAAACCCGGCACTCGCCGCGGTGTTCAAGCGCATCGCCAAGGAAGGTCCCGACGCGCTGTACACAGGGCCGATCGCAAAAGAAATCGTCGCCAAGGTTCAGGGCCACACCAACCCCGGCAGCCTGTCGCTGAACGATCTCCAGGGCTACAAGGCCAAGGAACGCGCGCCGCTGTGCACCGACTATAAACGCTGGCAGGTCTGCGGCATGCCGCCACCGTCGTCGGGCGGAATCGCCGTGGCGCAAATCCTCGGCACCTTGCAGGCCCTGGAAACCCGCGACCCACGCTTTGCCCTGGCACCACTCAAACCGGTCAAGACCAACAAACCGGCGGGCATAGAGCCAGCCCCTGAAGCCGTACACCTGATCGCCGAAGCCGAGCGCCTGGCTTATGCCGATCGTGCGCAGTACGTTGCCGACACCGACTTCGTACCCGTACCGGTCAAAGGGCTGGTCGACCCGACTTACCTGGCCAGCCGCGCCGCCTTGATAGGTGATCGCAGCATGGGCCAGGCCAAACCCGGCACCCCGCCGGGCATTCAGGTCGCCTACGCGCCGGACCGCTCGCCGCTGCGCATCTCCACCTCGCAGGTGGTGGCAGTCGATGACGAGGGCGATGCCGTGTCCATGACCACCACCGTGGAAGCGGCATTCGGCTCACACTTGATGGTCCAGGGCTTTCTGCTCAACAACCAGATGACCGACTTCTCGTTCATCCCCGAAGAGCAAGGGCAAAAAGTCGCCAACCGCGTCGAACCCGGCAAACGCCCGCGCTCGTCCATGGCGCCAACGCTGATCTTCGACCGCCAGAGCGGTGAGTTCCTGGCCACCGTCGGCTCACCCGGCGGCTCGCAGATCATCGAGTACGTGGCCAAATCCACCATTGGCCTGCTCGACTGGAACCTCGACCCACAGGCCGCCATCAACCTGCCCAACTTCGGCAGCCGCAACGGCCCGACCGAACTGGAACAGGGTCAGTTCAGCCCGGCACTGATTCAGGCGCTGAAGGACAAAGGGCACAGCGTGGGCGAGATCGACATGACCAGCGGGACTCAGGCGATTGTTCGAATCAAGGATGCGCAGGGGAAAGCCGCGTTGGCCGGCGGGGCCGATCCACGGCGTGAGGGGGAAGCATTGGGGGATTGAGTCTTACGCAGGAATGAGGAAAGGCTTACCGGGAGGTAGGCCTTTTTGAGGACTACCCGCGCCGGATAGATAGCATCAAGTCGATAATTGATTGGCAAACTGCCCGACCGCGTTCACCACTTTCTGCGCACCGTCCTGGATCTCGACGATCACCGTGCCCGCCTCCGCCGCCAGCGCCAGACCTTGTTCAGCCTGGAGCTTGCCGTCAGTCATCAGCGCCACGGCGTTGCGCGCCATGTCCTGGTTCTGACGCACGACGCCGACAATTTCATCGGTCGCCTGGCTGGTGCGCGAGGCCAATTGCCGAACCTCGTCCGCCACCACGGCAAACCCGCGCCCCTGTTCACCGGCACGAGCCGCTTCGATGGCCGCGTTGAGCGCCAGCAGGTTGGTCTGCTCGGCGATGCCACTGATGGTTTTGACGATGGTGCCGATCACCAGCGATTGCTCGTTCAGTGCTTCGATGCCTTCCCCTGCGGTTTGCATGTGTTTGGCCAGGTCACGCATCACGTCTACAGCTTGAGTCACCACGGCAGTTCCGCGTTGTGCACTCTGATCGGTTTGCTGAGAAGTGCTGTAGGCAATGTTGGCCGCCTCGGCGACAGCCTGCTCCTGATTGACCTGATCGGTAATCACCGTGGCGAACTTCACCACTTTGTAGAGTTTGTTGTTGGCATCGACCACCGGGTTGTAGGAAGCCTCCAGCCAGACCACGCGACCGTGGCTATCGACACGCTTGAAACGATCAGCGACGAACTCGCCAGCGTTCAGACGGCGCCAGAAGTTCTGATACTCAGCGCTGTTGTATTCCTCTGGCTCACAGAAGATACGATGATGTTTACCCTGGATCTGCGCCAGGCTGTAACCCATGCCGCTGAGGAAACGCTCGTTGGCCATCAGCACGTTGCCATTGAGGTCGAACTCGATCACTGCCGTCGAACGCACCAGCGCGCCAATCAGGTTTTCATGCTCACGGGACGCCTCGATGGTACGGGTCAGGTCGCTGGAGTAAATCGAGAAGTTCTTGATACGACCATCCGAGGACCGCACCGGCTGCATGATCGAACGCAACCAGGCTTCGGCACCGTTGCCGCGTAGCAAACGGACCGCGCCGGCAAAGTGCTCGCCACGGGTCAGCGCGGCCTTGAAACGGTTATGGAATTCATCCGATTTCACATGGACCGGAACAAGGTCTTCGATGTGCCGGCCGATCAGATCATTGCTTTTGTAGAGCATCTCACTGACGAAGTTTTGGTTAACCGATTGAATTCGCCCATCGGAGTCGAGGGTCAGGACCAGCATCTCGCTTTCCAGACTCTCCTTGATTTGCAGAAGGCTGGAGAGTTCTTCGCGAAGAGCCGAGAGCTCCTGCTTCAAGCGTTTATTGAACATGGGAAGCACCGATGGACAGAGATAAAAAGCGGCTTACAGCCTAGCCATCGGCTTTGCGGGTATTTTCTGAAGAGTGTTGCAGGGTTGTCCTACAAAAATAGTCGCGGCACAAACAGCCTCATGCCGCGCCAGCCACCGAACAGCGTCCGACTCGCGGCATTCGCGCACCGAAATACACCGCGCTGCTGATGCCCACGGCCCCCATCACCGCGCAGAAAATCACACAAATCCACGGACTCCACGGCATCAGACCGATCAACAGCAGCGGTGTGACACTCGCCCAGGCGGCGTAGGCAATGTTGTAGGTGAAGGAAATCCCCGAGACGCGAATCCGCGCCGGAAACAGGCTGACCATCACTGACGGCACTACGCCGACCACCCCACAACCAAGGCCGGCCACCGCATAGGCCAGGCCGATCCACTGGCCCTCAATGATCAGACAGGTATAGAGCACGCCGATGCCTAGAGGCAGCAGCAGGCTATACAGCATCACCGTGCGCCAGGCGCCGATACGATCGACGAGCAGCCCGGCGAGCACACAGCCAATATTCAGAAAGACGATGCCCAAGGCACTCAGCGCGAAGGTATGGCTGGCGGTCATGCCGAAGGTTTTCTGCATCATGGTCGGGGTGATGACCACAAACACCACCACGGCCGAGGTCAGCACGCAGGTGAGAATCATCGCCGGCAGCATCGCCAGACGGTGTTCACGCAGGACCGTGCGCAGCGGCAGTTCGACAGCGGCCTCGCGCTGGGCCTGCATCGCCATGAACACCGGGGTTTCGCTGAGCCAGCGGCGCAGCCAGACACCGATCACGCCAAACACACCGCCCAGCAGAAACGGGTAACGCCAGGCGTAATCGAGGATTTGCTCCGGGGTAAACGCCTGAGCCAGAAAAGTCGCCGTCAAGGCGCCGATCAGGTAACCGAAGGTCAGCCCCGCCTGCAGGAAACCGAGGGCATAACCGCGATGCCCGACCGGCGCGTGCTCAGCGACGAACACCCAGGCGCTCGGCACTTCACCGCCCACCGCCGCGCCTTGCAGGACCCTCAGGACCAACAGCAGCAGTGGTGCGAAATAGCCGATCTGGGCGTAGGTCGGCATGATCCCGATCAGCAAGCATGGCAACGCCATCATCAGAATGCTCAGGCTGAACACCTTCTTGCGTCCCAACCGGTCAGCGAAATGCGCCATCAGGATCCCGCCCAACGGACGCGCGAGGTAGCCAGTGACGAAGATCCCGAAGCTTTGCAGCAGACGCAGCCACTCGGGCATTTCCGGCGGGAAGAACAGCTGGCTGAGGGTCAACGCGAAGAATACGAAAATAATGAAGTCGTAGATTTCCAGCGCACCGCCCAAGGCTGCAAGCCCCAGGGTCTTATAGTCCGAGCGAGTGAAGGGCGCCGGGCGCGCATTGATGTTGGCAGTCATGTAAAAGAACTCTGGCAGGCAAAAAACCAAGGCGCCCATGGTCTACGCAAATGCGGTTGTGGACAACCCGTTAGACCATAGTCCCAAACGCCCCAAACAGCGTCCCCGCAACGGACCGATTGATTTACTGTTGGCACCGACCGGATGGGCCATTGCGCCCTGAACCCCACAATAAACATAAAAACGAGGTACTCCCGTGGCCGCTGATATCGAAGATAGCCGCTATGCGCGCTTTGCCCTGCATTGTTCAAATTTTGCCGAACGCTGGTTTCCCGACTCCTGGGTATTCGCCGCGCTGGCAGTGATCATCGTCGCTGTGGCGACCATGGCCATGGGCGCCAAACCCACCGACGCCGCCATGGCCTTCGGTGACGGTTTCTGGAGCCTGATTCCGTTCACCATGCAGATGGCATTCGTGGTGATCGGCGGTTACGTGGTCGCCAGTTCGCCACCGGCGGTGAAACTGATCGATCGCCTGGCACGGATCCCGAAAAACGGCCGTTCCGCCGTGGCCTGGGTGGCGCTGATTTCCATGGTCGCGTCGTTGCTGAACTGGGGGCTGTCACTGGTATTCGGCGGGCTGCTGGTACGTGCCCTCGCCCGCCGTACCGATCTGAAAATGGATTACCGAGCCGCCGGTGCCGCCGCCTATCTTGGTCTGGGCGCGGTTTGGGCCTTGGGTCTGTCGTCGTCCGCGGCACAATTGCAGGCCAACCCCGCCAGTTTGCCGCCATCGATTCTGTCGATCACGGGCGTCATTCCCTTCACTCAAACGATCTTTCTCTGGCAGTCGGGTGTGCTGTTGCTGGCACTGACCGTGGTCTCGCTAATCGTTGCTTACGCCACCGCGCCCGGCCCCGCGACAGCCCGTGACGCCAAAGCCTGCGGTATCGATCCGGGTTTCAGTCTGCCGGCGCCAGCACCGCGTACCCGCCCAGGTGAATGGCTGGAATACAGCCCGCTGCTGACGATTCTGCTGGCATTGCTGGCGGCCGGATGGCTGTTCCATGAGTTTGCGACCAAACCGACGATCAGCGCGATTTCCGGACTGAACACCTACAACTTCCTGTTCCTGATGCTCGGCGCGCTACTGCACTGGCGCCCGCGCAGCTTCCTCGATGCGGTGGCCCGTGCGGTGCCGACCACCACCGGCGTGCTGATCCAGTTCCCGCTGTACGGCTCGATCGCTGCCCTGATGACGGTGGTCAAGGGCACCGACGGACAATCATTGGCCCACCACATCTCGACCTTTTTCGTACAAATTGCGTCCCACGACACCTACGCCCTGCTGATGGGCGTGTACTCGGCCATCCTCGGTTTCTTCATCCCGTCCGGTGGTGGCAAATGGATCATTGAAGCGCCGTATGTCATGCAAGTGGCCAACGACCTGAACTATCACCTGGGCTGGGCCGTGCAGATCTACAACGCTGCCGAAGCCCTGCCGAACCTGATCAACCCGTTCTATATGCTGCCGCTACTGGGCGTGCTCGGGTTGAAGGCCCGGGATCTGATCGGGTTTTCGTTCGTGCAGTTGCTGGTGCACACGCCACTGGTGCTGTTTCTGCTGTGGGCGCTAGGGACGACGCTTACGTATATGGCGCCGGTGATGCCTTGACGCCGACCTTCAATCCACCACCGATCCAGTGTGGAAGCGGGCTGCTTCCACACTGGCGACTCATTGTTTTCACAAACGTAACCCCTCTGTCACACCTCGCTGCTAGCGTCCCGCCGAAACATATTGAAACAACTTAGCAAGACGGAACTCGCCATGAACGATGAAGAAAACCGCAACGACGCCTCCTCCCCGCAAACTGATACGCCCACCGACACCAGTCGCCGTCGCTTCCTGGGTGGCGTGGCGGTACTCGGTGTCGGCGCGACCCTCAGCGCTTGTGGCAGTCATGGCGATGAGTCGGGTAAACCGCTCGAACGCCTGCTTTCACCTGTCGAATTGGACAAAGCCCTACGCGACCAAGTGAAAACCGTAGTGGTGATCTACGCCGAGAACCGTAGTTTCAATAACCTGTTCGGCGACTTCCCTGGCGTCGAGAAACCGCTCTCGGGCCTCAAACCTGTCGAATATCAGCAGCGCGATCGCGATGGCAGCCTGTTGCAGACCCTGCCGCCAGTCTGGGGCGGCGTGCTGCAGATCGGCCCGCAAACCCTCGATGGCGTGACTTACCCCAGCGCAACCCAGTTCCAGGAACACCTGCCTAACGCGCCCTTTGCCCTCAAAGGTCCGAACGCAGAAGACTTGCCGTTCGGCCTGGTGACGCGCGATCTGTGGCATGCGTTCTATCAGAACCAGATGCAGATCAATGGTGGCAAAAATGACGGCTTTGTCGCCTGGGCCGACTCCGGTGGCCTGCCCATGGGGCATTACGCCCAGAGTCGATACTCCCTGCGGTTGTGGGACGTTGCCCAAGAATTTGTGCTCTGCGATAACTTTTTCCAGGGGGCTTTCGGCGGCTCGTTTCTCAACCATCAATACCTGATCAGCGCCACCGCGCCGTTCTATCCGGACGCCGTCAACTCGGTAGCCAAGACACAGATCGCCACGCTGCAAAGCGATGATCCGGCCGACCCACGCCTCAAGCCTCTGGAACAATCCCCGGCCAGTGCCATGACCGGCCCACCCCAATTCGGCCCCAGCGCGCTGACGCCGGACGGCTATGGGGTCAACACGCTCGCTCCGCCGTACTGGCCGACCTGGATTCGCGACCCCGAGCGTCCGGCGTACGCCAAACCAGACCTGCCGAACGTCATGGTCCCCCAGACCCACGAGCACATAGGCGACAAGCTCTCGAAGAAAAATATCGACTGGGCCTGGTATGCCGGAGGTTGGCAGGCGACGCTGGATCAGTACAAGGACTCTGGCGGCATTCCGAAAATCCCGAACTTCCAGTATCACCACCAGCCGTTCAACTACTTCAGGCAGCAGGGGCCGGAAAACCCGCTGGAGCGCGGTAAACGTCTACGGGATGCGGGGTTGGGCGATGAGTCGCATACCAACAAGTTCTTTGCCGATGCCGAGGCGGGCACGCTGCCGGCGGTGAGTTTCTATAAACCCCAGGGCAACCTGAACATGCACGCCGGTTACGCCGATGTAGCGTCCGGCGACCGGCACATCGTCCGCGCACTGAAAGTGCTGCGGGAAAGCCCGCAGTGGAAAAACATGGTGGTCGTGGTCACGGTCGATGAGAACGGCGGTTGGTGGGATCACGTCGCACCGCCCAAGGGAGACCGCTGGGGGCCGGGCTCGCGGGTACCGACGCTGGTGGTTTCGCCGTTTGCGCGCAAGGGCATGGTGGATCACACGGTCTATGACACTGGCTCGATTCTGCGGTTGATCACCCGGGTGTTTCAGCTTGAAAAGCTCGATGGCCTCAGGCAGCGGGACGATGCAATGATTGCCCGTGGCCAGAAACCCATGGGCGATTTGAGCAATACACTGCACTTTGCCTGATGAAAAAGGGGCTCTGACTGGCGATCTTTTCACTTGTGTACTAGACCGTTCGACACAACTAGTTCCAGTATGTACCCACCCCTCCTCCGAGGGCTCACGCTGAAAAGGATCTGAGCATGTTCAAACTCGCAGGATTCACCCTCGCCGCGCTCACCCTGAGCGCCGCCGCTCACGCCGATGTCGATCTGAATCTGGGCAGTACCGAACGCGTCACTCGGCTGTTCGCCTACCCCAACAACTGTAATGTCATCTGCTTCCGCAACTGGACACTGGAGCAGACCGTCGAGCATTACCTGACCCAAAGCGTACAGCGCGATGGTTACAAAACTGCAAAAGTGCTGGTCAAAACCGAAAACAAGCAGCTCCACGCCCATATCAGCGGTGTGCCCAAAGGCTATGACAAGCCACTGACCGCGCTGCTCAATGCTGGGGATTTGGCCTACAACGGCGCCAACAAGCTGAGTGCCGATGGCAAATGGACCTATAACTGGTACCTGTTCCTGCCGCTGGGCATGGCGCTGGAAAACCGCAAAAGCGTCGAACTGCTGCACTTCCCGCCGGATTATTCCCTGACCCAGGCCCAGGACTATCTGGAGTCCAAGACCACCGACCGCTGGGCCGCGCTGCTGACCGCCAACAACATTCCCGCCGACCAGACGCCGGCCTATCAGACCATCATCGACATCGCGCCGATTGCCGCACCGTCCACCGCCGGCAAGGATCTGGAAGGCGTCTACAACTACTTCACGGACTACCAGACCACCATGGTCAAGGAAGTCAGCCAGAATGCCAAAGGTGCAGCATTGCCAATGGTCGCCTTTGGTTCACCGGTACGTAACTGGATCAAGCAACAATACGGGCAGACCGTGGACGTGCTGGACCTGGCAACCATCATCCCGAGCAAGGGTGTGGCGGTACCCGTATTGGGTTCCAACCACCCGAGCTACATCTGGTACGCCGCCGACCCCGAAGCCTATAGCGGCGACGATGCGCAGGCCAAGGCCGACGCCGCGGGGCTGAAAGTCATGGGGCAGGATTTGAGTGCCGCGTGCTGGCAGGCCGGAATGGGCAGCAAACCGGGCACTGACCCAACCGCTCAGCTGAAAAGCTGCACTCAGACCTGGCAAGTGACCCAGAAAGAAAAAACCTGCGAACTGTTCTACACCTCGATTCGCAACCTGACGCCTGAGCAAGCGGTGGCCAAATGCTCGACAGCGCCGGTCAAATCCGAGCTGAAACAGCTGCAGACTCCGGCCCTTGTGACCTCCGCATCTGCCCCGCACTTGTAAAACGATGGAAGTCTTTCCCGCGTGAGCCATGGCTGACGCGGGAAAGAGCTTTTTTCGCCTGTCATATCTGACAGTAGACCCTTGATCCGCTTTGGTAGAGTCTTGAGCCATAAGCCGTGCTGCAGAGCTGACAGGATCGTCAGCTTCCGGTAGTCGCAGCCTGGAACGGACAAGGATCGTTATGAAAACCGATAACCGGAATTCGGCCAGAGCTCTGCCGGCCGACTGTATTTATCCCTCTCACGATTTATCGCCTGGCCAAGGTTATCCCGCGAAAACCCAATTCACGGTCATTACCGCAAAAGGCTGCGGGACGAACATTGCTGCCCTGCGCGATTTCCCACGCATCAGCCGGATCTGCCGGATCTCGGGGCAACTGCTGCATGCCCGCAGTACGCAGACCTTGCAGCTGGCGCCCGGTATTCATATGTACGATCCGTATTTTTGCGGGCTGCTGCGCCACTCATGCGACCCGAATGTCTTCGTCGACATGAGTGAACTATGGGTATGGGCGCTGAAGGACATCGCCAAGGGCGATTATCTGACGATGGATTACGCCACCACTGAAAACCGGCTGCGGCGTCAGTTCGCCTGCCGCTGCGGTGCTGTCGACTGCCGCGGCTGGATCACCGGTTACGACGAGTCGCCGAACGCCGACGGCCAGCTGTTTTTTCAGCACTGGTATCGGCGCAGCCTCTGCTGAACAGAGTCTCGAGCGGTTTTACAACGCCTCGACCGGGCGCAAACGGTACTGCGGCGGCAACTGCTCGAAACCGCTGATGGTGGCGTTCAGACTCTTCCAGCGACCGTCCTTGATGCCATAGATGCAGCCGTGGATCGACAGGCTCTGCCCGCGGTGCCAGGCGTTTTGCACAATGCTGGTGTGACCGACGTTGGCCACCTGCTGGATCACATTGAGCTCACAGAGGCGGTCGACCCGCTCTTCTTCGGTGGGCAACTTGGCCAGTTCGTCGCGTTTTTCATAGTAGAGATCGCGAATCGAGCGCAGCCAACCGTCGATCAGGCCCAACTGACGATCCTGCATCGAGGCGCGTACACCGCCGCAGCCATAGTGGCCGGTCACCAGGATGTGTTTGACCTTGAGTACATCCACCGCATACTGAATCACCGACAGGCAGTTGAGGTCGGTGTGCAGCACCACGTTGGCCACGTTGCGGTGCACGAACAGATCACCCGGCAGCATGCCGACGATTTCGTTGGCTGGTACGCGGGCATCGGAACAGCCGATCCACAGGTATTCCGGGGTTTGCTGGCGGGCCAGCTTGGCGAAGAAATCAGGATCTTCGCGAGTGATCGCATCGGCCCAGCGCTCGTTGTTATCAATCAGATCTTGTAAGTCGTTCATGCAATGAAGCCTCGAGAATGATGCGCTGCTTTGACAGACAACCGCCCGTCGGGGTCACGCGCGCGATGCAGATCCCCCTGACGCCCTGAGGTATAAACGATTAGTCGGCGCTCCATGCCCGCGGGAATTCCCGGCAGCCCAGTGGGTCAATTGTAGTAGGGCCTACAGTATGAGGAATAGCCATGACTGATTCACGACGTCCGTTCGATAAGGAGCAACCCGAGCCCATCGACGACGATGAAGACCGCATGGGCTCGGTGCATGAGCTGGATTTCGACGAGGAAGAACCCGGCACCAGAATCGGCGACCTGACCCCCGAACACGAACTTGCGCAGAAGATTCCCGACCAGCGCGCCCGTAAAGCCGGTATGACCGGCGCGACCAATGACAATGACGTCACCGACGATGATTTGAGCCCGGAAACCCTGATCCGTGAAGACGGCGCACGGGATGCCCACGAAGCGGGTGAAGACGGCCAGGCGGATTGGGAGTTGCGCATTGTCGACGAGGACGACATCGGTGGGGGCGATGGGCTGGATGAAGCCGAACTGGCCCGGCAGGATCCATTGGACGGCAAGCCTTGATCGTTGACGTCCGTGAAGACGCCTTCGCGGGCGAGCCTTGCCCGCGAAGCCTTTAGAAACGATCAATCGACCAAGGTGCAGGCCATCACCACGGCATCTTCTCGCCCGCCAACCGCCGGGTAGTAATCCCGCCGACGCCCGATCTCGTTAAACCCATACCGCTCATACAGCCGAAACGCCGCCCGGTTGCTGTCGCGCACTTCCAGGAAACATTCCCGCGCCTCAGCCTTGTAGGCAATCGACATCAAATGCTCCAGCAGCGTCAAGCCCAGGCCGCGGCCCTGATTTTCCGGTTTGACGGTGATGTTCAGCAGATGCGCCTCATCAAGGATGATCTGCACTACGCCATGACCGACCTGCTGCTGCCCTTCGAACATCAGCCAGATCTGGTACTTGCCCAGGCCATCGAGAAAAATCCCGCGGGTCCAGGGATGGCTGTAGGCCGCGTATTCGATTTTCAGTACAGCGTCCAGGTCCGCCTCGGTCATCGGGCGGAACGATACAGCGTCACTCATTCGATTCTTTCCAACGCGCCATCAGCCGACGCATGGCTTGCCAGACATCAGCCTTACGCTGTGGCTCTTCCATTAATAACTCCAGGCCCGGCAAGGCCCAGACCGACCCCAGGCCTTCGACCTGAAGTTCACGGTTGAAGGATTCGGCGTTGGCCTCACCGGCAAAACGCACCGCCGGCAGGCCGATCAGCCACAGGCAGACGCACGGTGCGTCTTCCAGGCGGGCCGACAGAAAACCTTGTACGAAATCTCGAGCCGCTTCCGGCCCTTGGTCCATGGTGCCGCGAGCCAGCAGCGGCCAGCGCACCGGCTCGCCGACGATCTGCGGGCTGTCCGGCAGACCGGCGGCGCGCAGCATGTCTTTGAGCAACAGATAAGCGGGATCGCGGGTCTGGAACGTTTCGCCTGTGGGTAACTCCACCAGCAACAGGCAGCGACCGGCTCGCAGCAATTGCAGAGCGAAACGCGGCGGCGGCACTGGCGCAGCCTTGGCGACGAGCGGTGCCTCTTCGCTCTCTTGCGTCGCTTTGCCTGCTGGTTTTCCAGCCGATGGCGTTGGCCGTGGCACCTCGATTTTCACCCGCTCGGCCGGTTTGGCCGCGGGTTCCACGGGCGTTTGCGCTACCGGAGCAGGTGCAACCGGGGCGACGACCACTGGCTCGGGCATCTCCAGCAATTCGGGCCGCGATGGCGCAGCAAAGGGCAATTCAGTGCGCGGCAGCCAGTTGACCACCTGCATGGCGGTCAAATAAGCGCGGCGACGGGACTCGATAAGCAAAGGTCGGCCACTTGTGGATAACTAAAGTGCGGTGATTCTACCGCCCTTCGCTCAAGATCGCCCACGCTTGATCGATAGACTTCACCGATAGAAGAAGCGACAGCCCATCCCGAGAGTGAATCGACACGGCTGCGATGAAGTACAATCGCGGCTTTTAATTGCCAACCAGCCGGCCATTCCGATGATCGAACCCAAGCGCGTCTTGCGCGCCCTCGCTGAACACTGGGCACTTCTGGAGCCACTGTGCGAGCACTTCGACCAAGGCACCCTGAGCCTCAACGAACTGCGTTCACAGTTGGCCGCCCAGCAACTGGACAGCACACCGCAGGACATCACCAGCCTGCTGGACGTGTGGATTCGCCTCGACATTCTGGTTCCCGTGGCGAAAAGCCCGAACCGTTTCGAGCTCAACGCGCAGATCCATGACTTCCTCGCTTACCTGCGCCGTGAGCACCGTCTGGGCCTGTGCCTGGAAATCGAAGCCTATCTGCGCCACCTCGAACGCCTGGCCGGTTACATCCAGGACGCCTTCGACATTCGCGACGGCAACGATCTGGCGCGCCAGTTGCGCCTGCTCGACATGCGCGTGCGGGACGTGCTGAAGAAACTCGCCAACGACGAACAGGCCCTGGTGGCCGTCGCCGAACGGGCCAAGACCAGCGACCGGCAGATTCCGCTGCGCCAGCGTTATGCTGAAGTGCTGGCGACCTGGGACGAATACGTCGAACCGATGATTCAGCTGGTGAATGCCGACGGCGCCTTCGAACAAGGCGTGCGCAAGGTTGAGAACGTGTTGTTGCGCATGCTCACCGAACAGCAGCGCCTCGGCCATCTGGTCGACGACGACATGCTGCTGCGCACCCACGCACGCATCCTCGAAATGCAGACCAGCGCCCAGTTGACCCTGCGTCACGCCCGCGAACTGCTGCTGCCGCTGCGCGAAGAAGCGCGCCGGCATAACGCCGTGACCCGTGGCGCAGCCCTGGCGTTGTCGGCCATTCGTCGTAAAGGCATCGATGCGGTGCCGCAAGCCGCGATGCCGCTGTTCACCCGCCCGCAAAGCACCTTCCTCGGCAGTGCCAGCCAGGTCGAAGCCTATGTCTACGCCCTGGCCCGTTTCGAGCCGAAACCGGCGCGTTTCCCCAAGGCCCACAAGACCCAGAAAGGCGAAGCCCCGCGCGCGCCACGCACGGTTCGGGAAATGCTCGAACGTTGCGAAGATGCCCTGCCGATGCCGGACCTGATGAGCTGGCTGCTGGAGCAGGAGCCGGACGGCGCCACCGACGAATTGCTCTACTGGTTCTCGCGCCTGTCGCGGGAAAAACGCTTCAAGCGCGAGCGTCTGGAACGCCGCGATTACCACACTCACGAGCACCAGGTCAGCCTGCGCTCCTTCGCCCTGCTCTCGGCCCGCGACACCGCCGCCGAGGATTCTGCGAGCATCCCAAATGCATCTTGATCTATCCGAACTGTCCCAGCTGGCGCCGATCTTTCGCGAGCTGTTCAAGGGCTACCACGTCAGCCGCCGCGACCCGGAGCTGTACGCCCAACTGTCGAACTTCCAGGACCAGTACCGCACGCTGTTCAAGGCATTGGGCTTTGAACTGGTCTGCGATACCCGTGGTTTCTACTACTTCGTGCCGGACCTGGCCGCGGCGGCGGTAAACAAGACGGCGCAACGTCTGGCGCTGTTCACCTTCATCCTCGTCGAACACCTGGCCGATCAGGGCCGCGACCCGATCGCGGTGCTCGACGGTGGCAGCCTCGGTCGCGATGAATTGCCATCGCTGCTGGAGAAGTACCGCGACCTGTTTATTCAGGCCGAAGTGCAGACCGTCGAAGAACTCGAAGAAAAGATCATGCGCCGCATGACTCAGCTCGGTTTCGCCGGCGAAGAAAACGGTGTCTACCGTTTCCTGCCGCCAATGCACCGCTTCCTCGATGTCTGCCTGTCGGTCCAGCAGGACCGCGACCTGGCCGCCAGCCTGCACAGCGTGCTGCCGTTGCCAGCGCCGGTGCTGATCGACGAAGACAGCGATGAAAAGCTGCTGCAGACCGACGACCCGCTCGACTTGAGTGACTTTGCAGAAGAAAGCGAAGAAGACGCCCTGGCCCGCGCCATTGCCGAAGAACAGGAGACCGACGCATGAGCAAGGAACGCTACGGCATTCGCCGCTTTGCCCTTTTGAACACCGCCGGTTACAGCCTCGGCCTGTTCCCGCTGGAAGAGCCGCTGTCGGTCTACGGTGCGAACAACCTTGGTAAGTCCGCTTCGATCAACGCCTTGCAATTCCCGATCCTGGCGCGTATGTCGGACATGAGTTTCGGCAAGTACAGCCTGGAACAATCCCGGCGTTTCTACTTCGCCTCGGACACCAGTTACATCCTCGTCGAAGTCTCCCTGCCCCACGGCCCGCACGTGATCGGCGTGGTCGGTCGCGGCCCGGGTGGTGGTTTCGGTCACCAGTTCTTTGCCTACGCCGGCAAACTCGACCTGGCTCATTATCAGAAAGACGACACCTGCCTGCGGCAGAAAGAGCTGTTCACCAATCTTGAGCGCGAAGGCCTGAAAGCCTACGAACTCAAGCCGGATGAACTGCGTCGTTTGCTGGTGGGCGGCCACACCTCGATTCCGCTCGACCTGACGCTGATCCCGCTGCGCTCCACCAGTGAGCAGAGCCTGAAGACCTTCCGCGCCCTGTTCATCAACCTGCTGCACATGCGTGAAATCACCGCGGCCAAGCTCAAGCAGCTGTTCCTCGATGCCTTCGAACACAGCCTGCGTTCCGGCAGCGTCGATTACATCGCCGCGTGCGAAGAAGCGTTCCGCGATGTCCGCCGCATGGAGCAGGACTACAACTCGCTGGTCGCGGCCGGTCCCTTGGTCGAGGCCTTGGCCAACGGCGTGAAACAGCGGGATATCTTGCGCGGCAAACTGCATCGCCTGTCGCCACTGCTCGACTCCCTGCTCGGCACCTGGTCGGACTACGCCAGTGCGCGCAAAGAAGAACTGACGATTCAGGCCGAGCACTACCGCAACGAGCAGGACGCCCTGCAAAACGATCAACGCGGTGGCACTCAAGAGCTGATGCGCCTGGAACGGGAAATCACCGGCATCCAGCGCTGGCTCGGCGAATTGTCGGTGCTCAAGCATCGCTTCGCCCTGGTCGATGACGTCAAAGTCCTCGAACAGCAATTGCTCGCCGCCAAGGACGCGCACGATGAACTGGCCGGTGCGCTGGCCCAGTCGCGGCAGTTCTCGGCCGAAGACCTGGAAGAGCGTCTGCGGGATCTGGAAAAACGCCTGAAATCGGTGAAGCAACAACTCGATCACGCCGACAACAACAGCTACGCCCGTCTGCGCGAAGAGTTCTCGCAGCAGGACGTCGAGCGCCTGATGCGGCTGTTCAACAGCGCGCTGTTCAGCCTGCCATTGGGCGAACACGGCATCGCGCTGGATGAGGACGGTGAATGGGTCAAATCCATGGAGCTGATCCTCGATGGCTTCAAAGGCGAGCGCTTCGAAGTGCCGGGCCTGTCCATCGACCTGTCGCACATCGAGCCGCCGGCCCTGCAAGCCCTGGCCGACCGTGCGGCACTGCGCGATCAGAAAGAGCGTCTGGACAAAGAACTCAAGCAACTGAAGACCCAACAAGCCGTAGCCGCCGACCGTGCCGCGAGCAAGACCCAGACCGAGGCGCTGTACCAACAGGTGCTGGATGCGCAGAAAGCCCTGGAAGACTTCCGCCGCGCGCAAACCCTGAGCGCCGAGGAAGGCGACAAGCTTGAGCAACTGGCGCAGATGGAAGCCGCCCAGGACGAGTTGAAACGCTCCAGCGATGCCTTCACCGAACGCGTCCAGCAGCTGTCGGCCAAGCTGCAATTGGTTGGCCGGCAGATCGGCGACATGGAAGCCAAGCAACGCACCCTCGACGATGCACTGCGCCGCCGTCAGCTGCTGCCGGCCGACCTGCCGTTCGGCACGCCGTTCATGGACCCGGTCGACGACTCCATGGACAACCTGCTGCCATTGCTCAATGACTATCAGGACAGCTGGCAAGGCCTGCTGCGGGCTGACGGGCAGATCGACGCACTCTACGCGCAGGTTCGCCTGAAGGGCGTGGCCAAGTTCGACAGCGAAGACGATATGGAGCGTCGCCTGCAACTGCTGATCAACGCGTACGCACACCGCACCGATGAAGCCCTGACCCTCGGCAAGGCGCGCCGCGCGGCGGTTACCGACATCGCCCGGACCCTGCGCAACATCCGCAGTGACTACGACAGCCTCGAACATCAACTGGCGCTGTTCAACCGCGAGATCAACAAACGTCAGGTCTCCAACCTGCAGAGCTTCCGTATCGTGCTCGCGCCGAACAAGGAAGCGCTCAAGCACATTGACCAGATCATCCACAGCGCCGGTCAGTACGAAGAAGGCGAAACCCTCTCCGTCTTCGACTTGAGCCAAAGCGCCGAGCAGGACAACAAGAACGAAGAAGCCAAGGAATACCTGGCACGGCTGGTGGCGGCCAACCACAACCAGCTCGGTCTCAAGGATCTGTTCGAGCTGGCGTTCGAGATCACCAAGGTCAATGGCCAACCGGTGATCCACACCGACATCGACGGCGCGGCGTCCAACGGCACCACCATGACCATCAAGGCGCTGACCAACATGTACTTGTTGCTGCACTTGATGGACCGCGACCAGGCTGGTCGCGTGCGCCTGCCGTACTACCTCGACGAAGCAGCGGACATCGACGAGAAGAACCAGGCAGCGCTGTTGGAAACCAGCCTGCAACTGGGCTTCGTGCCGATCCTGGCGAGTGTGAAGCCGCAAGTCTGCGCCAGCGTCGCCATCGACCTGGAAGGCGGCAGCGGCCCGAACGGTATCTACATCGACGAGGCGGACTGGAAGTTCATCCGTCGTCACGATGAAGTAAAAGCAACCGTTAACATCCAGGCGGACGAACCGGAGCTGGATGCGGTCTGACGCCTGAATCGAAGCCAATAAAAAGGCCGCGATCCAATATGGATCGCGGCCTTTTTATTTATGGGTACATTCTTGAAACCTTCGGTGAGCTCCATGGCCCCTTCGCGGGACGCGGCCTTACGTGATCGGCGCCGGGTTGAACAAGGTGATGTCGTTATGCAGCTTGTGCTGCTCCGCCCACGTCTGTTTCTTGCCGCTGGCCACGTCCAGGTAGTAGTGGAACAACTCCCAGCCGAGGTCTTCGATCGACGCCCGCCCGGTGGCAATCCGCCCGGCATCAATGTCGATCAGGTCCGGCCAGCGCTGCGCCAGTTCTGTGCGAGTCGACACCTTCACCACTGGCGCCATCGCCAATCCATAAGGCGTACCACGGCCGGTGGTGAACACATGCAGGTTCATCCCCGCCGCCAACTGCAACGTCCCGCAGACAAAATCACTGGCCGGGGTCGCACAGAAAATCAGCCCTTTGCGCTTGAACCGTTCCCCAGGGCCAAGCACCCCGTTGATCGCACTGCTGCCGGATTTGACGATCGAGCCCAAGGACTTCTCGACAATGTTCGACAACCCGCCCTTCTTGTTCCCCGGCGTGGTGTTGGCGCTGCGATCCGCTTCACCCTTGGCCAGGTAACGGTCGTACCAGTCCATTTCCCGCACCAGTTCCTGAGCGACTTCTTCGGTTTCCGCCCGGGACGTCAGTAGATAAATCGCATCGCGCACTTCGGTGACTTCGGAAAACATCACTGTCGCACCGGCCCGCAGCAACAGGTCCGAAGCATAGCCCAAGGCCGGATTGGCAGTGATCCCGGAGAACGCATCGCTGCCACCGCACTGCATGCCGAGGATCAGCTCGGACGCAGGCACAGTTTCCCGGCGGCGCTGATCGAGCTTCTTCAAACGGGTTTCGGCAAGCGCCATGATCTGCTCGATCATCTCGGTGAAACCGTGACTTGAATCCTGCAAGCGATACAACCACGGCTCGCTCAAATCCACCGAGCTGTCGTTCTCATGCATCACCTGCCCGGCCTGCAATTTCTCGCAGCCCAGGCTGATCACCAGCGCCTCGCCCCCCAGGTTCGGGTTGCGCGCCAGGTTGCGCACGGTGCGGATCGGGATGTACGCGTCGGTGGCGGTGATCGCCACGCCACAGCCGTAACTGTGGGTCAACGCCACCACGTCATCGACGTTCGGGTACTTGGGCAGCAACTCGTCCTTGATGCGTTTTACCGCGTGATCCAGCACGCCGGTGACGCACTGCACGGTGGTGGTGATGCCGAGAATGTTGCGCGTGCCGACGGTGCCGTCGGCGTTGCGATAGCCCTCGAAGGTGAAGCCTTCCAGCGGTGCCTGCGCAGCCGGCACTTCGGTGGACAGCGGCAAGCTGTCCAGCGGTGGCGCGGTAGGCATGCGCAGTTGATCTTCCTTGACCCAACTGCCGCGCGGTATCGGCTGCAACGCGTAGCCAATGGTCTGGCCGTAACGAATCACCTGGCCGCCCACGGGAATGTCTTCCAGGGTGACCTTGTGGCTCTGTGGCACGAAGTCCACGGTGACCAGGCCGTCCGGAAATTCGGTACCGGCCGGCACGCCTTGGTCATTGACCACGATCACTACGTTGTCCCGCTCGTGCAGGCGGATGTAGCGCGGCGAGTCGGAATGTTCAATCAACTGCATGACGCCGCTCCTCAGGAATGCGCTTCAGATAACTTGCTGTTCGTTTCAGGACCGCTGGCCGGCGGCTCTTTGAGCACAACGCGTTTGATCGGGCCAACGATCACCAAGTAGCTGAATACCGCGACCAACGCGTTGCAACCGACGAACACCAGCGCCCACTTGAACGAGCCGGTGGAGCTGATGATGTAGCCAATGACGATCGGCGTGGTGATCGACGCAATGTTGCCGAAGGTGTTGAACAGGCCACCACTCAAACCGGCGATCTGTTTCGGCGAGGTATCGGACACCACCGCCCAGCCCAATGCGCCCACACCTTTGCCGAAGAAGGCCAGGGCCATGAAGCCGACCACCATCCATTCAACATCCACGTAGTTGCAAGCCACGATACTGCTGGAAACCAGCAGACCGGCGATGATCGGCGCCTTGCGAGCGAAGGTCAGCGAGTGGCCCTTGCGCAGTAGATAGTCAGAAATCACCCCGCCGAGCACGCCACCGATAAACCCGCAGATCGCCGGCAGCGAGGCAATGAAACCGGCCTTGAGGATGGTCATGCCGCGTTCTTGCACCAGGTACACCGGGAACCAGGTCAGGAAGAAGTAGGTGATGCCGTTGATGCAGTATTGGCCCAGGTACACGCCGAGCATCATGCGGTTGGTCAGCAACTGGCGGATGTAGTCCCACTTCGGACCGTCGACCTTTTTGCCTTTGCCCTTGTCCTGGTCCATGTCGACCATGCCGCCGTTGTCGGCGATGTGCTTGAACTCGGCGTCGTTGATCATCGGGTGCTGGCGCGGACTGTGGATAACTTTCAGCCAGATCCCCGAGAAGATGATGCCGATCACACCCATGACGATGAACACGTGCTGCCAGCCGAAGCTGTAGACGATCCAGCCCATCAGCGGTGCAAACAGTACGGTGGCGAAGTATTGCGCCGAGTTGAAGATCGCCGAGGCGGTGCCGCGCTCTGCGGTCGGGAACCACGCCGCTACGATGCGTGCGTTACCGGGGAAAGATGGCGCTTCGGCCAGGCCCACCAGAAAGCGCAGCATGAACAGCGCGACAACGGCGGTGGAAAGCCCGAACTCACCGACATAGCCTTGCAGTACGGTGAACAGCGACCAGGTAAAGATGCTCAGGGCATAGACTTTTTTCGAACCGAACCGGTCCAGCAACCAGCCACCGGGAATTTGCCCGGCCACGTAGGCCCAACCGAATGCGGAGAAAATATAACCGAGAGTGACCGCGTCGATGCCGAGGTCTTTTTGCAAGCTGGAGCCGGCGATTGCGATGGTCGCCCGGTCGGCGTAGTTGATCGTGGTCACCAGAAACAGCATGAGCAAAATCAAATAGCGGACGTGAGTCGGCTTGGTCGATTGCATTGTAGATGTACTCCCACTGATTATTTTTATGCGGGTAATATCGATTTATTTGTAGGCGCCGGCTTTTATGGGAGCCGACGCCTACAGGTATTGCGGTGTATCAGGAACCGACGTAGGCAGTTTTTACGACCGTGTAAAACTCTTGCGCATAGCGACCTTGCTCACGTGAACCATAGGATGAACCTTTACGCCCACCGAACGGAACGTGGTAATCCACGCCGGCGGTCGGCAGGTTGACCATCACCATCCCGGCCTGGGAATGGCGCTTGAAGTGGTTGGCATACTTCAGCGACGTGGTGGCGATGCCCGCCGACAGACCGAATTCGGTGTCGTTGGCCATCTCCAGCGCTGCTTCGTAATCGGCTACACGCACGATATTGGCCACCGGGCCGAAGATCTCTTCACGGCTGATGCGCATGGCGGCTTCGCTGTCGGCAAACAGCGTCGGGGCGAGGAAGTAGCCCTCGGTGTCGCACGTCACCAGACCACCGCCGCTGACCAGACGCGCACCTTCGGACTGGCCGATGTCGATGTACTTCAAGTCCTGTTCCAGCTGCGCTTGCGAGACCACTGGACCGATGTCGGTGCCGGACTTCAACGCATGACCGACCTTGATCGACTTCATGCGCTCGGCCATGGCTTCGACGAATTTGTCGTGAATCCCGGCGGTGACGATGAGACGGCTCGACGCGGTGCAACGCTGACCGGTGGAGTAGAACGCACTCTGCACCGACAGTTCGACCGCGTGCTTGAGGTCGGCATCGTCGAGAATGATCTGCGGGTTCTTGCCGCCCATCTCCAGCTGCACCTTGGCTTGGCGCGACACGCAATTGACCGCGATCTGTCGGCCTACGCCGACCGAACCGGTGAAGCTGATGCCATCGACTTTCGGGCTGTTGACCAGCGCCTCGCCGACCACTCGACCGCTGCCCATCACCAGGTTAAACACGCCAGCCGGGAAACCGGCGCGGGAGATGATTTCCGCCAGTGCCCAGGCACAGCCCGGTACCAGATCGGCAGGTTTCAGCACCACGCAGTTGCCGTAAGCCAAAGCTGGAGCGATTTTCCACGCCGGGATCGCGATCGGGAAGTTCCATGGCGTGATCAGGCCGACCACGCCCAGCGCTTCGCGAGTGACTTCGACATTGACGCCCGGACGCACCGACGGCACGTAGTCACCCGACAGGCGCAGGCATTCACCGGCGAAGAACTTGAAGATGTTGCCGGCGCGGGTCACTTCGCCGATGGCTTCGGGCAGGGTCTTGCCCTCTTCCCGGGCCAGCAACGTGCCGAGCTCTTCGCGACGGGCGAGGATCTCGCTGCCGACTTTATCCAGTGCATCGTGCCGAGCCTGAATGCCGGAAGTGGACCACGCCGGGAACGCAGCGCGGGCGGCATCGATGGCGGCATTGACCTGAGCCAGATCGGCCTTGGCGTAGTCACCTATGGTGTCGGTCAATTCCGACGGGTTGATGTTGCTGGAATAGTCGGCGCCGGCGACCCATTGGCCACCGATGTAATTGTCGTAACGCTTCAAATCAGCCACGGCTTGCACCTTTTAAAAGAAGTCCTCACACAAAAAGCCGCTGATTGCTCAGCGGCCTTGGGTTTGTCGGGTATTTACTGCGCGCCCTGCTTGTCGATCAGCGCGGCGAGCATTTCGTACTCTTCGCCCGTCAGATCGGTCAGCGGTGCACGCACCGGGCCTGCGTCGAAGCCTGCGATTTTTGCCCCGGCCTTGACGATGCTCACCGCGTAACCGGCCTTGCGGTTGCGGATATCCAGGTACGGCAGGAAGAAGTCATCGATGATCTTGCCGACGGTGGCGTGATCTTCGCGGGCAATGGCGTGATAGAAATCCATCGCGGTTTTCGGGATGAAGTTGAACACCGCCGAGGAGTAAACCGGTACGCCCAAAGCCTTGTAGGCCGCGGCGTAGACTTCAGCAGTCGGCAAGCCACCCAAGTAGCTGAAACGATCGCCGAGGCGGCGACGGATCGACACCATCAGCTCGATATCGCCCAGGCCATCCTTGTAGCCGATCAGGTTCGGGCAGCGCTCGGCCAGTCGTTCCAGCAGCGGCGCGGTCAGGCGGCAGACGTTGCGGTTGTAGACCACCACACCGATTTTTACCGATTTGCACACGGCTTCAACGTGCGCGGCAACGCCGTCCTGGCTGGCTTCGGTCAGGTAGTGCGGCAACAGCAACAGGCCTTTGGCGCCCAGGCGCTCGGCTTCCTGAGCGTACTCGATAGCCTGGCGGGTCGAACCACCGACACCGGCGAGGATTGGCACGCTGCTGGCGCAGGTGTCGACCGCAGTCTTGATGATTTCCGAATATTCGCTGGCCGCCAGAGAGAAGAACTCACCGGTACCGCCTGCGGCGAACAACGCCGAGGCGCCGTATGGGGCCAGCCACTCGAGACGCTTGATATAGCCCGCGCGATGGAAATCGCCCTGGGCATTGAAGTCGGTGACCGGGAACGACAGCAAGCCGGAAGAGAGGATGGACTTCAGTTCTTGTGGATTCATTATTCGAACACCCTGGGTAGCAACGTTGTGTGAGAAAACCGTTCAGCCTTCGCCGAAGTTGTAGGTCATCGTACAACTTAAAATACAACCGTCAACTGCATTTCATCGCCGCTCTCAGCATTTGAGTCAGAAAAGGTAATTCCTTGACGTAGGAAATTTCTCATCTATGATTCAGACAACTGTATATACATACAGTTAAATTGAACTTTGCCCATGACATATCAAGGAGCTAGAAATGTCAGGTCTACACGCACAACCGAAGGAAAATACCCGACAGGTCATTGCCGATCTGGATGATCTTTTTACCGCGCACGGTATCGCCATTTCCGGTGACGGCGACGCGCTTAAACTCACCGCTGGAAGTCATCACCACCCCAAACATCAGCGCCGTGGCCTGCTGCCCGTAGCACCGAAAGATCCACGCAAAGACCTGCCCCGGTTGAGGTTCGAGGGGGCAGAACATACTGCAATCGGCGACAGCACCCTGCTGCGTTTCGTCAAGGATGCACCCGCGCTGCCGGCCTGGCAGGTGGAATTGCATCTGCCCAATGGCCTGGCATTGACCTATGGTCAGGTGATCGCGCTGGGGGGTGATTTTTATGGAATTCCCGAGCAACCGATCAACGAAGGCGCAACAGCCCAAGAGCGAATCCAGCGCTTTACCAACGCCTTCAACTCTCTGGCGGTGCTGCCGACCTCAAACGCTGAGGCGAAGCTGATTCTCGGTGTGATGCAAAAGGAAATCGCCGCGGTCAATCAGGCGATCAAGGACGGTAAACAGCCTCATGAGGCTTATGAGGCCCTCGGAGATACGTTGTCGGAAGAGTGGAACAAGATCACCGGCGGCGGCAGTTTCGTCTCGGCGCTGTTCCCTTTGGGGCGTTACCTGAAACTGGCCGCCAACAATGCCGACCACTTTGGCGAATGGGCGTTGTTGGCTTACGTCGCCGGGCATACGGCCGCGTTGCAACAAGCCGTGCTGGCCCACAACAGTGGCGATGAAAAGCAGCTGGAACTGGCCTATGCGATGAACGCTTTTGCCGATCATTCCCTCACCGACCTATTCTCCGCCGGGCATTTGCGAGTACCGCGCAAACAGTTGGCGGCGGCGGTCACGCCGAGTGATCTGGGCTCGTTGATCACCCGTTTCATGCACGACGAAGACAGCAAGTTCGGCCTCAATGTGCGCAATGGCAACGGTGATCGCTGGCGCTCCTATGGCGACAAGCGCTATTTCGATGCGATCGACAGTGCTAACCGCACGCAGGTGAATCAAGCGGTTCAAGTGTCTGCGGATGAGGTGTTCGCGGCGTATCTAAGTGGCGTTGCGCCGTCGCCCGGCAGCTTTGCTGCTTTGAAAAATCTGCCTGACCTGCAAGCGGTGTTGAATCCGGCAGACAATTTCTCGCCGCTGTTCAGGGTCGAGGGCAACAAGGTGTTGCGGCGCAAGGACGTCAACAACCTGAACGACACCGCCACCGTGGATGATTGGTGGGGCTGGAGCACGTATCTGCTGCTCAAGGACTATCACCCGACCGGCGCTGTTAATTCGCCAGCCAATAACAGATAAGGACATCACTGATGACAATCAAATTGAAACTGGAACTGGTCTCGGGCCAATCGCTCAAGGGTGCGCCGCTGGAGTTACTATCGAAGGGCGTAACGATCTCCCGGGCGGTTGCGGATGAGCGCGGGAACGTAACGTTCGACGCGAGGCCGGGGGCCATTGAGTTGGCGGTGAGAGTGGATCGCTCAATCCTGACAAAAGGCTAAGCCCTCCACAGCCGGCATTCCCGCGCCATGGTGTGGGAATGTCAGCCGTCACAACCGGAAACGGTTGGTCATGATCGTTTTCAACACACCTCGCAAGAGGCTCCTACAGTGAAAGGATCGCCGTGAATGAATCATGGCCAATCTCGCACGGAGAGCGAACCCTCATGACTTTTGCCCCGCCCATTCTTCCTCAGCGCCTGACTCACGAACCTGAGAAAGCAACCGTGAAGTTATCGAGCGTGAGCGACACACTGAACGTCAGCATCCCGGATTCAGCCGAAATCCCCCCGAGCTGGTATGTCTATCTGATCCTCGGGGTAGATGCGCAAAGCCCTGACTGGACAGGTCCAGAAGAACCCACCGGCGTCTGGGACGACGCCAGCGACGATGCGGTGAAACTGACGGGGATTGAACTGCAGATCCCCAAGGCAGAGCTGAAAAAGTACCTGAACAAACAAGTCGAATTACGTTACAAGTTCGCGGATGAGTCCAGTATGGAGCCGTGTTCGGAACCACTGTTGTTTCGCATAGAGGGTTAAGCGCAGATTACGCATCGGAAGATTGGTGAATGCCGACAATCCGCTCGTCGGTACTGTTATTTCTTACAGTTTCGAACCTTCTGCCTCCGAGGCCTAATCGGGCAGTCAATCACTGCATAGGCGAATACCTCATGAGCACAATCCACAGGTTTTACTTTCCTGTCGAAACCAAACATGCAGCTCAAGAGCTGTCATCAGATTTTGACCTGCATGTAAGCGAAGGCGACATCGTCGAGTTTGAAACACTGCCCCGTCAGTACTGGAAAATCACCCTGAAGATATTCAAGGTATTGCTGAACAACTCCGTTGAGTATGTCGATTACAAAACGGTCGAGGTAGAAGATCCATACGCCTAGCTGCGCTGCGCCTGCGCCTCTTCATGCGCCTGACGCAGCCGCTCACGGCTATTGGTCAAGTGCAAGCGCATCGCCGCCCGCGCTGCATCGGAATCCTGGCGGGCAATCGCATCGTAAATCTCTTCGTGTTCACGGCTCAGGCGACTCATGTAGTGCTGCTGGTCGTCATGGGCCAGGCGCGCGGAGTTGAGGCGTGTGCGCGGAATGATGCTGGTGCCCAGGTGGGTCATGATGTCGGTGAAGTAGCGGTTGCCGGTGGCCAGGGCGATTTGCAGGTGGAACTGGAAGTCCGACGCCACGGCATCGCCGGCGTGAGCGGCACTTTCGTTTAAGGCGTCCAGCGCCTCACGCATCGCCGCTAACTGCTCCGGGCTGCGACGTTGCGCGGCAAGGCCGGCGGACTCCACTTCCAGGCTGATGCGCAGTTCCAGAATCGCCAATACATCGCGCAAGGTCACCACGGTCGCCGGGTCGATGCGAAAACCGCTCGGGCTCGGGGTGTCGAGCACGAAGGTGCCGATGCCGTGACGGGTTTCCACTTGTCCTGCGGCCTGCAAACGGGAGATCGCTTCACGCACCACGGTGCGGCTGACGCCATGGGCATTCATGATCGCCGACTCGGTGGGCAACTTGTCGCCACGCTTGAGCTGACCGTCGCGGATCTGCTCGGACAACACCGTCACCAATTCCTGTGCGAGGCTGCGGCGCTTGCGAGGGAGGCGAGGTGCGTCAATCGGGTTTTCCATGGTGAACATCTGTCTCGAAAAAACGGCTGAACCCGCATCATAGCGCATGCGGGTTGTACGATCACCGGTGACCTGTGGGTGCATGGCTTGCCCGCGATGGCCATCACGCGGTTCCGATTAAGGACCGCATTATCGTTCATCGCGGGCAAGCCACGCTCCCACAGGGGTTAGTGGTGTTCAGGCAGTGACGGCCTGGTCCACCAGGTGGCCATTCTCGATGCGCACATGCCGTGGATGGAAACGTTTCAGGCTGCTGCGATGGCCGACGCTGACAATGCTCAACCCCGGCAACTCATCGATCAACGCCTGATACAGCGACGCTTCATCCTCTTCATCCATCGCCGAGGTGGCTTCGTCCATGTACAGCCATAGCGGCGCATACAGCAGCGCACGGGCGAAGGCCAGGCGTTGCTGTTCACCCGGCGAAAGCATGCGCTGCCAGTGATTGGCTTCATCCAAACGCGAAACCAGGTGCGGCAAGCGGCAGGTTTCCAGCACGTGGACGTAGCGCTCGTGCGGGTAGGTGTCGCCCGGCTGTGGATAACTCAACGCCTCGCGCAGGCTGCCAATCGGCAGATAGGGCTTTTGCGGCAGGAACAGACAATGCGCCGTCGGCAGGCGGATGCTGCCGTGGCCAGTAGGCCAAAGGTGCCCCATGGCTCGCAGCAAGGTCGATTTGCCGCTGCCGGAACGACCGCTGAGCATGACGCGCTCGCCCTCCTCCACGGTCATGTCGGCATTGGTCAGCAAATGACGACCGTCAGCGAGGTCAAGACCAAGGTTATGCACCCGTAGTGCCGAACCCTGATTCTGCACGTCGATGGCCGGCGCGCGCTCTTCGTTGTCGGTCATGGCCTGACGGAAACTCAGCAGACGATCACAGGTGGCGCGCCACTCGGCGAGGTCCTGGTATGCAGTGATGAACCAGCTGAAACTCTCCTGCACGTTGCCGAATGCCGAATTGATTTGCATCAGTTCACCGAGCTCGATCTTACCGGCGAAATAGCGCGGTGCCGCGACCATGAACGGGAAAATGATTGCGATCTGGGCATAACCGGAGGTGAAAAAAGTCAGGCGTTTGGACACTTTCATGATGTCCCAAAAGTTATGCCAGACCAGGCCGAAACGGCTGCTCAGACGACGGTTCTCGTTGGGTTCGCCGTTGTACAGCGCAATGCTTTCGGCATTTTCGCGGACCCGCACCATGGAGAAACGCAAGTCGGCTTCGAAACGTTGCTGGTTGTTGTTGAGGCCGATCAAGCGACGACCAATCACATGCGTCAGCCAGCTGCCGACGGCGGCATAAACCAGCGCGCACCAGAACATGTAGCCGGGAATCGTGAAGCCCAATACTTCGATGCTGCCCGACACACCCCACAAAATGATCGAGAACGACACCAGGCTGACGACGTTACGGATCAAGCCCAGGCCCAGGCCCAACGTGTTAGTGGTGAATTTATTGAGGTCTTCGGAAATCCGCTGGTCCGGGTTATCGGTGTAACCGCCCTGCTCCAGCTGGTAGTAATTCTTGTTTTCGAGCCAACGGGCGAAGTGCTTTTCGGTGAGCCAGGCCCGCCAGCGAATGGTCAGCATCTGGGTCAGATAGAGCCGGTACACTGCGCCGACAATCGCCACCGCCGCGATCCCGCAAAAATACAGAATCAGCCGCCAGAACGCCGCTTCATCCTTTTGTTGCAGGGCGTTGTAAAAATCCTTGTACCAAGTGTTGAACCACACCGAAAGCCCCACGCTGAACAGCGACAGCGCGATCACGGCGATCAACAGCGTCCAGGCCTTGCCCTTCTCTTCGCTGTGCCAGTAAGGCGTGGTCATCGCCCACACTTTGCGAAAAAACTGCCCGCGCACAGCATCGTTGACCGCGGAATATTCAGCGCTCTGATTCATGAATAAGGCTCAATAAAGAAAAGAACACACAAGAACCGATCATAAATGATCGGCTCGTGTGATCGCGAGGGCTGGCGATAACCGTTCAGCGCTCGTTCAGCGACGGACCGGGCGCTTCTGCAGTTTGCGCTGCAGCGTGCGGCGGTGCATGCCCAGGGCACGGGCGGTGGCGGAGATGTTGCCTTCGTGCTCGGTCAGGACGCGCTGGATGTGCTCCCACTGGAGACGGTCCACGGACATCGGGTTTTCCGGCACCAGGCTGTCGAGGTCGGCGTGCTCGGAGAGCAGCGCGGCCAGCACATCATCGGCATCCGCCGGCTTGCACAGGTAATTGCAGGCGCCGCGCTTGATCGCCTCGACGGCGGTGGCAATGCTCGAGTAACCGGTGAGGATCACCACGCGCATGTCCGGGTCGAGTTCGAGCAGCTTGGGCAGCAACACCAGGCCCGAATCGCCGTCCATTTTCAGGTCCAGCGCGGCGTAATCAGGTATATCGGCCTGGGCGATGGTCAGGCCCTCTTCGGCGGAACCTGCGGTGCTGACGCGAAAACCACGACGGGCCATGGCGCGGGCCATCACGCGGGTGAAGGTTGCATCATCGTCTACCAGCAGCAAATGCGGCAGTTCTTCGCCTTCAACTTGGATCTCGTCACTCATGTTCGTCTCCTCGGGCGACACGGGGCAGGCGCAGCTCGGTGAGCGTGCCACCTTCCTCATGACTGTAGAGTTTCACTGAGCCGCCGGCGCGTGTCACGCTGGCCTTGCTCAAAAACAGGCCCAGGCCGAAACCTTTGCCCTTGGTGGTAAAAAACGGTTTGCCGATCTGCTCGGCGATAGCCAGTGGCACACCGGCGCCATGGTCGCGAATGCTGATGGTCAGGTCTTCGGCGGTCCAGTCCAGGGTCACTTGCAAGCCTTCAGGGCAGGCATCGGCGGCGTTGTTCAGCAGGTTCAACAGCGCTTGAGTCAAATCCGGCGGCGGCGCCATGCGCGGCACCGTGCCCTGGCCCAGACGCTGGAAGCGATAACTGGCCTCAGGACGCATCAGGTGCCAGCGGTTGAGCGCTTCGTCGAGCCAGTCGGTGACATCCTGCATCTCCACCGCCATACGACGGTTGGCCTCGGCGGCGCGCACCAGTTGCTGCAAGGTTTCCTTGCACAACTTGACCTGATCCTGCAAAACCTTCAGATCGTCCTGCAACATCGGATCGGGGTGATCCTGCTGCATCTCTTTGAGCAACACGCTCATGGTCGCCAGCGGCGTACCCAGTTCATGGGCGGCACCGGCAGCCTGAGTCGCGACGGCCAGTAATTGCTGATCGCGCAGGCCTTCTTCGCGGCGAATGGCACGCAGCTCTTCCTGACGGCGCAGCTCTTCCGCCATGCGCGCGGCGAAGAACGTAATGACCGCCGCCGCCAGGGCGAAGCTCAGCCACATGCCATAGATCTGCAGGTTCTCCCGGGCGATCGGGAAGGTTTCCAGCGGATAGAACCGCGCCAGCAGCAACGTATACAGCGCCAAAGCGATGCCGGACAGAATCACCGAATAGCGCCACGGCAGCGTCACGGCGGCGATGGTCAGCGGCACCAGGTAATAAGAGACGAACGGGTTGGTCGAACCACCGGAGAAATACAACAAGGCACTGTGGATAAACAGGTCGCAGGCCAGTTGCAGGGCGTATTCAAG
The DNA here is from genome assembly GCF_058798795.1 of Pseudomonas sp. GW822-FHT07A10. Classification (NCBI taxonomy): domain Bacteria; kingdom Pseudomonadati; phylum Pseudomonadota; class Gammaproteobacteria; order Pseudomonadales; family Pseudomonadaceae; genus Pseudomonas; species Pseudomonas sp. GW822-FHT07A10. The sequence continues at coordinate 140,904 of NZ_JBXAKV010000007.1, forward strand.
CTCGGTAACCGGCCACGAAGTGCGCAGGCGCACGGCGGTGAACACACACAACAGCGTCGAACAGCCCAGGGTCATCGCCAGTGGCACCCACGGCAACGGCAGCAGTTGGAGCCAGTAGGCCAGGCCCACGGAGCCGGCCTGGGCGGCGAGCACCAGAATCCGGATGAAAGTCAGCCGCCAGAGGTTCTGGCGAGTGGCGGAAGTCAATTGTACGGGGGCGAGCATGAGCTCTCCTGATGAGCGCTCCAGGCGGATCGCACGGAGTATAACCAAGCCACGGGCATGAGAGGCGAAAGTGCGGCAAACGACCACAGGCTCTTTTGTGACGAGTGCCCCTGTGGCGAGGGGGCTTGCCCCCGTTGGACTGCGAAGCAGTCCCAAACCTGCCACCGCGTTTTGATCCTGCATACTGTATCTGCCGAATGGCGACTGCTGCGCAGCCGAACGGGGGCAAGCCCCCTCGCCACAGGATCACCAGCATTCCATCTGTATAGAAGTTGTAACTGTGCGAAACGGACCATTGAAGCTAGAGTCTGATGGTTTCACGCAGGTTCGGACCCTAACCCCTGCGCATCGTCCAAGGAGCTTTTCATGCACACATTGCGCCGCAGCGCCGCCCTTCTTGCCTTAAGCATTGGCACCGCCGCCAGCCTCCCGGCCCTGGCCGTCGACGAACTGCATTACAACCAGATCTCCCTGCGCGCCGAGGTCAGCCAGGAAGTGGCCCGCGACCTGATGATCGTGACCCTCTACACCGAAGAACAAAACACCGACCCGGCCAAACTCGCCGCCGACGTCAGCACCACCATGAACAAGGCACTGGCCCAGGCCAAGCAGGTCAAGGACATCACCCTGCGTCAGGGCAGCCGCAACAGCTACCCGATCTACGACACCAAGGGCCAGAAAATCACCGGCTGGCGTGAACGCGCCGAACTGCGCCTGGAAAGCTCGGACTTCGCCGCCCTCTCCAAACTCACCGGCGAATTGCTCACCGACCTGAAAATGGGCGGCATGGACTTCGCCATCGCGACGCCAACCCGCAAAGCCAGCGAAGACGCCCTGCTCAAAGAAGCCGTGACTGCCTTCAAGTCCCGCGCCCAACTGGCCACCGACGCCCTGGGCGGCAAGAGCTACAAAATCGTCAACCTGAACCTCAACAGCAACGGCTATCCACAACCGTACATGCGCGGGCCGATGATGATGAAAGCCGCCGCCGGCATGGATTCGGCACCGGTGACGCCAGAAGTTGAAGCCGGCACCAGCCAGGTCAGCATGACAGCGGATGGGGCGATTGAAGTGTTGATGCCTTGATGCGATAACCCGGACACGAAAACGGCGATCACAGAAGTGGTCGCCTTTTTTTGTACCAGAAGAATCTGGTTGTGATCGTCATCTTGGTGGTGAAAGCACGGACGTCATCGCAGTGATTCAGACTTAAGTCTGCGGATCGACGTTATCCAACGCCCGATTCACCGCCAATTCCGCCAGCATGATGATCTGTTGAATCGCCAACACTGTATTGCGCTGCGGGCCGATCAGGTTCGTGGCGAAATCGCTGGCCAGGACACTGGCCGAGGCCAATGACTCGCAGGCTTGTGCCAGGAGACTCTCGGTGCCCATGTCAGGGGCAACCAAGTACATCGTGCTGGGGCGACGAGGTTTTGCGGCGTAAGGTTTGGGCGGATCGAGGTAGTAGTCGAGCGCACGCTTTATCGCTTCGCGGTCTTTGAGTAGCTCTTCGGCGCGCAAGGCTTCGGCGATTGGGTTGGTTTTTTTAAAGTTCGAATCAGAATTATCATCGTCCATTTGCAGCTCCTAATCACAATTGGAGCCATCACTTGCCATTATGGTCGTGAGGGCTTTCGCCCTACTGATTTCAGGTTTCCACTCCTGGTCGCTGATTTCGCAGCGACAGCCAAAGACTAGAGAGCCCGCTTCCGACGGACAACCTGAAAGATGCGTGGGAAAGGTCTGCGCTCTGACACATCGATTAAACATTCAAAAGCGGAGCGCGGAGCGTCCCTGGCGGCGTTCCCACGCGGGAGCGTGGGAACGATCATTGAGCATCAGCTCTGGATAGATTTATGGGAAGCTCTGATGGCATCAATCGCCTCTTGAGTGAGCGTCATAACGGTCGTTGTGCTTACTTCAATCCGACTGATGATGTCTGCCCTCGGACCTTGCTTCCATTCAGTACTTGAGTAAAAAAGATCTTGAGAGACTTGGCGATGATTCTCGCTCTCGTAGGAGCGAATTAAGTGATAACTGTCATCGTCATACAAAGAGCCGCCATAAGAAACAACATCCATACCCGCCTTTAAGTGAAGCGGAACGCTTACTTCCCGCATTATTCGATGGAAATCCAATCCTGATCCCGGTTTCAAGGTGTACATCAGGATTTCAACAATTCGAGTCATTCCAAATCTTCCCTGTGGGATTTCAGTTCCTGTCTAAGGATATATGCTGGCTGATCCGCCGCCTTCGCGGGCAAGCCTCGCCCCGGTCAACTATGCCCAGATAGAGGGGTCCCCCTCAAAAAACGATATTTCCACCCTCCCCGCCAACAACGCTACCCTCAGGAAAACATCGCCGCAAAGCCCTCGGGGACTCCATGGAAAGAACCACCGTCAAACCACTCCTGCTCGCACTCGCCCTCGCCACAACCGCATCACTCGCACAAACCGCCCAAGCCGCCACCACCCTGGTCTACTGCTCCGAAGCCAGCCCCGCCGGCTTCGACCCCAGCCAATACACCAGCGGCACCGACTTCGATGCCTCCGCCGAAACCGTCTTCAACCGCCTCACCCAATTCAAACGCGGCGGCACCGAAATCGAACCCGGCCTGGCAACAAAATGGGACGTATCCGAGGACGGCCTCACCTACACCTTCCACCTGCGCGACGGCGTGAAATTCCACACCACCGACTACTTCACCCCCACCCGCGACTTCAACGCCGACGACGTGCTGTTCACCTTCCAGCGCCTGCTCGACCCGGACAACGCCTTCCGCAAGGCCTACCCCGCCGAGTCGCCGTACTTCACCGACATGGGCCTGAACACCACGATCAAAAGCATCGACAAGATCGACGACCACACCGTGCGCTTCAGCCTGAACAACGTCGACGCCGCGTTCGTGCAAAACCTCGCCATGAGCTTCGCCTCGGTGCAATCCGCCGAATACGCCGCCCAACTGTTAAAGGCAGGCAAAGCCGCCGACCTCAACCAGAAACCGGTCGGCACCGGCCCGTTCGTGTTCAAGCGCTATCAGAAGGACTCGCAGATCCGCTACGCCGCCAACAAGGCTTACTGGAAACCCGAGGACGTAAAACTCGACAACCTGATTTTCTCGATCACCCCGGACGCCGCCGTGCGCTTGCAGAAGCTCAAGGCCGGCGAGTGCCAGGTCAGCGGCTACCCGCGCCCGGCAGACATTGAAGTGATGGAGAAAGATCCGAACCTGACCGTGCTCAAGCAAGCCGGTTTCAACCTCGGCTTCCTTGCCTACAACGTGACCCACCCACCGCTGGACCAGCTCAAGGTGCGTCAGGCGCTGGACATGGCCATCGACAAGCCGGCGATCATCAAGGCTGTTTACCAGAGTGCCGGGCAACTGGCGCAAAACGCCTTGCCACCGGCGCAATGGTCGTATGACCCGAGCATCAAGGACGCCCCGCACGACCCGGCCAAAGCCCGCGCGCTACTGAAAGAAGCAGGGGTTGCCCCCGGCACCACAATTAATCTGTGGGCCATGACCGTGCAGCGCGCCTCCAACCCCAATGCGCGGATGTCGGCACAGATGATCCAGCAGGATTGGGAGAAAGTCGGGATCAAGGCCAACATCGTCAGCTATGAATGGGGCGAATACATCAAGCGCGCCAAGAACGGTGAGCATGACGCAATGATCTACGGCTGGACCGGCGACAACGGTGACCCGGATAACTGGCTCGGCGTGCTCTACAGCTGCGCTGCGGTGAAAGGTAGCAACTACGCCAAATGGTGTGACCCGGCCTACGACAAACTGGTGCAGCAAGCCAAGGTGTCCACGGACAAACAACAGCGGGTCAAACTGTACCAACAGGCACAGCAAATCCTTAAACAACAAGTACCTATCACACCGATTGCCAACTCGACGGTGTTCCAGCCACTGCGCAAGGAAGTCACCGACTTCAAGATCAGTCCGTTTGGCCTCACACCGTTCTATGGCGTAGGTATAAATAAGTAACACCGGGCTCCAACCGGGTGCGTCAAACGCCCCGGTCGCCCCTTATCGGTGCACGTTTTGCACCGTAAAAAACCTGCGCAAACGGTCAAATACGTCACTATTTATACATATGCGACATTAAGGTACGTTCGTGCCACTCTTTAGGACTTGTGGCCATTCAGGATCTTGCATTGGGTACGGCCCCTGCATAAGTATCCGCAGGTCGACTCACGAGGTCGTCCTCTAATTCCAAAAATGACAACAAATCATGAGGCCACCATGCTTAAACACGCGGTCATTCCGTTTTTAGTCGGCGCAAGCCTGTTAGCCAGTGCATCTTTCGCCCAAGCGGCGTCTAACCTGGTGTTCTGCTCCGAAGGAAGCCCGGCCGGTTTCGACCCAGGTCAGTACACCACCGGAACCGACTTCGACGCCTCTGCAGAAACCATGTTCAACCGCCTGACCCAGTTCGAGCGCGGCGGCACCGCCGTGATTCCTGGCCTGGCGACCAAGTGGGATATTTCCAGTGACGGCCTGACTTACACTTTCCACCTGCGTGAAGGCGTCAAGTTCCACACCACCCCGTATTTCAAGCCGACGCGTGAGTTCAACGCCGACGACGTGCTGTTCACCTTCAATCGCATGATTAACAAGGATGACCCGTTCCGTAAGGCATACCCGACCGAATTCCCGTACTTCACCGACATGGGGATGGACACCAACATCACCAAGATCGATAAAGTCGACGACCATACCGTCAAGTTCACCCTCAAAGATGTAGACGCCGCGTTCATCCAGAACATGGCCATGAGCTTCGCCTCGATCCAGTCCGCCGAGTACGCTGCCCAGCTGCTCAAGGAAGGCAAGGCTGCCGACATCAACCAGAAACCGATCGGCACCGGCCCGTTCGTGTTCAAGAGCTACCAGAAAGACTCCAACATCCGCTACACCGGGAACAAGGACTACTGGAAGCCTGACGACGTGAAGATCGACAACCTGATCTTCGCCATCACCACCGACCCGTCGGTACGCATCCAGAAGCTGAAGAAGAACGAGTGCCAGATCACTCTGTTCCCGCGTCCAGCCGACCTGAAGGCGCTCAAAGAAGATAAAACTTTGAAGATGCCTGAGCAGGCTGGTTTCAACCTGGGTTACATCGCCTACAACGTGATGGACAAGGTCAAGGGCAGCAACGAACCGAACCCGCTGGCCGATCTGCGCGTTCGTCAGGCGCTGGACATGGCCGTCAACAAGCCGCAGATCATCGACTCGGTTTATCAGGGCGCAGGCCAACTGGCCGTCAACGCCATGCCGCCGACCCAATGGTCCTACGACACCACCATCAAGGATGCCAAGTACGATCCTGAGAAAGCCAAGCAGCTGCTCAAGGAAGCCGGCGTCAAGGAAGGCACCGAAATCGTTCTGTGGGCGATGCCGGTACAACGTCCGTACAACCCGAACGCCAAGCTGATGGCTGAAATGCTGCAGTCCGACTGGAAGAAGATCGGCCTGAACGTGAAGATCACCAGCTACGAATGGGGCGAGTACATCAAACGCTCCAAAGGCGGCGAGAACCAGGCGATGATCATCGGCTGGAGCGGCGACAACGGTGACCCGGACAACTGGCTCAACGTGCTGTTCGGCTGCGACTCGCTGAGTGGCAACAACTTCTCCAAATGGTGCGACAAGAAATTCGATGGCCTCGTCAAGGAAGCCAAACGCACCACCGATCAGGCCAAGCGCACCGAACTGTACAAACAGGCGCAACACGTCCTCAAAGATGCTGTTCCAATGACACCTATCGCTCACTCGACGGTGTTCCAACCCATGCGCGCCAACGTGCAGGACTTCAAGATCAGCCCATTTGGCTTGAACTCCTTCTACGGCGTCAGCGTCAGCAAATAAGAAAAGGCAGCGGCGACGTTTTCAGTGTCGCCGCTGCTTTTTTCTGCCGAGAAGTTAGGAATTTGCCTACATCCAAATCCGCTGTCTGACGCAGCCAGGGGTTAGGACGCGTTGCCTTTTCCTACGAGTCTTTAGGACTCAGCGCATTTACTGCCAGACCCACGGCACCTACCGTCGGGTTCTGACCAGTGACTGTGTGGGCTATCGGTTTGTTGCCCGTATTGGTTTGAGCTCAATGCAGCCACAACGTCCCCGGACGGGATCGCGGCGCATTGAATAACACTAAAAAGTGAGGGAGCGTCATGCGCCATACCTTGGTTTTATCCGCATTGCTGGGCACCGGCCTGCTGGCCGCCACTTCCATCAGCCAGGCCGCCAATAACAGCCTGGTGTTCTGCTCCGAAGGCAGCCCCGCCGGTTTCGACACCGCGCAGTACACCACTGCGACCGATAACGACGCCGCCGAGCCGCTGTACAACCGTTTGGCAGAGTTTGAAAAAGGCGCCACCAATGTCGTGCCAGGCCTGGCAACCCGCTGGGATATTTCCGAGGACGGCCTCAAGTACACGTTCCATCTGCGCGAGGGGGTGAAATTTCACACGACCAAATACTTCACGCCGACCCGCGATTTCAACGCCGACGACGTGCTGTTCACGTTTAATCGCATGCTCGATCCGCAGCACCCGTTCCGTAAGGCTTATCCGACCGAGTTCCCGTATTTCAACGGGATGAGCCTGAACAAGAATATTGCCAAGGTCGAAAAGACCGGGCCGCTGACCGTGGTGATGACGCTCAACAACGTCGATGCCGCGTTCATCCAGAACATCGCCATGAGCTTCGCCGCCATCCTTTCGGCCGAATACGCCGACCAGTTGCTGGCGGCCGGCAAGCCGAGCGAGATCAACCAGAAGCCGATCGGCACCGGGCCGTTCGTGTTCAAGAGCTACCAGAAAGACTCCAACATCCGTTACAGCGGCAACAAGCAGTACTGGGACCCGAGCCGGGTCAAACTCGACAACCTGATTTTTGCCATCAACACCGACGCCTCGGTGCGCGTGCAGAAGCTCAAGGCCAACGAATGCCAGATCACCCTGCACCCGCGCCCCGCCGACGTAACCGCCCTGAAGAATGATCCGAAACTGCAACTGATCGAGAAACCCGGCTTCAACCTCGGCTACATCGCCTATAACGTCCGGCACAAGCCTTTCGACCAGCTCGAAGTGCGCCAGGCGCTGGACATGGCGGTGAACAAGCAAGGCATTCTCAATGCCGTCTATCAAGGTGCCGGTCAACTGGCGGTCAATGCCATGCCACCGACCCAGTGGTCCTATGACGACACCATAAAGGACGCCTCCTACAACCCGGAAAAAGCCAAGGAACTGCTCAAGGCTGCCGGCGTGAAGGAAGGCACCGAAATCACCCTCTGGGCGATGCCGGTCCAGCGTCCGTACAACCCCAACGCCAAACTGATGGCCGAAATGCTCCAGGCGGACTGGGCGAAGATCGGCCTCAAGGTCAAGATCGTCAGCTACGAATGGGGCGAGTACATCAAGCGCACCAAGAACGGCGAGCACGACATCAGCCTGATCGGCTGGACCGGTGACAACGGCGACCCGGACAACTGGCTCGGCACGCTGTACAGCTGCGACGCCATTGGCGGCAACAACTACTCCATGTGGTGCGATCCGGCTTACGACAAGCTGATCAAGCAGGCCAAGGTCGTCACCGATCGCGACCAGCGCACCGTGCTCTACAAACAGGCGCAGCAGTACCTCAAGCAGCAGGTGCCGATCACGCCGGTCGCCCACTCGACGGTCAACCAGCCGTTGAGCGCCAAAGTCGAAGGGTTCAAGGTCAGCCCCTTCGGTCGCAACGTGTTCTCGGGCGTCAGTATCGACCAATAACCAATTAGCCAGAAACGCTGGGGGGCGGATTCCGCCCTCACGCAAGCGTATTGCCGTAATTCGTCAAATCGGCCTGCAGCAAACGTTTGCGAAGCCTGAATGAGTTCTAAACCAAATAGCCGGATCACCAAAAAAGACCGGCATTAAAAAAAGAAAGTAAGGAGCTTCACACATGAAACTGAGCAGCACCGCGTTATTGGCCTTGGCCATCAGCAGCGTGACCGCCACGGCGTACGCAGAATCCCAGAGCCAGGCTTTTACGCCGGTTACCGTGAATGAGAAAAATGCTCAGAGTGAAGCCACTGGCTTCGTCGAAGGGCAGTCGATCACCGGCAGCACGCGTAACTGGTATGCCAATGAGCAACTCAAACGTGGTGCTCATTTCAAGTACAACAAAAACGGTGTACCGACCAACACTGATCGTCGTATCAACTGGGTCCAGGGCACAATCCTCAAGTACAACTCGGGCTTCACAGAGGGTACTGTCGGTTTCAGCACTGAAGTTGCGGCTTACAACGCCATCGCGTTGGAACGTGACCGTAAGGACCTTGCGTCTGCCAATGGTGGTGCACCATTGAATGGCGTTGGCGGCCTTGGCAACAACCGTACCCTGACCAAAAACGGCGGCGACGCCGAGGGTCAGTGGAGCAAATTGGGACTGGCTAACGTCAAGGCACGTTTCTCCAACACCACGCTGACTGCCGGCCGGCAAAACTTCAGCAGCCCGATGGTCGATGTCATCGGTAACCGTGCCCTGCCCTCAAGCTTCGAAGGTGTGAGCCTGCACAGCGAGGAGCTGGAGAACCTGTCGTTCGACGTGGCCACGTTCGATCGCAACTCGCCGCGTACAGAAGAAAGCCAGCGCAAATTCCGGTCCGAATACGCTGACACCGTCGTGGAAACCGATCACGTGAACACCGCAGGTATCACTTACCAGCCGTTCGCCAGCCTGACCACCAGCCTGTGGGGCACCCAGGCTGAAGACTTGTGGAACCAGTACTACTTCGGCGCCAGCCACGTCTTGGGCGACAGCTCGGTACTGAGCCTGACCACCGGCCTGAACTACTACAAAACCGTGGACGAAGGTAAAGCCAAGCTCGGCGAAATCGACAACGACACCTACTCCCTGTCGTTCGGCCTGACCCACCAGGCCCACAGCGTGACTTTCTCGTACCAGGAAGTGAACGGTAACGAGTACTTCGACTACCTGCACGAAACCAACGGCATCTATCTGGCCAACTCCCTGCTCTCGGACTTCAACGGCCCGAACGAGAAGTCCTTCCAGATCGCCTACGGCCTGAACATGGCCGAATACGGTGTGCCAGGCCTGAAATTCAACATCTATCAGGCTCGCGGCTGGGGCATCGACGGTACTCACAATAAAGGCGGCGCCTACTCCAGCGTTCAATCGATGGACGGCGAGCACCATTACGAATACGGCATTGGTACTTCGTATGCGGTACAGAGCGGCCCGCTCAAGGCCACCACTGTTCGCGCAACCTACACCGCGCACCGTGCCAGCGAAAACCAGGCGGATGGCAGCATCAACGAGTTCCGTCTCGTGACCACCATCCCGTTCAACATTTTGTAAAACGCACGCCGGCGGCTGACTCATGACGAGTCGGCCGTCCGGTTTTTTCCTGTTCAACCGATTGCAGAGGGTTCTTGATGAAAATGCTTCCCCTACGAGCGGCCATCGCTGCCGCATTGCTGAGTGTCGCTGTTGGCGTCTCGGCCAAACCCTTGGTGGTCTGTACCGAAGCCAGCCCGGAAGGCTTCGATATGGCCCAGTACACGACTGCAGTCACAGCCGACGCAGTGGCCGAAACCATCTTCAATCGCCTGGCGGACTTCAAGCCCGGCACCACTGAAGTGATTCCGGCGCTGGCCGAATCCTGGGACATCAGTGAAGACGGCCTGACCTACACGTTCCACCTGCGCAAAGGCGTCAAGTTTCACACCACCGATTACTTCAAGCCGACCCGCGACATGAACGCCGACGATGTGGTCTGGAGCTTCCAGCGCCAGCTGGACCCGAATCACCCATGGCACAAGCTGTCGAGCGTGGGCTTCCCGTACTTTGAGAGCATGGGCTTCAAGGAACTGCTCAAAAGCGTAGAAAAAGTCGACGACAACACGGTCAAGTTCACCCTGACCCGCCGCGAAGCACCGTTCCTGGCAGACATCGCCATGGCCTTCTCCTCGATCTACCCGGCCGAATACGCCGACCAGTTGCTCAAGGCCAACAAGACCGGCGACCTGAACAACAAACCGGTCGGTACCGGCCCCTTCATCTTCCAGCGTTACGCCAAGGACGCCCAGGTGCGCTTCAAGGCCAACCCGGACTACTTCCGTGGCAAGCCACCGGCTGATGCTCTGGTCCTGGCGATTGCCACCGACAACAACGTGCGCCTGCAAAAGCTCAAGGCCAATGAGTGCCAGATCGCGCTGTATCCAAAACCGGATGACATCCCGAGCATCAAGAAAGACACCAACCTGAAGGTTGATGAGCTGAACGCGATGACCGTCTCCTATGTCGCCATGAACACCTCCCGCAAATACATGAGCGACGTGCGGGTGCGCAAAGCCATCGACATCGCGTTCGACAAAGAGGCCTATGTCAACGCGCTGTTCGGCAAGGGCAATGCGACGGTGGCGGTCAACCCGTACCCGGACACCCTCCTGGGCTACAACCATAAACTGACCAACCCGCCTCACGACCTCGACAAGGCTCGTGCCCTGCTCAAGGAAGCCGGGGTGCCGGAGGGTACCGTGTTCACCCTGTTCACCCGTAACGGCGGCGGCCCGACCAACCCTAATCCGATGCTCGGCGCACAAATGATGCAGGCAGATCTGGCCAAGGTCGGAATCAAGGTCGATATTCGTGTCATGGAATGGGGCGAAATGCTCAAGCGCGCGAAGAACGGCGAGCACGATATGGTGTCCGCCGGTTGGGCAGGCGATAACGGCGACCCGGATAACTTCCTGACGCCTATGCTCAGTTGTGAGGCGGCCAAGAACGGCGAAAACTACGCTCGCTGGTGCAATAAAAAGTTCCAGACGCTGATCGACGAAGCACGGGCCAAAGTGAACCCGGCTGAACGCACGGCGCTCTACGAACAGGCCCAGGACGTTTTCAATCAGGACCAGCCATGGATCAGCATGGCGCACACCCGCATGTTCACTGCAATGCGCACCAACGTAGAGGGCTATCACATTAGCCCCCTCACCACTAACAACTTCGCCACCACCCAGGTGAAGTAGATAAGAAACGCCCGGCATCGCTGACCCCAGCGATGCCGGGTACGCCTAACCGGCTGATGAGGTACCACACAAGATGTTTAGTTTTATTGCCCGCCGATTGGGGTTATTGATCCCCACGTTCTTCGGCATCACCTTGTTGACTTTCGCGTTGATCCGCATGATTCCTGGCGACCCCGTGGAAGTGATGATGGGCGAACGTCGGGTCGACCCCGAAATGCATGCTCAGGCAATGGAACGCCTAGGTCTGAACAAACCGCTGTATGCCCAATACCTGGATTACATTGGCAAACTGGCCCACGGCGATCTCGGCGAATCCCTGCGTACCCGTGAAAGCGTCTGGACCGAGTTCAGCTCTCTATTCCCCGCGACCCTGGAACTGGCCTCGGCCGCCATGTTGTTCGCCGGCATCCTGGGCCTTCTGGCCGGGGTGATCGCGGCACTCAAGCGAGGGTCCCTGTTCGACCATGGGGTAATGGGTGTCTCCCTGGCGGGATACTCGATGCCGATCTTCTGGTGGGGCCTGATCCTGATCATGTTCTTCTCGGTGAGCCTGGGCTGGACCCCGGTATCCGGGCGGATCGACCTGCTCTACGACATCGAGCCACGCACCGGCTTCATGCTCATCGATACGTTGCTGGCCGATGACGTCGGAGCGTTCTTCGATGCCCTGCATCACCTGATCCTGCCAGCCATCGTGCTCGGCACCATCCCGCTGGCGGTGATTGCGCGGATGACCCGTTCGTCGATGCTCGAAGTGCTGCGTGAAGACTACATCCGCACCGCCCGCGCCAAAGGCCTGTCGCCATCGCGCGTGGTATTCGTGCACGGTCTGCGCAATGCGCTGATTCCGGTACTGACGGTGGTCGGCCTGCAAGTCGGCACGCTGCTGGCCGGCGCGGTCCTGACCGAAACCATCTTCTCCTGGCCCGGCATCGGCAAATGGCTGATCGAAGCCATTGGCGCACGGGACTATCCCGTGGTGCAGAACGGCATCCTGTTAATCGCCTGCCTGGTGATTCTGGTCAACTTCGTAGTGGACATCCTCTACGGCTTTGCCAACCCACGCATCCGTCATCAGCGCTGAGATCAATGACCATGACCACTCTCACTACACCGGTAGCAGTCGATCAAAGCCTGCTGTATCCGTCGCCCTACAAAGAATTCTGGCATGCGTTTTCCAGGAACAAAGGGGCCGTCGCCGGCCTGTTGTTCATGCTGCTGGTGATTTTCTGCGCGATCTTCGCCCCATGGGTCGCACCGCATAACCCGAGCGAACAGTACCGCGACTTCCTGCTGACCCCGCCCTCCTGGCTGGAAAGCGGGCATATCCAGTTCCTGCTGGGTACCGATGAACTCGGTCGTGACCTGCTGTCGCGTTTGATTCACGGCTCGCGCCTGTCCCTGCTGATCGGCTTGTCATCGGTGGTGATGTCGCTGATTCCAGGCATCCTGATGGGACTGTTCGCCGGGTTCTTCCCGCGCGTGCTCGGCCCGACCATCATGCGTCTGATGGACATCATGCTGGCCCTGCCGTCCCTGCTGCTGGCGGTGGCAATTGTCGCCATCCTCGGCCCTGGCCTGATCAACACCATTATTGCCATCGCCGTGGTTTCGTTGCCGTCCTATGTTCGTCTGACCCGCGCCGCGGTGATGGGCGAATTGAACCGCGACTACGTGACCGCCGCGCGCCTGGCCGGTGCCGGTCTGCCTCGCCTGATGTTCGTCACCGTGCTGCCCAACTGCATGGCGCCGCTGATTGTTCAGGCCACCTTGAGTTTCTCCTCGGCGATTCTCGATGCCGCGGCACTGGGCTTCCTCGGCCTTGGCGTACAACCGCCAACCCCTGAATGGGGCACCATGCTGGCTTCGGCTCGCGACTACATCGAACGCGCCTGGTGGGTGGTGAGCTTGCCTGGTTTGACCATTTTGCTCAGCGTGCTGGCAATCAACTTGATGGGCGACGGCCTGCGCGATGCGCTGGACCCGAAACTCAAGAACGCCGCCTGAGGAGATTCAAATGTCACTGTTAGAAATCAAGAATCTCAACGTTCGCTTCGGCGACGCCAATGCCGTTCCGGTGGTCGATGGTCTCGACATTACCGTGGAAAAGGGCGAAGTGCTGGCCATCGTTGGCGAGTCGGGTTCCGGCAAGTCCGTGACCATGATGGCGCTGATGGGCCTGATCGAGCATCCGGGGATCGTCACCGCTGACGCCCTGAATTTCGACGGCAAGAACATGCTCGCGCTCAGCAACCGTCAGCGTCGGCAAATCGTCGGCAAAGACCTGGCCATGGTCTTCCAGGACCCGATGACCGCGCTGAACCCGAGCTACACCGTGGGCTTCCAGATCGAAGAAGTGCTGCGCCTGCACCTGAAAATGTCCGGCAAGCAAGCCCGCGCTCGCGCCATCGAACTGCTGGAAAAAGTGGAAATCCCAGGCGCCGCCAGCCGTATGGATGCCTACCCGCATCAACTCTCCGGCGGTATGAGCCAGCGTGTTGCAATCGCCATGGCGATTGCCGGCGAACCGAAACTGCTGATCGCCGACGAACCGACCACCGCGCTCGACGTCACGATCCAGGCGCAGATCATGGACCTGCTGCTGGCCCTGCAGAAAGAACAGAACATGGGCCTGGTGCTGATTACCCACGACCTCGCGGTCGTGGCCGAAACCGCCCAGCGCGTGTGCGTGATGTACGCCGGCCAAGCGGTTGAAGTCGGTCAGGTGCCACAACTGTTCGACATTCCGGCGCACCCGTACAGCGAAGCGCTGCTCAAGGCCATTCCAGAACACAGCCTGGGTGCTGCGCGCCTGTCGACGCTACCGGGCATCGTTCCCGGTCGTTACGACCGTCCGCAAGGTTGCCTGCTGTCGCCGCGCTGCCCGTACGTGCAAGACAATTGCCGCACCCAGCGTCCAGCCCTTGACCAGAAAAGCAACAGCCTCGCCCGCTGCTTCTACCCGTTGAACCAGGAGGTGGCGTAATGGCCGTCGTACTTACCGCCCGCAACCTGACCCGTCACTACGAAGTGTCTCGCGGCCTGTTCAAGGGTCATGCGACCGTACGCGCCCTCAACGGTGTGTCGTTCGAACTGGAAGCCGGCAAGACCCTCGCTGTCGTGGGTGAGTCCGGTTGCGGCAAATCCACCCTGGCCCGTGCCCTGACGTTGATCGAAGAGCCATCCTCCGGCTCATTGAAAATCGCCGGGCAGGAAGTCGCCGGCGCCGACAAGGCTCAGCGCAAGCAACTGCGCAAAGATGTGCAGATGGTGTTCCAGAGCCCGTACGCGTCGTTGAATCCACGGCAGAAAATCGGTGATCAACTGGCTGAACCGCTATTGATCAACACCAACCTATCCGCCGCCGAACGTCGCGAGAAAGTCCAGGCGATGATGAAGCAGGTGGGCTTGCGCCCCGAGCACTACCAGCGCTATCCGCACATGTTCTCCGGCGGTCAGCGCCAACGGATCGCCCTGGCCCGCGCGATGATGCTGCAACCGAAAGTGCTGGTGGCGGACGAACCGACCTCGGCGCTGGACGTGTCGATTCAGGCGCAGGTACTCAACCTGTTCATGGATTTGCAGCAAGAGTTCAACACCGCCTACGTGTTCATCTCCCACAACCTGGCGGTGGTACGCCACGTTGCCGATCACGTGATGGTGATGTACCTCGGCCGTCCAGTGGAAATGGGCCCGAAAGAGGACATCTACACCCGTCCCCTGCACCCGTACACCCAGGCGTTGTTGTCGGCGACGCCGACCATTCACCCGGATCCGGACAAGCCGAAAATCAAGATCGTCGGCGAACTGCCAAACCCGTTGAACCCGCCGTCCGGCTGCGCCTTCCACAAGCGTTGCCCGTACGCGACCGAGCGCTGTGCCATCGAAGAACCGCTCCTGCGCCTGCTCGACACCCGCCAGGTAGCTTGCCACTACGCCGAGCAATTCCTCGACGGCGCGGCATAAAAAAACGCGCCCCGGATGCCGGGGCGCGCTTTTGCTGAGTTAACCAAACCCCTTCTGCCTCGATTGCGCATCAGTCAGGCAGACGGGGTTTTCTTTTGCCTGTCATTCAGACTCAAGTGTCGTCTTCGTTGCTGTCTGGGTCGTCGGTCGAGTCGTCATCGTTCGAGCTACCCGATTCCGATGCGGCGAGCATCAGCTCGCTGTGCACGCCTTGCCCGCTCCAGGCCTGCTCATCATGGTTCGTGCACTCCGCCCACGCCGCTGACGTGCCGAGGGATAGCATCACCAAAACCTTCAGCAGCAACACTATGCGTTGAATAATGCTCATAGCCGATTCCATCCTTTCTTGGGTGAAGCATGGGTGCCGGAATGGCGCAGAGAGAAATTTAGCGCGATTCTCCAGACAGGACGCTAACGAAGGTCGGGAAATGCCGTGAGAAGGGAGATTGGTTTCGAATAATGCCTATAACCAGATCAACTAAGTGATGCGGGCTCGCCGAGCCCGGAAGGAAGAACCCTGTTGCGCCCGGACAACCGAGTCGCTTCGGTGCAGCACACAGCCCGGCCAATAAAAAGCCCCGAGACTCGCGCATCGGGGCTTTGGGGTTTGTAACTCAGCGCTTAGTGATGCTCACGCGTCGCACGGAATTTCACGTCCGGCCAGCGTTCTTCCATCAGTGCCAGGTTGACCCGGGTCGGGGCCAGGTAGGTCAGGTGACCGCCGCCGTCGAGGGCGAGGTTTTCCACGGCCTTGTTGGTGAATTCCTCAAGCTTCTTCTTGTCGCCGGACTCGATCCAGCGCGCGGAATACACGGTGATCGGCTCGTAGGAGCACTCGACCTTGTATTCCTCTTTCAAACGGCTGGCGACCACATCGAACTGCAGCACACCGACGGCGCCGAGAATGATGTCGTTGCTGCGCTCGGGGAAGAACACCTGGGTGGCGCCTTCTTCGGCCAGTTGCTGCAAGCCTTGACGCAGTTGCTTGGATTTCAGTGGATCGCGCAGGCGTACGCGACGGAACAGTTCCGGGGCGAAGTGCGGGATGCCGGTGAAACCCAGGGCTTCGCCTTCGGTGAAGGTGTCGCCGATCTGGATGGTGCCGTGGTTGTGCAGGCCGATGATGTCGCCGGCGAACGCTTCTTCCAGTTGCTCACGCTCGGAGGAGAAGAAGGTCAGCGCGTCGCCGATCCGCACGTCCTTGCCGGTGCGCACATGGCGCATCTTCATGCCTTTTTCGTACTTGCCGGAGCAAATGCGCATGAAGGCGATGCGGTCGCGGTGTTTGGGGTCCATGTTCGCCTGGATCTTGAACACGAAGCCACTGAACTTCTCTTCCACCGGCTCGACGGTGCGCTCGTTGGCGACACGGGCCAGTGGTTGCGGTGCCCAGTCGACCACAGCGTCGAGCACGTGATCGACACCGAAGTTGCCCAGCGCGGTACCGAAGAATACCGGGGTCAGTTGGCCGTCGAGGAATTCCTGTTGATTGAATTCGTGGCAGGCGCCCTGCACCAGTTCCAGCTGTTCGATGAAACGCTCGTACTCGTCACCCAAGTGCGCGCGCGCTTCATCGGAATCGAGCTTCTCGATGATTTTGGTTTCGGTGCGCTCATGACCGTGGCCGGCGGTGTAGACGATGATGTAGTCGTCGGCGAGGTGATAAACACCCTTGAAGTCGCGGTAGCAACCGATCGGCCAGGTGATCGGCGCGGCCTTGATCTTCAGGACCGCTTCGATTTCGTCGAGCAGTTCGATCGGGTCGCGGATGTCACGGTCCAGTTTGTTGATGAAGCTGACGATCGGCGTGTCACGCAGACGGCAGACGTCCATCAGGGCGATGGTCCGTGGTTCTACACCCTTACCGCCGTCGAGGACCATCAATGCCGAGTCCACCGCAGTCAGGGTGCGGTAAGTATCTTCGGAGAAGTCTTCGTGGCCCGGGGTGTCGAGCAGGTTGATCATGTGGTCGCGATACGGGAACTGCATGACCGACGTGGTAATGGAAATACCCCGTTGTTTTTCCATTTCCATCCAGTCGGAGGTGGCATGGCGGTCGGACTTGCGAGATTTCACCGTGCCGGCAACCGCAATCGCCTTGCCCATCAGCAAGAGCTTCTCGGTGATGGTGGTCTTACCGGCATCGGGGTGGGAAATAATGGCGAAAGTGCGGCGTTTCGCGACTTCGGCGGCCTGTTTGGTCATGGGAAATCGCCTGGCGGTGATTCAAAAAAGGGCGGCGAGTATAGCTTAAAAAGTGATCTACGGACCACCGTTCACCCGTGTGGCAGCTGCCGAGCCTGCGAGGCTGCGTCCGGCGGCAAAGCCGTCGTAAAACCAGCCTCTGCGGTCCATCAGACTGCCCCTGTGCGTCGACTCGACGACGGCTGCGCCGCCGGACGCAGCCTCGCAGGCTCGGCAGCTGCTACAGGGGCAAACCGAGATGCGGGGTGGCTAAATGCTGCTGATTATGGAACCTTTTAAAAGCTGGAGACGTCCACTCCCCTGTTACGACCCATCGTCAGGGGCTGAAAAATCAGCAAGTTAGCCTGACGAGGCTGCGCTTATGGCTCGATTTCATGCGGTTTTATCAGCATGAAGAGCTGCTTCTCGCGAACGTTATTTTCCCGGCAGCCAGGAATGGCATGCCACACGGGACTGCGTTCGCCGACTGAAAAAAGGAGTCTGCCTGTGGCTATTCGCTATGGCAAAGGGCTGACAGGAGGTGCGGTTGTCGTCGCTCTTCTGGCCCTGCTGGTCCACTGGATTGGCATCAACACGATCGAACAGTACCGCGACGATTTGTTGTTTTACCTGCAAGCTCATCTGATTCTTGTCCTCGCTTCCATGCTGGCCGCCCTTGTTGTGGGCATACCCGCCGGTATCTTCCTCAGTCGCCCGACCATGGTTGGACGCGCCGAACGCTTCATGCAGATCTTCAACATCGGCAATACCGTGCCGCCGCTCGCCGTACTGGCCATCGCCCTGGGCATCCTCGGCATCGGCAGCGGTCCGGCAATCTTCGCTCTGTTCCTGGCTTCGCTGTTGCCGATCGTGCGCAACACCTATGAAGGGCTGAAAAACGTTCAGGGTTCGCTCAAGGAAGCCGCCGTCGGCATCGGCATGACCCCGACTCAGGTGCTATGCCGGGTCGAACTGCCGAACGCCGTGCCGATCATCATCGGTGGCGTGCGTGTGGCGCTGGCGATCAACGTCGGGACCGCACCGCTGGCGTTCCTGATAGGCGCCAACAGTCTGGGCAGCCTGATTTTCCCCGGCATCGCCCTGAACAATCAGCCGCAACTGCTGCTCGGCGCGGCCTGCACCGCCCTGCTGGCCTTGCTGCTCGACGGTCTGGTGACACTCGCCAGCCGCCTCTGGCTCGAACGCGGCCTGCGCCCGTCTTAAGCCTCGGCAAAGGAATTCTCATGAAGACATCAAGCTTTTTACTAGGCTGCGTTCTGCTGTTCGCAGGAATCGCCCAAGCCGCTGAAAAACCCGTGATCCGCATTGGCGCCCGGGTGTTCACCGAACAAACCCTGCTGGCGGAAATCACCTCCCAATACCTGCGCACCAAGGGTTACGACACCCAGGTAACCGGCGGCCTGGGCAGCAATCTGGCCCGCAGTGCTCACGAAAGCGGCCAACTGGACATGCTCTGGGAATACACCGGCGTCTCGCTGGTGGCTTACAACCATGTCACTGAAAAACTCGACAGCGCGCAGTCCTACGCCCGGGTGAAAGAACTCGACGAGAAAAAAGGCCTGATCTGGCTGACTCCGTCGAAATTCAGCAACACCTACGCCCTGGCCCTGCCGGAAAAAACCGCGAAGGCTTACCCGCAGATCAACACCATCAGCCAGTTGAACGAGGTGTTGCAAGCCGAGGCGAAGACTAATCACCTCGTCGCTTTGGACACCGAATTCGCCAACCGTTCCGACGGTCTGGGCGGCATGGTTGATCTCTATGGCATGAACCTGACCCGCAATAACATTCGCCAGATGGATGCCGGGCTGGTCTACACCGCCCTGCGCAACGGCCAGGTGTTCGCCGGCCTGGTCTACACCACCGACGGTCGCTTGAACGCCTTCAAACTCAAGTTGCTCGACGACGACAAGCATTACTTCCCCGATTACACCGCCGCGCCGGTGGTGCGCCAGGCCTACCTCGATGCCCACCCGAAACTCGCCGAAGAGCTCAAGCCACTGGCCGAACTGTTCGACGACACCACCATGCGCCAGCTCAACGCACGGGTCGATGTCGATCACGAAAGCCCTTCATCCGTTGCCGCCGATTTCCTGCGCCAGCATCCACTGCTGTCTGTTCAATAAGGCAGAGGAGAAAAAGACATGGAATTTCTCAACGCCTTTTCCCATCTCGATTGGCCGCTAGTGCTGCACCTGACTTGGCAGCACATCACCCTGGTTGGCATCGCGGTAACGCTGGCGATTCTGGTCGGCGTGCCGCTGGGCATCTTGATGACCCGCTTCCCGACATTGGCCGGCCCGTTGCAAGCCAGCGCCACGGTTTTGCTGACCGTGCCGTCGATTGCGCTATTCGGCCTGCTGTTGCCGTTCTATTCCAGGTTCGGCCAGGGCCTGGGCCCGATGCCGGCAATCACCGCCGTGTTTCTCTATTCGCTGCTGCCGATCATGCGTAACACCTACCTGGCGCTGACCGGCGTGGAACCCGGCATTCGCGAAGCCGCCCGGGGTATCGGCATGACCTTCGGTCAGCGCCTGCGCATGGTCGAACTGCCGATTGCCGTGCCGGTGATCCTCGCCGGTGTCCGCACCGCCGTAGTAATGAACATCGGCGTGATGACCATCGCCGCCACCATCGGCGCCGGTGGCCTCGGTGTACTCATCCTCGCTTCCATCAGCCGCAGCGACATGTCGATGCTGATCGTCGGCGCGGTGCTGGTCAGTCTCCTGGCCATCTTCGCCGACCTGCTTCTGCAATGGCTGCAACGCACGCTGACCCCAAAAGGACTCTTGAAATGATCGAGCTTCAAAACCTCAGCAAGACCTTCCAAAGCAACGGCAAAGATGTGAAAGCCGTGGACTCGGTGAGTCTGACCGTCAATGAAGGCGAGATCTGCGTGTTCCTCGGGCCATCGGGCTGCGGCAAGAGCACCACGCTGAAAATGATCAACCGGTTGATCAAACCGACTTCGGGCAAGATCCTGATCAACGGCGAAGACACCACCGACCTCGACGAAGTGACCCTGCGCCGCAACATCGGTTATGTGATCCAGCAGATCGGTCTGTTCCCGAACATGACCATCGAGGAAAACATCACCATCGTTCCGCGCCTGCTCGGCTGGGACAAACAGAAATGCCACGACCGCGCCCGCGAGTTGATGAGCATGATCAAGCTTGAACCCAAGCAATACCTGACTCGCTACCCCCGTGAATTGTCCGGCGGCCAACAACAGCGGATCGGTGTGATTCGTGCGTTGGCGGCGGATGCGCCGCTGTTGTTGATGGACGAACCGTTCGGCGCGGTCGACCCGATCAACCGCGAAATGATCCAGAACGAGTTCTTCGAAATGCAACGGGCGCTGAACAAGACCGTGATCATGGTCAGCCATGACATCGACGAAGCCATCAAGCTCGGTGACAAAATCGCGATTTTCCGCGCCGGCAAGCTGTTGCAGATCGACCACCCGGACACCTTGCTCGCGCATCCGGCGGACGATTTTGTCAGCAACTTCGTCGGCCAGGACAGCACGCTCAAACGCTTGCTGCTGGTGAAGGCTGAAGATGCGGCGGACAACGCGCCGTCGGTGAGCCCGGAAACCCCGGTGGCCGAAGCCTTGGAATTGATGGACGAACTGGACCGGCGCTACGTAGTGGTGACCTGTGCCGAGAACAAGGCCTTGGGCTACGTGCGCCGTCGCGACCTGCATCGCCAGACAGGCACCTGCGCGCAATACCTGCGCGAGTTCAACGCCACCGCGGCGTACGACGAGCATTTGCGCATCCTGCTGTCACGCATGTACGAGTTCAACCGCTCGTGGCTGCCGGTAATGGATGCGGAGCGGGTGTTTCTGGGGGAAGTGACTCAGGAATCGATTGCGGAATATTTGAGCTCCGGCAAGTCCCGTGGGGGCAAGACCAGCATTGTTTCACCGGCCGAGACTGCTGTCGCCTGATCTGACCCTGTGGCGAGGGGGCTTGCCCCCGTTGGGCCGCGAAGCGGCCCTGAAACCAGAGAACATAATTGTTCTGATATACCGAGTACTTTGGTTCTACGACTGCTACGCAGCCGAACGGGGGCAAGCCCCCTCGCCACAAAGGCAATGCAAATCCCTCCAAAACTCCTCATTCGGGGAACATCACACTGTCACGCAGGTCGGTTACATCAGTAGCTGTCAGGGACCGCACGACGGAAGCGTGCAAAAACGCGACATTTTTTGTTGATCTCAAGCCCCTCACGCCCTAAAGTTCGCGCCGAACGTCCATGCTGGAAACGATCCATCCGGCTCAAGTACTGACGACGAGACAGCAAGGCCAAGGGAAGCACCGCCTCCCATGGCCTTTTTGCTTTCGGCGACATGCCTTGGGAAGTAGGCGAACCAAAGTGGGGATACGGAGGGCGTTCATTTGCACCCATTGATAATTTCAGTTTGCCAGTAGGAGTTCCCAGCATGTCGATCAACGTCGAAGACTATTTCGCGCGCGAAACCTTCCAGAAAATGAAGGCCTTCGCCGACAAACAAGAAACCCCGTTCGTGGTGATCGACACCGCGATGATCGCCCAGGCTTATGACGACCTGCGTGCCGGTTTCGAATTTGCCAAGGTCTACTACGCGGTCAAGGCCAACCCGGCCGTGGAAATCATCGACCTGCTCAAAGAGAAAGGCTCGAGCTTCGACATCGCCTCGATCTATGAGCTGGACAAAGTGCTGAGCCGTGGCGTCAGCGCCGACCAGATCAGCTACGGCAACACCATCAAGAAGTCCAAAGACATTCGTTACTTCTACGAAAAAGGCGTTCGCCTGTACGCCACCGACTCCGAAGCCGACCTGCGCAACATCGCCAAGGCCGCTCCGGGCTCGAAAGTCTACGTGCGTATCCTGACTGAAGGCTCGACCACTGCCGACTGGCCTTTGTCGCGCAAGTTCGGCTGCCAGACCGACATGGCCATGGACCTGCTGATCCTCGCTCGTGACCTGGGCCTGGTGCCATACGGCATCTCGTTCCACGTCGGTTCGCAACAGCGCGACATCAGCGTCTGGGACGCGGCAATCGCCAAGGTCAAAGTGATCTTCGAACGCCTGAAAGAAGAAGACGGCATCCACCTGAAGCTGATCAACATGGGTGGCGGCTTCCCGGCCAACTACATCACCCGTACCAACAGCCTGGAAACCTACGCTGAAGAAATCATCCGTTTCCTGAAGGAAGACTTCGGCGACGACCTGCCGGAAATCATCCTGGAGCCGGGCCGTTCGCTGATTGCCAACGCCGGCATTCTGGTCAGCGAAGTGGTACTGGTGGCGCGTAAATCCCGTACCGCTGTAGAGCGTTGGGTGTACACGGATGTGGGCAAGTTCTCCGGCCTGATCGAAACCATGGACGAAGCCATCAAGTTCCCGATCTGGACCGAGAAGAAAGGCGAGATGGAAGAAGTGGTCATCGCCGGCCCGACCTGCGACAGCGCCGACATCATGTACGAAAACTACAAGTACGGTTTGCCGCTGAACCTGGCGATCGGTGATCGTTTGTACTGGCTGTCGACCGGCGCGTACACCACCAGCTACAGCGCCGTTGAGTTCAATGGCTTCCCGCCGCTGAAGTCGTTTTACGTTTAAAGGCCTTTGCAGGATTTAACCTGCCAGCGTGACAACTAAAAAGCCCATGACGAGTCATGGGCTTTTTTTTATTGGTTGAGCTTGCGCGACATCTTCATTAGCTGTCCAGACATCTCCTTGACCTCCACAAGCGACCTGTCAGTCATTGTCAGCCCCGTCCCTGAACGAGAAAGGGACCGCGCAGGGTGGTTAGCCTGTAACTCGGATCGCGCGTCGGCGAGAAAATATTGAAGTCGATAGCAAAAGTCAGTGAGATTATCCACGGCACTGTTAGCTCTGATACGCATGTTCTTCAATCGAGTAACGTGGTCGCGCGCTTGCTCTAGCCGCGCCTGTTCAGAATGTCCAAGTTCAGGATCGTATTGCATGCCTGGCAGCCCTAACTTTCGAATCGTGTAATACGCCTCGATTTTCGGTATCGGAGCGTCACAACTGCACAAGGCCAACGTCAAGGACTCGATAAACCGAACAAAAATGCTGTGCAATGTTTCACCAATTGCTGTGACCGCACTCCTAAACCTCATGATTGCGCTTTCACATTGATTCAGCCGATTCCAGAGTTCACGCATCAGGTCAATCACGTCCTTGGGAGGTGCATTCCCCCACCCCGAGGAACGGGTCAGACTGAACCCTTTGATATCGAGTGAATTGATCTTGAGTCGACGATCCACGAAGGTTTTGCTCAAGCTGTGAAACTCCTCAATAAACGTCCGAGTATCGAGTACCGCCTTCCCACTCACCTCACCCATCGTCGGTATCGCGATTCTAATGCCCTGCCAGGCATTCGTATTCCCCTTGGCTGTTTGTATCAGCATCCTGGAATTGGGCGGTGTCAATATCGCATGCTGCCGACTGTAAGATTCGGTAAAGCCTTGAATTTCCCTTAGCACTGGCGGGAGATTGTCTAAAAAATCTATGTACTCTTTGAGAGCGGTAAAGTTCCTCTCTTCCAACAGATAATCGCGCACCGAAAAAAAATCCTTAATACATTAAATAAAGATGCCAGCAAGCCGCGGCTTGCCAACATCACACAGCCGAACTTCAATCAACGATAGCTTGGCGTTATCATTGTGGCCGGTTGATTCAAGGATTAGGTTCGCAAAGCGGAGCAAGAAATAGCGTGAAGGCTTTAACCTCGTCTAAAAACTGCAACACGCGCTCATCAGCAGGAATAGAGTTGTTATCGACCGCCGCATTGAACTTATCAAACGCCACCACCGCCTTCTCATATTCAGCACAGTACAGCTTGTTCTGATCATCAATTAAATTGACAGTTTCGATGAATTCAACATTCTTTTTCGACGCTTCAATAAGCGTAACTTCAATAGCAATCTTGCCGAGTACCTCCGCAATTTTCGCGCTTAGCTTCTTGCTCTCCGCCAGCATAAAAGAAAAGCTGATGCCTTTAGCAATATCACCGATAGACTTTTGTAACTGCTCGACGGCAAACATGACCAATTGAATTTCCGAAGGCGCCATGCCCAGAGCTTTCAGTTTATCGATCGTCAGATTGATATTTTTACTCAGATCATCCAGTCCGTTTTTTTCGATTGCGCTAATAGCGTCAGAGACGACTTTCAGGTCAGCACGTCGCTTGGCCAGTTCCACCTGCAGATCTGTCTGGCGCTGCTCGGCAGTTTGAATGTCCTTATTTAGACCAGAAACAAAATCGAGCATCACGCGCCTATCAAAAACAATCGAGATATTACGGAGACTGTCTTTGCTCTTATTGGCGTTTTTCTTGACTGACTCAGACGCCTCTTTCATCGTTCCGTCAATCTCTTCCATGATGGAATTAATCGTCTCTTGATCCCCCCCATCACTGACTTCGCCTTCTAACTCGGATTTTAGCTCGCTCAGCGTCTTACGGGCTTTCTCAAGTTCATTCTTACTATTGAACGCCGATGATTGTAACGCACGCGCACTGATAAACACGTTATCGACCAAACTCGCGAAACTTTTATGCACATTAGGAAGGTACTGCCAAACAATAAACAAGGCATCAGCAATCGCACGATCGTCACGCATTTGGCTCTTGGTCTGCGACAACAACTTAAGATCGATGAGCGGATAACGCTCAAACACACCTGCAAAACTCTCAACCCTTCGAGCCATAACTTTCACTCCATATTTCGCCTGATACTCCTTGTCCGCTTGATCGAATACATCAATCAGCTGGCCCGCCACACTCTCCACTTCTTTCCAGGAATCGGCTACCTGTCCAAACTTCGTCATAAATCTCGCAAGTCGTAAGGCATCTTTTATTCCAGACATGGTTTCTTCGGAATCATTGACGTACGAATCGATGACGTTCCACACATACCTCAGATTATTTGTTGCTACTTCGGCATCAATAGCAACCAGCTTGGTATTCTGTAAATCCTTCTCGACCTCTTTCAACGAAGCCAGCGTTCTGTCCTTGCTATTGAGACTGAAAAGGTCAGCATCTTGTGCTTCATTTTCCGCACGTCTTGTAGCCCTTATGTTCTCAGCTTCCACACCGTGATAGATGGCCATACCCAGACCAAAAATGTTCAAGCCGGCCGCAGCCTCCAGGGATTTGACCACCAACGCCTTATATTGGGAGTCCAACTCGTCGATGCGCAGTGCTCGTTCGGTAATTTTTTTATTAAGCGCTTCAACCTCACCGGTGTACTTATTGTTTCCGATCAACACCAGTTTCCGCTTGACTTCAGGAATCACTACACTTTCAAGCTGATCGCCAAAGGTATCCAAATCAGCCTTAATATCATTGGCTGTCTTCTTATAAGCGTCAATCCTGTCACGAATGTCTTTCAGGTACTCACCCAGCTCCGAGACAGTACCCGGGTCCAATTCAATACCAGGAAAGACACCCTCCCAACCAAGTTTCAACTTATTAAAATCCTCCAGCGTTTTAACATTGTTCTCCTTAATCAATTTTACGGCGGCCTCATTATTGCACTCGGCCTCCATGCCGCTGCGCCAGCTCTGCATATTGGAGCCAAACTTTTTCAGGTCTTCGCCTGTTAGCATGATTCGATGCCGCAGTGGTGTCCATGAACTGGCATGCCTGCGTATATTCTGGAACGTCAACAGAAAATCCTGTGCCTTCAGCCCACGCCCCCCATCATCGTTAGGCCCATAATTCAGATAATCGATAACAGCATCCAGGGTTTCCGGAAACGCCAACCCGATGGCTACGTATTCTTTAAGGCTGATAATTTGCTCTTTGGTTAATATCAAACCGGTACTGCGAGTCATATTATCCACTCCCCCTATCGAGGCAAGTGCGAACGCTTTCGGTAACGCTACAGCCAACTCGGAAACTTTTTCATAGTCGGCATTTTTTAACGCTTCATCTCGTAACTTCTCATAACTCATGAATTCATTCCTTTGATTACTAGCTACGCACTCACTTACACGTGACATGCACCTGACATCAGGCCTTCCAATGGCCTGAAAAAAGACTAATTCAACTACCGAACGACTGTCAAAATATTCACATCAGCAAACCAATTAAAAACAATACCAATCAGAGTTTACAAATCCAGCACAATCCAATAACAGCTTATTAGAAAAACGACAAAAGCCTCACACGCCGAAGCGCCGTGAGGGTTGAACCAAACTCGGAAAACACTGCCTTGATTTAAAGACTCTGGATCAACAGCCGTCGCTCGAACTCTCGGACTTGTCCAGATAAGCTGCAGCCAGTTCAGTTAATCCGAACTGTCGCAACGTTTGTGCTGCGCCTCGTAGAAAACTCGGATTACCCGCCAATATCGCCTTATATAACCAGACCAAGGCTTGGTCGATTTGCCCCCTTTCGACCAAACAAGTGCCATAGCTGAATTGTCCACGGAAGTCGCCACCTTCTGCGGAACGACGATACCAATCGAAAGCATCGACAAGGCTGGCCTCACAAAACTGCCCTTCTTCCAAATAACGGCCGAGTAAATTCATAGACTTCGCGTGCCCCAGTTCGGCCGCCTGCCGATACAGCCTCAGCGCTTGCAACTGATCTTCCATCACCCCACGCCCCGTCGCCAGCAGGTTGGCGTAGTTGTACATCGCCCAATCCAGCCCGGCTTCGGCTGCGATCCAATAATGTCGCGCGGCTATCGAGGCATCGGCAACACAGCCCCAACCATGCTCATGACAACGACCGAGCATATTGCGCGCCATCAAGTGCCCGCGCTGAGCCGCAATCTCGAACCAGCGCCGCGCCAGCGGCTGATCCCGCTCGATACCCCGCCCGTCCAGCAAAATCTGTCCCAGCAAGGCCTGGGCATCCAGCACACCTTCACGGGCGGCGATCAGAATCGCCTGGGCTGCGCGCGCCGGGCTTTCCTCCAGCATGGCCTTGAGGCGATCACCGTCGAGGACTTCCTCGCGGCGCAATTGATAACTCATACCTCGACCCAGCGACGCAACAGGTTGTGGTAAGTACCGGTCAGGCGGATCAATGAAGGATGGTCGGGCAAGTCCTGGGTCAGCTGCTGAATTGCCCCGTCCATCTCGAACAGCAAAGCGCGCTGGCTGTCTTCACGCACCAGGCTTTGCGTCCAGAAAAACGATGCGTAGCGGGTTCCACGCGTGACGGCGTTGACCTTGTGCAGGCTGGTGCCGGGATACAGGACCATATCGCCGGCCGGCAATTTCACGCACTGAGTGCCGAAGGTGTCCTGGATTTCCAGTTCGCCACCGTCGTAATCCTCCGGCTCACTGAAGAACAGCGTCGCCGACAGGTCGGTGCGCACCCGCTCGATGCTGCCCTTGGGCTGACGCACGGCGTTGTCGATGTGGAAGTCGAAACTGCCACCGGCCGTGTAACAGTTCAGTAACGGAGGGAAGACCTTGTGCGGTAATGCCGCTGACATGAACTGCGGATTTTTCCACAACCGTTCGAGCATCGCCGCACCGATTTCCTTGGTCAACGGATGTCCTTCAGGCAGTTGCAGATTGTGCTTGGCCTTCGCCGACTGATAACCGGCGGTAATTTTGCCATCGGCCCAATCCGCCCGCGCCAGGGCCTCCCGAATGCGCTGCACTTCTTCTTTCGTGAACACGCCGGGAATGTGCAACAACATGGAAAGACACCTGAAAGCAAAGGGGCGTTAATAGTATTGATTCTTATTACACATGTAAAACCCAAGAGACGAATGAAACCGCAAAAACCGTAAAGGCAAATTGTAAAGAATGTAAATTCATCTCAAATGGCAACGTTTCGCAATTGATACAGATACGTATTTACTCTACATTCCGCGACCTCAAATCCTTGGGGAGGGGAATTCACATGTCACGCCAACAACCACAATCAACGGTCAGTTCACCGCGTTTGCTCGCGTCTGCAATTGGCGTGGCGATCACCGCCGGTTCTGCGGGCCACATGGTTTTCGCGGCCGAGAAGACCGACGAAAAAGCACCCGGCAATGCGATATCCCTGGACGCCACCAGCGTTGTAGGCGAGCAGGATGACACCTCCTACAAGACTGATACCTCGGCCTCCAAGAAGTACACCGCGCCACTGCGCGAGACGCCGAAAAGCATCACCGTGATCCCGCAACAAGTGATTCGCGACACCGGTGCCACCAGCCTGGTCGACGCCCTGCGCACCACCCCGGGCATCACCTTCGGTGCTGGTGAGGGCGGCAATCCGGCGGGCGATCGTCCGATCATTCGCGGCTTCAACGCCGAAAGCGATGTGTTCATCGACGGCATGCGCGACGTGGCGTCCCAGAGCCGCGAGATCTTCAACGTTGAGTCGATCGAGGTCAGTAAAGGCCCGGGGTCAGCCTTCACCGGCGCCGGTTCCACCGGTGGCAGCCTGAACCTGGTGAGCAAGACCGCCAAGCTGGGCAATGCCTACAACGGCGGCTTCACTTGGGGCTCGGACCAGACCAAGCGCACCACCCTCGACCTGAACCAGCAAATGACCGACACCTCGGCGTTCCGGCTGAACCTGATGAAGCACGAAGCCAACGTCGCCGGGCGTGATGCCGTGGACGTCAGTCGCTGGGGCGTGGCACCGTCCTTCGCCTTCGGCCTGGGCACCGACACCCGCTTGACCGTCGGCTACTACCACGTCGAAACCGACGACATGCCCGACTACGGTATCCCGCTGACCTTGAGCCCCAACCGCAGCAAGTACAACGTCGACAAGCCGGCCAACGTCAACCGGGACAACTTCTACGGTCTCACCGGTCGCGACTATCGCCAGACCAGCAACGACAGCGGCACGATCAAGCTCGAACACGATCTGAACGATAGCCTGACCGTGTCGAACAGCTTTCGCATGTCCCGTTCGACCCTGGACTACATCGTCACCAACCCTGACGACAGCAAGGGCAACGTGGCCAACGGCAGTGTCTACCGTGGCGCGAAGAGCCGTAACTCGACGTCCAGCGGCTGGATCAACCAGACCGACCTGAGTGCCAAATTCAACACCGGCGCCATCGAGCACAGCCTGGTAACCGGTCTGGAGTTTTCCTATCAGGACACCCACAACCGCCCGTACCTCCTGACCTCCAGCGCCAGCGGCACCCGGTGCAACCGTGCCCTGTTCAACTCCGGCGACTGCACCAGCCTGTATAACCCGACGCCTGGGGATAACTGGAACGGCACGATCACCGACAGCAAAGCCTTCACCGACACCGACACCAAGACCGCCGCGGCCTATGTGTTCGACACCCTGAAGTTCAACGAGCAATGGTCCCTGAACCTGGGCCTGCGTTATGACAACTACCAGGTCGAATCCAGCGGCTTCGCCAACGCCAGCAGCACGGCTCCAGCGGGCAGTTTCTCCCGTCAGAACACCAGCGACCTGGTGAACTACCAGATCGGCGTGGTCTACAACCCGCTGCCAAACGGCAGCATCTATGCCGCCTACTCGACGTCCAGCAACCCGGCCGGCGAAACCAGCGGCAACGGTGGCCTGGAACTGGCGGCGAACAACAGCAGTCTGGACCCGGAAAAGAACCGCAACTACGAGATCGGCACCAAGTGGGACTTCTTCGGTGACGACCTGTCGCTGACCGCTGCACTGTTCCGCACCGAGAAAACCAACGCGCGTATCAACGATCCGGACGGCGGCACCACCCAAGTGCTGGACGGCGAACAGCAGGTCAATGGCCTGGAACTGACCTACACCGGCAAGCTGACCCGTAACTGGCGAGTCTTCGGCGGCTACACCTACATGGACAGCGAAGTGGTCAAAACCACCCTCGCCGCCGATGAAGGCAACCGCATGCCAAGCACCCCACGGAACAACTTCACGTTCTGGTCGACCTACGACCTGGTGCCGGACAAGTTGACCGTCGGTGCCGGTGCGACCTTCGTCGATTCCCAGTTCGGCAACGTCGCCAACTCGGTGGAGATTCCGTCCTATTGGCGTTACGACGCGATGGCCAGCTACCGCCTGACCAAGAACGTCGACCTGCAACTCAACGTACAAAACCTGGCCGACAAGCGTTACTTCGACCAGGTATTCCAGACGCACTACGCCCACGTGGCGCCGGGCCGCACTGCCCTGCTGAGCGCCAACTTCCACTTCTGATAACAGAAGCGTGAAGACCAAAGCGCTCAGGTAAAAGCCCCGTTCATCAAAGTGAACGGGGCTTTTGCGTGTAAAAAAGAATGCTTCTCGACAACTCACGGCATAATGCGCGCCGTGATGATGACTTTTGAACGAACAAGGCGAGCGACGTGTTGAAGAAATCCCTGTTCCAGTTGCACTGGTTTTTCGGCATCAGCGCCGGACTGGTCCTGGCCCTGATGGGCATTACCGGGGCGGCAGTCTCGTTTCAGGATGAAATCCTGCGAACGCTGAACCCCTCCGTGCTGCACGTCGAGAAGCAGATCGCCGGCGTGCTGCCACCGGCCGAACTGGTGGAGAAAATCGAAAGCGCTTCGGGCAAGATCGTCTCGATGCTCTGGGTCGAGACCGACAGCGGCAATGCTGCGCGGGTGATCTTCACGGCGCCGCCCGGAGAACGTCGCGGGCAGATGCGTTATTTCGACCCGTACACCGCCGAGTTCATGGGCGACGTCACCGGCCAGGACTTCTTCGGTCTGATGCTGCAACTGCACCGCTTCCTCGCCATGGGTGATACCGGCCGGCAGATCACCGGCGCCTGCACGCTGATTCTGGTGTTCTTCTGCCTGTCCGGCCTGTACCTGCGCTGGCCGCGCCAGTGGAAAAGCTGGCGCGCCTGGCTGACGCTGGACTGGAAGAAAAAAGGTCGCAGCTTCAACTGGGACCTGCACTCGGTGGCCGGCACCTGGTGCCTGGTGTTCTACCTTTTGGCGGCACTGACCGGTTTGTCCTGGTCGTACGAGTGGTACAACAAAGGGCTGACCAGGCTGCTGTCTGACTCGCCGCAAAACGAGCGGGTTCGCAGTGGTCGCGGCCCTGCGCCAAGCGGCCCGGCCCCCACCGCCGATTACGCCGCGATGTGGAGCAGCATCTACAGCGCCGCCGGTCCTGGTCTTTCGTCCTATAACGTTCGAATGCCGCCCGTGGCCGGGCAACCGGCAACCGTGTTCTACCTGCTGAAGGATTCACCCCACGACCAGGCACGGAACCAGATCACCCTCGATCCGGTGACCGGCGCCGTCAGCCGTCATGACCGTTACAGCGACAAGAGCCTCAAGGCGCAGTTGCTGACCAGTATTTATGCACTGCACGTCGGCAGTTATTTCGGGTTGCTCGGGCGGATCATCCTGACCATCGCCGCGCTGAGCATGCCGCTGTTTTTCGTCACGGGCTGGTTGCTGTACCTGGACCGTCGACGCAAGAAACGTCAGATCAAGGATGCCCGTAAAGGCCTTGAGCAACCGGGTAGCGACGCACCAGCATGGCTGATCGGCTTCGCCAGCCAGAGCGGGTTTGCCGAGCAGCTCGCCTGGCAGACTGCCGGGCAATTGCAGGCCGCCGGATTACCGGTGAAGGTTCAACCGCTGGCCGATGTCAGCGAACAGGACCTGCGAGATTCCAGCAACGCACTGTTTGTGGTCAGCACCTTCGGCGACGGCGAAGCGCCGGACAGCGCCCGCGGTTTCGAACGCAAAGTACTGGGGCGTGCACCGAGCCTCGAAAGCCTGAACTATGCCGTGCTCGGCCTCGGTGACCGCCAGTATCAACACTTCTGCGGCTTCGCCCGTCGCTTGCACACCTGGCTGGGCGAGCACGGCGGCAAGACCTTGTTCGCCCCGGTTGAAGTCGACGGTGGCGACCCTTACGCCCTGCGTCACTGGCAACAGCAACTTGGCCTGCTGACGGGTCAGGCACCGGTCGACACCTGGCAAGCGCCCAACTACGACAACTGGACCCTGACCCGTCGTGAGCTGATGAACCCGGACAGCAGCGGTGCTCCCGTGTACTTGCTCGGCCTCACCGCTCCCAGCACCAGCAGTTGGCTGGCCGGTGATCTGGTGGAAGTGCTGCCGCGCAATGGTGCGTGGGCGATCGAGCATTTCCTCGATGGCCTGGGAATTGACGGTCGGGCCGCGGTTGAACTCGATG
This sequence comes from Pseudomonas sp. GW822-FHT07A10, assembly GCF_058798795.1. Taxonomy (NCBI): domain Bacteria; kingdom Pseudomonadati; phylum Pseudomonadota; class Gammaproteobacteria; order Pseudomonadales; family Pseudomonadaceae; genus Pseudomonas; species Pseudomonas sp. GW822-FHT07A10. The sequence goes on from NZ_JBXAKV010000007.1 coordinate 173,462, forward strand.
GCCTGGCGCAGTCTCTGGAACAAGCCCTGGCCAGCCGCCAACTGCCCGAGAACCGCGCTCATCTGGTCGGCCTGCACGCGCAAGCGCTGGTGAATGCGTTGGTGCCACTGGCCCTGCGTGAATACTCCATCGCCTCGATCGCCGCCGACGGCGTGCTGGAATTGATCGTGCGTCAGGAGCTGCACCCAAACGGCAGCCTGGGCATCGGTTCCGGCTGGTTGACCGAACACGTCCCTGTGGGTGGCCACATCAGCCTGCGGGTGCGGCGCAACAGTGGTTTCCATCTGCCGAACGAGGCGGTACCGATGATCTTGCTGGGCAACGGCACCGGGTTGGCCGGGTTGCGCAGCTTGCTCAAGGCACGGATCGCCGACGGGCAGCAGCGTCACTGGTTGCTGTTTGGCGAGCGTAATCGCGAGCACGATTTTCTGTGCCGTGCTGAGTTGGAAGAGTGGTTGATCAATGGTGATCTGGCGCGTCTGGACCTGGCGTTTTCCCGAGATCAGGCCGAGAAAATCTATGTGCAGGATCGCCTGCGCGAGTCTGCCGGCGAGCTGAAGAAATGGTTGGCCGATGGCGCCGTGATTTACATCTGCGGCAGTTTGCAGGGGATGGCTTCTGGAGTGGACCAAGTGCTCAATGAAGTCCTCGGCGCGGATGAAGTCGAGCGCCTGATCGAACAAGGCCGCTACCGCCGCGACGTTTACTGACACCGTTGATCCCTGCGGGACCTGTGGCGAGGGGGCTTGCCCCCGTTGGGCTGCGAAGCGGCCCCAAAATCTCTGATGTATCAACGATCTTGTGAGTGCTACGCACTCAAACGGGACGGTGCGGCGTTCCGACAAGCCCCCTCGCCACAGGTCGCATCGACAGGATTTCGTATCGATCAGGCCCTCAAACCGGCTGCAACTTACGCTCGAACACCCCCACCCCATCCAGATCCCGCAGCACGACACTCAACTCACCCGACTGCCCATCGATATTCACCTCGCCAAAAAACTGAAACCCGGCAAACGGCGAGGTGTTCTGCGCCGCTGGAGCCTTCTGGAACACCACCTCAGGGCCGAAGGTTTTATCCAGCGCATTCGGCCCGAAGCTGCCCGCATTCAGCGGCCCCGCGACAAATTCCCAGAACGGTTCGAAGTCCTGGAACGCCGCGCGATCAGGATGGTAATGGTGCGCCGCACAGTAATGCACATCCGCCGTCAGCCAAACGAAATTGCGCACCTGCTGCGCCCGCAGAAAACCCAGTAATTCAGCGATCTCCAGCTCACGGCCTTGAGCCGGGCCCGGATCACCGTTGGCCACCGCTTCCCAACGCGCCACACCGGGGCTGACTTCGCCGTCCGGGACGCCGAGGCCGATGGGCATGTCGGCGGCGATGACTTTCCATTGAGCCTGGGAGCCTTTCAATTCACGTTTGAGCCAATCCAATTGCTCTCGACCGAGGAACGGTTTGGCGGCACCAAGGTTGTCGTCATTGGCACCTCGGTAGCCGCGCATGTCGAGCACGAACACATCGAGCATCGGCCCATAACTCAGCTTGCGATAAATCCGCCCGCCACCGTCGGCGCTCTGCAAACGCATCGGCGCATATTCCAGCCAGGCTCGCCGCGCACGGCCCACCAGGCTGTGGATATCTTTGCTCTTGTAGCGATCATCCAGTTGCTTGCCCGGCGACCAGTTGTTCACCACTTCGTGGTCGTCCCACTGCCAGATCTGCGGCACTTCGGCGTTGAAGCGACGGACGTTTTCGTCCATCAGGTTGTAGCGGTAGTTGCCGCGATACTCGTCGAGGGTTTCGGCGACTTTGCTCTTGGCTTCGCTGGTGATGTTGCGCCACACCCGGCCGCTTTCGGTGGTCAGTTGCGCCGGCACCGGGCCGTCGGCGTAGATGGTGTCGCCGCTGTGGATAAAAAAGTCCGGCAGGCGCAAACGCATGGCTTCGTAGATGCGCATGCCGCCGATGTCCGGGTTGATGCCGAAGCCTTGGCCAACCGTGTCGCCGCTCCAGACGAAGCGAATATTCCGCCGAGCGCTGGGCACACTGCGCAGATGGCCGAACCAGGGTTCGCTGGCGACACCGCTCTGGGCGTCTTCGAACGTCACGCGGTAGAAAATTGCCTGATCGGCAGGCAGGCCGGTGAGTTCGACCCGAGCGGTGAAATCGGTGCCGGCATCGGCCAATGGCGAGACGAATCGACGAGGGTTGCTGAACAGGCTGCGCGTGTCCCATTCCACCACCATCCGCGCCGCACGATCGCTACGGCTCCAGATCATCGCCCGGTCGCCCAACAGGTCGCCGGACTGCACACCATCGGTGAGTTGCGGCCGATCCTTGACCGATGCAATCACCGCTGGCGCCAGGCCGGGCAGCAACAGCCCGGCTCCGACAGCTTGTATGACACGACGGCGGCCGAGGTCGAATTCGCTCATGGTGCTCTCCCTGAAAAAGGAAAACTAAAGCATGGCCGCATGAATCAGGTATGACACAGAAAAGATCGTCCGAACGCGGCCCGAGCCTCCAGCAGCTCCAGGCTCGATGTACGCCGCCATATCGCGGTCGAACACTGTTCTGAGCGGAGCTGCCAAAGGCTGCGATCTTTGGCTGTTAAGCGTTAGCCGGCTCCAGCGCCAGTTCCACTGTTTCCGGTCGCTTGAGCACCGAATACACCACCGCCGTCAGCAGACTCCCGGCCACAATCGCCAGCAGATACAACAGCGCATGGTTGATCGCATTCGGAATCAGCATCACGAACAATCCACCGTGCGGCGCCATGAGTTTGCAGCCGAAGTACATCGACAACGCGCCGGTCAGCGCGCCGCCGGCGATGCTCGCCGGAATCACCCGCAGCGGATCTTTGGCCGCGAACGGAATCGCCCCTTCGGAGATAAAGCACAGCCCCAGCACCAGCGCCGCTTTACCGGCCTCGCGTTCCGTCTGGGCGAACTTGCGCCGGGCAATCAACGTGGCGATGCCCAGGCCAATCGGCGGCACCATGCCGGCGGCCATGGTCGCGGCCATCGGTGCATAACTCTGCGATGCCAGCAACCCCACCGAAAACGCGTAAGCCGCCTTGTTGATTGGCCCACCGAGGTCGACGCACATCATCCCGCCCAGCAGCACACCGAGCAGTATCGCGTTGGTGGTGCCCATGCTGTCGAGGAAGTGGGTGAGCCCCGCGAGCATCCCGGCCACCGGTTTGCCAACCACGTAGATCATCACCAGACCGGTGAACAGGCTCGCCAGCAACGGAATGATCAGGATCGGTTTCAGCGCCTCAAGACTTTGCGGCAAGCGCGCATAACGGTTGATCGCCTGGGCCGCATAGCCAGCGATGAAACCGGCGATGATACCGCCGATGAAACCGGCACCGAGCGTGCTCGCCAGCAAACCACCGATCATCCCCGGCGCCAGGCCCGGACGGTCAGCGATCGAGTAGGCGATGTAACCCGCCAGCAGCGGCACCATCAGTTTGAACGCGCTCTCGCCGCCGATCTGCATCAGCGCCGCTGCGAGCGTGCCTTGCTCCTTGAACGCGGTGATGCCGAACACGAAGGACAAGGCAATCATCAGACCGCCCGCCACCACCATCGGCAACATGTACGAGACACCGGTCAGCAGGTGTTTGTAGATACCCGTCTTCTCTTGCTTGGCCGGGCCTTTGGCGCCGGTCGCAGCGCTTTCCTGCTTGCCTTCGGCCAGGGCTTTGTTCAGCGTCGCTTCGGCCTGTTTCAGGGCGATGCCTGTGCCGCAGCGGTAGATTTTCTTGCCGGCGAAACGCTCGGTGGCGACTTCGATGTCGGCCGCCAGCAGCACCACATCAGCATCGGCAATCGCCGCTGCGCTGAGTGGATTTCGTGCGCCGACCGAGCCTTGGGTTTCCACTTGCAGGTCGTAACCCAGGCGCTTGGCCGCTTGCTGCAAGGCTTCGGCGGCCATGAAGGTGTGGGCGACGCCGGTCGGGCACGCGGTGACAGCCACCAGGCGTGGCGCCTGTTTAGCAACCGCGGCAGGTTCAGCGGTGGCTGCGGGCGCTACGTAAACCTCGGCTTCCTCTACCCCACGGCGCAGCACCGCTTCGACATCTTGCAGGGCCTGGGCCGGGGTGCTCTGGAACACACGTTTACCGACAAAGCGCGACATATCCACCGGCGCGCTGGTGACCAGCAACACCCACTCGGCAGCCTCGATGATCGCCGCCGACAATTGACGTTCCGGATGGGCTGCATCCACGACTTCGACACTGGTGCTCCAGCCCTGACGCTGGGCCGCTGCATCGAGCAGACGAGCGCACAGCACACTGGTGACCATGCCGTTCGGGCAGGCCGTAACAATGGCTAATTTCATTGCAAACCCTCTTATTGTTCTGTCAGGGGGCGCACGCGCACGCCCTGTTCGAGCTGCGCCAGTTGCGCGGCGTCGCCGATGCCAAAACCGATCTGGGTGACGGCCATGGCGGCAATCGCGGTGGCGGTGCGCAAGGTCTGTTCAGGCGTATCGGCACTGAGCAAACCGTGCAGCATGCCCGCCAGCAGCGAATCCCCCGCACCGACGGTGCTGACCACGCTGACCTTGGGCGGTGTGGCATGCATCGCCGAGCCGACACTGAACCAGTTCACCCCGTCGGCACCGTGGGAAATCACCACGTGCTCGATGCCATGAGCATGCAAACGGCTCGCGGCCTCGGCTTGGGCGCCCACGGAAACCACTTCGCAATCCAGTGCTTCAGCCAGCTCTTCGGTGTTGGGCTTGATCAGCCACGGGCCAGCCGACAGGCCGACGCGCAAGGCTTCACCGCTGGTGTCGAGCGCAACGTTCAAGCCGCGTTTTTTCAAGCGCTGGATCAACTCTCGCAACCATTGGGCACTCACGCCACGGGGCAAACTACCGGCCACCACGACGGCGTCATGCCCTGGTGCAATCTGGTCGAGCCGATCGAGCAAAGCCTGCTGCGCCGCTTCACTGACCCGCGGCCCCGGGCCGTTGATGTCGGTGATGCGCCCATCGTTTTCCGCCAGCTTGATATTGCTGCGGGTCTCACCGGGGACGCGGATAAACGCGTCGGTGAAGCCGCGTTTGGCGAACAGGGTTTCGAACGCCTGAAGGTTGTCTTCCCCGAGAAACCCGCTGACAGTCAGCTGATGCCCGAGGTCGGCCAGCACCTGCGCCACGTTCACCCCTTTGCCGGCGGCATGGGTGTGCATTTCGTCGCTGCGATTGACCTGACCGGGCACAAGCATCGGCAATTGAACGGTAAGGTCCAGCGCCGGGTTGAGGGTCAGGGTTAAGATCTTGGCCATTACAGCGCCTCCACTAATGCGCGGACTTCGTTCGCGCTGCCCACGGCCAGGGCCTGTTGGGCAAGGGTTTGAGTCTGGGTCAGGCTGAGTTCGCGAATGCGCGCCTTGACCTCGGCAATGCTGCGGCCCGACACGCTCAACTCATCCACACCCAGGCCCACCAGCACCGGCACCGCCAGCGGATCGGCCGCCAGTTCACCGCACACGCCGACCCACTTGCCATGAGCATGAGCCGCACGCACGGTGATGTCGATCAGTTGCAGCACCGCCGGGTGCAAGCCGTCAGCCTGGGCCGACAAAGTGGGATGACCACGGTCGATGGCCAGGGTGTACTGGGTCAGGTCGTTGGTGCCGACGCTGAAGAAGTCCACTTCCTTGGCCAATACCGGCGCCAGCAAGGCGGCCGACGGCACTTCGATCATGATCCCCAGTTGCAGATCGGCGACCGGGATTTCCAGACGCAGACGTTCGGTCATGTCCCGAGCCTGGCGCCACTCATCGACGCTGCCGACCATCGGGAACATGATCCGCAAGGGACGGTTATCCGCCGCACGCAGCAAGGCGCGCAATTGCGCTTCCATGACCTGCGGGCGTTGCAGGGTCAGGCGAATGCCACGCACACCGAGGAACGGGTTCTCTTCTTTGGCGATCGGCCAGTACGGCAGCGGTTTGTCGCCACCGACGTCGAGGGTGCGCACCACCAGCGGCCGCCCGGCAAGGCCATCGAGTACACGACGGTATTCGACTTCCTGGGTGGCCTCGTCCGGCGCTTGTGAATGAGCCATGAAAATCAGTTCGGTGCGCAACAGGCCAATGCCTTCGGCGCCCTGCTCCACCGCGCTGGTGACGCCAGCGCTCTCACCGATATTGGCGAACACTTCCACAGGGTGGCCGTCGGTGGTCAGCGCCGGTTGATGGCGTTGTTCGGCGGCGGCTTTGAGGCGCAGTTCGCGGGTGTCGCGCTCTTCGGTGGCGCGCTGCAAGGTCGCGGCATCGGCGTCCACGTGCAGGCGGCCGCGTTGGCCATCGATCAACAGCGGCGTGCCCGGTTTCAGCAGCAACACGGCGGCGCCGGCGCCCACCAGTGCTGGAATACCCAGGGCCCGGGCGACAATCGCACTGTGGGCCGTGGCACCACCGCGAGCGGTGAGAATGCCGGCGACGCGCGTCGGATCAAGACGCGCCACATCCGACGGGCCGACTTCGTCCATCACCAGAATGTACGGTTGCGCAGGCTCCGCAGGCGTTTCGACGCCACACAAATGCGCCAGCACCCGACGGCCAATGTCGCGCAAGTCGGCGGCACGTTCGGCGAGCAACGCGTCCTGCAGCGCTTCCTGTTGTTTGGCGGCGGCTTCGATCACCGTCATCCACGCCGCTTCGGCGCTTTCACCTTGCTTGAGGCGGGTTTCGACTTCGTCGGTCAATTCCGGGTCGTCGAGCATTTCCTGATGGGTGATGAAAATCTCGCGAATCGCTTTGGCCTTGCTGCGCTCGATCAGGCCTTCGATGTCACGACGCACATCGGCCAGCGCTTGCTTGAGACGCTCGCGCTCGATGGCCGCAGACTCACCGCGCAGCGGGTAATCGATGACTTGCAGCACTTGAATATGCGCCGGGCCGATGGCGATCCCCGGTGCCGCGGCAATCGCCTGAATCAGGCTGCCGGACTCTGGCGCGAGCAGTGTTTCGGCGACCTCCACCTCAACGAGCACTTCGCGCTGCTGGCTCACCACGGGCAGCGGCTCGACTTCTTCACCGAGGCCTTCTTCGATGGCCGCCAGCAAGGCCGGCAAGGCGTCGGCGGCGATGACCGGTTCGGCGATCAGTTCCAGCACCTGACCGCGACGGGCGCCAAGGCTGAGCAGTTTGCTCAAACTCTTCACCGACACCGCGCTGTCGTGACCATCGACGATGCGTATACGGATCTCGCCTTCAAAACTTTTCGCCAGTTGCGCGAGGATCTTCGCCGGGCGCGCATGCAAACCGTGGGCGTTGGCCAGGGCAATGCGTGCGCTCGGCCAGTCCGCCGGCACTTCACCGCCAAGGACTTCCAGCACCGCGCGGCTACTGGTGGCACGGCCCAATTCATGGCCGCGACCTTCAATCAGCAACGCGCAAAGACGTTCGAGCAGCGCCTGATGGGCTTCACCGAGGCTGGCCAGGCAGAACAGCCCGCTCAGCGGCTGACCGAGGTAGCGGATGGGTTTGTCCGGGGTAACGAACGCCAGGCCGGGACGCTTCACTGTTTGTTCGCTGTGCAGCCACCACAAGCCATCGCCCAGCGGCAACGCTTCGACCTGCTGCAAGACGCCGGCAAAACCATTGCTCACGCAATCGGCCTGACGCAGCAAACGGGCACCGCGCCAAACCAGCTCTTCGAAGTCATCGGCGGACACACCGAGGCCGATCATCTGTGCGTCCAGTGCCAGCTCTTGTGGCGCGCCTTGCAGCAATTTCAGCAAGGCTTCGGCGGAACTGGCGCGGCGCAGGGCCTGGCCCAGGTCGGTTTCACCGAGGGCACGGGTCAGCAGTTGCAGCAGGCGCAGGTGTTCATCGGATTTGGCGGCGATACCGATGGCCAGATAAACGATCTGGCCATTGCCCCAGTCCACGCCGTCAGGAAACTGCATCAGCCGCACGCCAGTGGCGAATACCTGATCGCGGGTTTCGGGAGTGCCATGGGGGATGGCAATACCTTGGCCGAGAAAGGTCGAGCCCTGGGCTTCCCGGGCCTGCAAGCCTGCGAGGTAACCGTCGGCCACCAGGCCATCGGTCACGAGTCGGTCAGCGAGCAATTGCAAGGCGGTGGCTTTATCCACAGCCGACTGGCCCATGGATATCTGCTCTATGGTGAGCTCGAGCATGCTTTCTCCTTTTTGGCGCCGTGTGACGCCAGGTATTGTTTTGATTGATTCAGCTTAGGCGTTTTGAGAACACCTTTTCAGACGCAGTTTTGGCGGTTTCGCGGCAGAACCGGCCAAAGCGACCTATAACGTAGAAAATACGCCTGCTGAAACGTTTAATCTAGAATCTTAGGCACGTTACTCGATAATGTCTCATCCTTGAAGTCCAATTATCGGATGTGCTGCGACAATGGTCGCCTGCCTCAATCGGGTAGGATTGGCGAAAATGTCGGGGCACGCTCTAAAAACAAGGAATACCGGGTTGAAACTCAGTGATATTGCACAATTGGCCGGTGTCTCCGTGACCACCGCCAGTTACGTCATCAATGGCAAGGCCGAACAGCAACGCATCAGCAGCGCCACTGTCGAGCGCGTGCGGGCAGTGGTCGAACAACATGGCTTCACGCCCAACCCGCAGGCCGCCGGGCTGCGCAGTCGGCACACCCGCACCCTGGGCTTCATTCTGCCGGACCTGGAAAACCCCAGTTACGCGCGAATCGCCAAACTGCTGGAACAAGGCGCCCGGGCGCGCGGCTATCAGCTGCTGATCGCCAGCTCCGACGATGCGCCGGACAGCGAACGGCAATTGCTGCAACTGTTCCGCGCCCGCCGCTGCGATGCGCTGATCGTCGCCAGTTGCCTGCCAGCCGGTGACGACAGCTATCGCCAGTTGCAGGCCAAAGGCATTCCGATCATCGCCATCGACCGGGTGATGGAGCCCGAACATTTCTGCTCGGTGATCAGCGATGATCGCGAAGCCAGCCTGCACCTGACCCGCAGCCTGCTGACCCCGCTGCCAAAACAGATCGCGCTGCTCGGCGCACGCCCTGAATTGAGTATCAGCCAGGAGCGGGCAGCGGGCTTCAAGGAGGCGCTGAACGGTTTCAAAGGCGAGGCGCTGATCGAGCACGGCGAGTCGTTCAGCCGTGAGTGCGGCAAACAACTGATGGAAGAATTGATCCAACGCCTGGGCCATTTGCCGGATGCGCTGGTGACCACCTCCTACGTGCTGCTTCAGGGCGTGTTCGATGCCTTGCACGATTTCCCGCTGAAAAGCCGCCCGCTGCGCCTGGGCACCTTCGGTGATACGCAGTTGCTGGACTTCCTGCCGCTGCCGGTCAACGCCATGGCCCAGCAGCATCAACTGATCGCCGACAAAGCCCTGGAACTGGCAGTGGCCGCCATCGAACAGGCCGATTATCAGCCCGGCGTGCAGGCCATCGCGCGGACGTTCAAGCAGCGTATTCTTCAGGACTGAACCGTGGAACTGATCGACACCCACACTCACCTGGACTTTCCGGATTTCGACCCGGATCGTCAGGCGTTGCTGGCCGAGAGCCGCGCGCTCGGCGTGCGGCGGATGGTGGTGCTGGGGGTGTATCAGGCCAATTGGCAGCGGGTCTGGGAGCTGGTGCAAAGCGATCCCGATCTGCACGCGGCGTTTGGTTTGCACCCGGTGTATCTGGATGAGCATCGCCCTGAAGATTTGACCGAGCTCGGTGACTGGCTGACGCGGTTAGCGGGCCATCGCCAGCTATGCGCGGTGGGCGAGATCGGTCTGGATTACTTCATCGAAACTCTGGATCGTGAACGTCAGCAAACGCTGTTCGACGCCCAACTGCAACTGGCGGCGGACTTCAATCTTCCAGCATTGATTCATGTGCGACGCAGCCACGCAGCGGTGATCGCCACACTCAAACGGTTTCGCTTGAAACGGGCGGGGATCATTCATGCCTTCGCCGGCAGCCAGGAAGAGGCTCGCGAATACATCAAGCTCGGTTTCAAACTCGGCCTCGGCGGCGCCGCGACCTGGCCGCAGGCCTTGCGCATGCACCGGGTGATCGCCGGTTTGCCCCTTGAGTCGGTGGTACTGGAAACCGACTCACCGGACATGGCTCCCGCCATGTTCCCCGGCCAACGCAACAGCCCGGCCCATTTGCCAGCGATCTGCGAGGCACTGGCCGCCATGATGGCGATCAGCCCAGAACGTCTGGCCGCTGCCAGTACGGCCAATGCGTGTGAGCTGTTCAACTGGTAATCCGTTGATTCCCACATTTGAACTGCTTCGTGGCATCAAACCCGGAACGCACTGATCAACTGCTTGAGCTCCACCACCTGCGCCGACAATGCTCGGCTCGCATTCTCGGTCTGGTGCGCGCCTTCGGCGGTACGTTCGCCGGCGCGGTTGATCTCGACGATGTTCTGGTCGATGTCGTGGGCCACAGCGGTCTGCTGCTCTACCGCAGCGGCAATCTGCTGGTTCTGGTCGACGATCATGCCGACGGCGCCGAGGATGTTTTCCAGCGCCTGCTGGACCTTTTCCGACTGCCCGACGGTGCCGTTGGCCATCTGATGGCTGGTGCCCATTGCCTTGACCGCCGCACCGACACCGCTGTGCAACTTGGTGATCATCTGCTCGATTTCTTCGGTCGATTGCTGGGTGCGCTTGGCCAGGGTCCGCACCTCATCCGCCACCACCGCAAAACCCCGGCCCTGCTCGCCCGCGCGGGCGGCTTCGATGGCGGCGTTGAGGGCCAGCAGGTTGGTCTGTTCGGCAATGCTTTTGATCACCTCCAGCACACGACTGATGGACTGACTGTCGCTGGCCAGTTGATTGATCACCCGCACCGACTGATCGATTTCGCTGGCCAGTGCAGCGATGCTGCCCTGCTGGGACTCCACCAATCCGCGACCGCTGATGGTCTCGTCATTGACGCTGTGGGCACTACTGACGGCCGCGGAGGCACTGCGCGCCACCTCCAGGGAAGTGGCCGACATCTGGTTCATCGCGGTGGCGACCTGTTCGATCTGTGTACGCTGCCCCGCCACCGCCTGGTTGCTCTGGGCGGACACGTGTTCGACCTGCCCGGCCTGGCGCTCGACCTCGCTGACGGTCTGCCCCACTCGCTCGATCAGGTCATGGATTTTCTTCACGGTACCGGTGAACACCTCGCCCAACTCGCCCAGTTCGTCGCGGCTGTTGGCGCTGAAGGTCACGGTCATGTCACCAGCCGCCACCTTGTCCATCACTGCGCCCAGACGCTTGAGGGTGGTGCGGGTCGAGGCGTAGAACCCGCCATAGAGGTAAAAAATCAACACGAACACCAGTGCCAGCGCCACCACCTGCAACACCATGTGGGTACGGTGCTGCTCCAGCCGCTGCTGCAACTGGGTACCGAGAAACTTCAGGGTGGCTTCGTTGAGTTGATAGGTCTGGTCCATCAGGCCCGCGACCTGATCGAAAAAGGCCTGCCACGGCGCATCGAGGGTATCGGCCATCACCACCTGTTCTTCGAACAGTTCACTGGCCTTTTTCAGGGAGACCTTGCTGCTTTCTGCCTGAGCCGCCAGGGTTTCGTGCGCGGCTTTACTGGAGCCCAGTGCATCCTTCAACTTCAGGCCGTATTCGGCCTGAAGTTTCTCGATCTGCGCCAGCAACTCATCGAATCGGGTACTCGAGGCCGAATTGAGAAAACCCTGCCCCAACGAGTAAGACCCCATCGCCCGGCCCTCGCCGAGTGTCTGGGTGACGGCCGGCGTGACGTTGGTAATGAGTTCGCTCAGCTGACGCATGTCGCTCTGGCTGTCGCGGCTCAGGCCGGCCTGACTGGCGATGATCTGGCTGAAAATCTGCGCGTTACCGAGCAACTTGCCGATCAGCGCACTTTTGCTTTGCAGGGAGTTTTCCGCTTGCTGGGCCTTGAACGCGGCAATCATCTCGTCGCGCTTGCCGTCGAAAAACGTGATTTGTTCCGGGTCAGTGGTCATCGCCGCCAGCCCTTGCAAACGGCTCAGGACGCTTTGCTCCAGGGCACTGATCGTCGATTCGACATGATTGGCCTTGCCGGACTGGCCGAGGATGACGTTGATCTGCACCAGGTTGTTCAGGGTCTCCAGGTCCCGACGCAGGTTCAGGCCGCTGCCCAGCAGGTCGAGGCTCTGCAGTTCGACTCGAGTGCCCTGGAATTCGCGATAGGAGTCGCGCACCAGATAGAAGTTGGTCACCAGCATCGGGACGAGGAACAGCACGCTGATCAGGCTGAACTTCATGCCGAAGCTCAAGCGGTTCATCAGCGCGACGGCGGGATAGAGCAAGCTCTTCACTGTGAAGTCTCCCTTTGATTTCTTATTTTTATTGGCAGGCGCGCAGAGACAGCAGATAGCCACTATTGGCGCTGCCTCTGTATAGCCTAAATCGGAGGGAGGTTTTGTAACTTAAGGTTAACGGTGGGGTGCCTTTTCTTCGGACAGAAGATGCCCTTTCAGGCAAGTGATATCCCTGTGGTGAGGGGGCTTGCCCCCGTTCGGCTGCGAAGCAGTCGTAAATCCAGACAACACGATTGTCTGGACTGACGCTGGGGACGCTTCGCGACCCAACGGGGGCAAGCCCCCTCGCCACAAAAGCGTTCGCCGTAGAGTGGAGTCAGGACAAAACAGTCCACAACGCAAAACCGGCATACCAAAGCACCGCCGCGCGCAGCAGCAGTTCCCAGATCCGGTCCAGGCTATTGATGCCGTCCGGGCCGACCACCGGCGCCGGAATTTCACCGGCCACCAGCCCGACTTTCTCGATCAGTTGAGCGGCGCTGATGTTCCAGTTCAGCAGCTCATGCAGCATCACCCGGCTGACCGCGACAAAGTTGCCGACCAGCGCGAAGCTCGCTGCCAGCAACCGCACCGGCACCCAATCGAACGCGTGGCGCAGTTGTGTCGCGCGCTCGACCACGGCCGGGTTTTGCCCATGCTCTTCGGCCAGCGCCAGCAGTCGATAGCTCAGGGCCGCGACCGGGCCCAGCAGGAAGTACCAGAAGATCACCGCGAAAAAGCTCTGATAGGCCTCCCACAGCAAATGCCCTTGCACCCGCTCCAGCAGTTGCTCGCCACTGTCGGCGCAGATATCCAGGTCGCGTTTGGCCACATGGGCGGCAGCCTGCAGGTCTTCCCGGCGCCAGGCATCGCGAAACGGCCCCAGGCCGGCCAGCAGATCGCCACGCCCCAGACTGTAAATCACCACCAACAGGTGCACGGGCAACGCCAGCAAGCCATAGGCCACCGGGTCCAGCACCACCAACAGCAACCCCAGCAGCGCCACCGGCAACAACACCAGCACCACCAGTATCAGCCACGGACGGCTGGTCATGCGTGGGCTCACTTCAAGCTTGTTCAGCTCGCGTACCCAACCCGTATCTCGTTGAACCCGATGGCGCAGGGCCGAGAATTTCTCGATCCATACCGCTAACAGCAGCACCAGAAAACTCATTGTTGCTCCTCTTCTTCCTGAGCGGCTTTTGCCAGGGCCGCACGATAGCGTGCCCAGTCAAACGCCGGTCCCGGATCAGTCTTGCGCCCGGGTGCAATGTCGCTATGCCCGCAGATACGTTGCGCGGTGATACCCGTGAAGGCGCTTTGCAGCTGTCGGGTCAGAGTCGTCAACGCCTGATATTGCGCATCGGTAAACGGTAGATCATCCGTGCCTTCAAGCTCGATGCCCACGGAAAAATCGTTACAGGTTTCCCGCCCCTCGAAACACGAAACGCCGGCGTGCCAGGCGCGCTCAAGACAAGAGACAAACTGAGTGACGGTGCCGTCACGTTCAATCAGAAAGTGCGCAGACACCCGCAGGTCGGCGATCCCTGCAAAGTAGGGATGTTCCGTGACATCCAGACGATTCTGGAAAAACTCCTGCACCTTGCCGGTCAGAAACTGCGCGGGCGGCAGACTGATGTTGTGGATCACCAGCAGGGAAATCTCGCCCTCGGGGCGCGCATTGAAGTTGGGCGAAGGGCATAAACGCACACCCTGACACCAACCACTCGCGGGGTCCAACTGCATACAGGCTCCTTCAACGACGACTGTGTTGGCGCCCAGTATGCCGCGATAGGCCCTCGGCGCGCGATCACTTGCCGCGATTGAGACGCCGCAGGTTGCCCAGCACCGATTCCAGCGCCCGATCGAACAGCAAGGTGTCGTCCAGCGTGCGCACCGCGCCACGCCGAAACTCCAGGGCCAGGCCGGTACGGTTGTGCTCCAGCACTTTCATTCCGGTACGGTCGACAAAGATGTACTTGCCGGTGGATTCAATGATTGCCGTCAATTTACAACGCAGGGTGTTTTCCTCGTCTTCCTGAAACTCGACCCAGCACCCCGGGCGCAGTTGATCGACTTGCAGTAGCGCGGCATCATCCTCCGGCAAACGCACCGAGGCCGTTTCGACCGGGCCTTCGTCAGCAGTGCGAAGCACGATTTCCTCCTGCACCTCGACCATCATCGGCCCCTCGACAGGCGTGCTGTTCTGGCTCGGACGTTCAAACAGTTGAACGTGCAGGCCTTCCAGCTCGCTGAAAAACTCGCTGGTAGCGAACGGGTCGAATGCCGAGCTGTTCAGCCCATCGCGCAACGACTTGAGCAACCCTGGCACCAGCGCCAACAAGCGCAGGCTCGCATCGGGTTCGTCATGGCGTTGCACGCTCCAGATCAACTGCTCCATGGTCTGCACATCGGCGTGCCATTCGGCGGACTGATCACCGTGCTTGAGGCCGGTCAGCAACAGCACTTTGCTCCAGGCCTCCTGAACAAACACCACCACGCTGTGCGGCAAAACCTTGCCCACCAACACCTGATTCAACGCCTGCTCGACGCGCTGACGGGCCAGTTCGGTCCTGGCACGGCCTTCTTCGGCGTCTCGGGTGCGCTGCTCCAGCAATTCACTGCGACGACGCTCGTCATTGGTGAAGGCGAGGAAATCCGCCAGCAGTTCGGAAAAGATCGCCGGATCATCGACAAAGTCGTTCAACAAGCGTTGCACCACCTGCTCAATGCGCAGGTACAGACTGTCGCGCTGATGGTCATCGCACTCGCCCCAGCCCATGGCCGCCGCGGCGATTTCGTTGAGCAAGCGCCGGGCGGGATGGCTGCTGCGGCTGAAAAAACTCTTGTCGAGCACCGCGACTTTCAGCATCGGAATCTGCAAGCGGCCAATCAGCGCCTTGAGGGAGTCCGGCAGGTTGCGGTCATCGAGAATGCATTCGAAGAGCATGGCGATCAGGTTGATCACGTCTTCATCGGCCACTCCGACCACCCGCAACCTGCCGCTTTTGACGCTGACCCGGGTCAGCAGCAGTTCGAGCTGGTTGCGCAGGTCGAAGTCGTCCTGAACCGCCAGCGCCGGCACATATTGCTGCAAGTGCGAGAGCAGTCGCAGCAGATCGCGGGTAGAAATGGGCTGGGTCCGGGCACTGACCTCCAGGGTCGGCGCAACGCTGCCGCGCACATGGAGCAGCAACTCCTGCAAGGCGGCGAAGACTTCCTGAACGCCCTCGTCAACCTGTGGATTGCCGCTGCGACTCCCTGCCTCGACAGGGTCGGCGTGAGCACTGGCAGCCGCTCGATCGGTGGCACGTCGCGCCGGGGCGGGCTTGAGGTCCGGCAGCACACCGGTGGCGATCAGCAGTTGATTGGCTTCGGCGTAGAGCTGATCGGCGTTGCTGAGCACGTAGCGCTCGAACAGCTTGAGGATGATCAGCTTGACCTTGATCTCCATCCCCAGGTTGCGCCCCGCCTGCAGGAAATACTCACAGAGCAGCGTCGGCCCCAAGGGGTTGTGCTGTTCGACCAGTTTCTTGCCCAGCAAGGTGCTCAGTCGGGCGGTGAGCTGGTCGAGGGCGAAGCCATCGCGGTTCAGCACTTTGCCGACCATAACCTCCACCGCCACATTACGCTCCATGTCGTCATGGGATAGCGACACCGAGGTATCGAAAGCCAATGCCCGGGGCAAGGCAGCCTGTGAGGTGTCGCACTGCGTGAGCCTGAGGAAAGCCTCGACGAACTGCTCGAGAAAACCGCGCTCGATATTTTTGCGCTTGAGGCGCAAATCGCGCATGGCTTCGAAGAAGATGTTTTGCTCGACATCGTTCCGGGCTCGGTCGGCCATTTCGAACAAGGTGTCGTCGGCGTTATCGAACAGCTCCTGCAAACCCTGCTTGAGCTGTTGGGCAGCTTTGTCGCGAACCTGAAGCAGAATCACAGGCAGGCGGGCGAGCAGCGAATGAGTCGCCTGATCGGTAGTCGCCTTGTGCAAAGGCACTACATTCCCGTCGTTGTGCATCCAAGCCTCCTGAAACGGTGATTCTTCGGTTCGGTAAGAAAGATCGAGCACGCCGGCCACACGGCCGGCGTTCAGCGGAGAACATTGCCCACCCGCTGTCATTCAATAATCGGGAATCCAAAGGTACGTCAAAGCTATGACGTCAAATGCAAGGCAGAATTATCTGCAAAAGACCTCTCTTGTGCCAGCAGACTCTGCGCTCCCAAAGAAACAGACGTTTATGAAAGACCCTTGCTTAGAGTCAATTGCTCACGCGAATCGACCAAATGCAGGTTTGCGAACGACGGGATGGTTGTTGATGCCTTGGGTTGCCTCGCGCCATGGCCCTATAATCGGGCCACTTTGTTTGTGGAGCCCGTTATGCCGAATCTACGTCTCGCCGATTTGACCGCCGAAATCGAAGCCAACGTGCGCCGTGCGTTGCTCGAGGACATCGGCAGCGGCGACATCACCGCGCAACTGATCCCGGCCGAACGTCTGGCCAAAGCCACCATCATCACCCGCGACGCTGCCGTCATCAGCGGCACTGCATGGGTCGATGCCGTGTTTCGGCAGCTGGATCCGCGGGTCGCCGTGCACTGGCAGGTGAGCGATGGCGAACGGGTGAAACCCAATCAGGCGCTGTTCCACCTCGAAGGCCCGGCACGCTCGCTGCTCACCGGCGAACGCAGCGCACTGAACTTCCTGCAACTGCTCTCGGGCGTGGCCACTCGCGCGCAGTACCTGGCGGATTTCGTCGCCCAAACCCAAGTGAAGTTGCTCGATACCCGCAAAACCCTGCCGGGGCTGCGTCTGGCCCAGAAATACGCCGTGACCTGCGGCGGTTGCTACAACCACCGCATCGGCCTGTATGACGCCTTCCTGATCAAGGAAAACCATATCGCCGCCTGCGGTGGCATCCCTGAGGCTATTGCTGCCGCGCACAAGATCGCTCCGGGCAAACCAGTGGAGATCGAAGTGGAGAACCTGACGGAGCTCAAAGAAGCCCTGGCAGCGGGAGCCGACATCATCATGCTCGATGAACTGAGCCTGGATGACATGCGCGAAGCCGTGCGCCTGAACGCCGGCAAGGCAAAACTGGAGGCCAGTGGCGGCATCAACGAAAGTACGTTGCTGCCGATTGCGCAAACCGGGGTGGATTACATTTCGATTGGTGCGATGACCAAGGATGTGAAGGCCGTAGACCTGTCGATGCGACTGAGTCTCTGATCACACCCCTGATAATGAAAAACGCCAGCCTCATGAAGGCTGGCGTTTTTTTCAGACCACCAGATTGTTCATCTCGCAGTACTCTTCCCACTCGACGCCCAACACCTCGGCCGCCTCCTTGTGCAGTGCCAGGCGCGCGGCCTCGAACTCTTCGGGGCTTGATGTGTACTTGAGCGTCAGTTCCCACGGCTGCAAGCCCTGGGCTTCTGCCTCATCCTCGAACGCCCACTGGATCTGGTCCTTCTGATCGTCGGCAGGCAAGTCCTTGATCTCTTCCAGTAACTGGGGTGCATCCAGTACGTACTTTTTCAGGGCTTCTTCGTGTCTGGCTTCTTGGGTCAATTCTTTAACGGTCATGGCGTTCTCGCTGATCTGGGGAATGGAAGATGGATCTGGATCATCAAGGATCTCTCTGACGCAAAAAAACCGTTTGAAACCCGGTTTGTCTGGCCTTCAGAACCATTCGGGATCATCTGAAAACTGCTGGGCGATGCTCATGCAGGCAACGAATATAGGACGTTTTGCCGACGATTTACACGGCTCTTTACATCTATCCCGCAAAAAGCTGTGTGCAATAGATGCTGGAGACCTCGGGGAACATAAATTCAAATCCCAAGTCATAGCGATGTGCCATATAGGCACTTCACAAGGAACCCCAGTGATGCGCAGTTTTTCGAAGCTTTCGTCTACCCGTCTTGCCGCTGCTACCCTGCTACCCTGCTGCTCGGCAGCCTGGCATTGGCCAGTGCAGCTCAAGCGGCTGTCGAAGTCGCCTCTGACCCTGCGCTGTATTCCGACAAAATCTCCGCCCTGCACAATTCATACGGCAAGGACACGCTCGTCAGAACCAGTGTCAGCATCGATGATCTGGAAAACCTGCAAAAAACCGTGAAGGCCAATGCCAGCGAACTGGAAAGCCAGAAGCGCACCATCAGCGAACAGGCCCGTCAGATTGAAGAGCTCAAACGCAACAGTGGTTCCAGCACCAGCTCCAGCAGCAAGGAGATTGATGATCTCAAGCGCACGGTCAATGAACAGGAACGCGACCTGAACACTCTCACCAAACAAGTGGAAGAGCTCAATCGCAACAGCGGTTCCAGCTCCAGCTCGAACAACAGCGAGATCTCCAGCCTGAAACAGAAGATCAACGACCAGGATCGCGCGACGGATCAGCTCAAGCGCACCGTCGAGGAGCTGAGCAGAAAGGTGAAGTAAGCGGGGGGGGGGGGAAATGGTGCCCGAGACAGGAATCGAACCTGCGACCTTCGCGTTACGAGTGCGCTGCTCTACCGGCTGAGCTACACGGGCTGTGGGCTAAACCTAGCACTGGTCTCGATGTCCGGCAACTTCGCACACCGCAAAATGGAAAGATCTTTCCTGCACAAAAAAATGCCCCGCCGTTTTCACGGCGGGGCATTTTTTATAACGTTGAAGCGGTTGGCGCGGGGGTAATTAAACGCCCGAAGCCTTGGCCGCTGCTACGTCTTTGATGGACAGCTTGATACGGCCGCGGTTGTCCACGTCCAGTACCAGAACTTCCACTTCCTGGCCTTCTTTCAGGATGTCGGTCACTTTCTCTACACGAGCATCGCTCAGCATCGAGATGTGAACCAGACCGTCCTTGCCTGGCAGGATGTTAACGAATGCGCCGAAGTCGACGATGCGCTCAACCTTACCTACGTAGATCTTGCCGATTTCAGCTTCAGCGGTGATGCCCAGAACGCGCTGACGTGCAGCTTCAGCCGCTTCCTTGGTTTCGCCGAAGATCTTGATCGAGCCGTCGTCTTCGATGTCGATCGAAGCCTTGGTCTCTTCACAGATCGCACGAATGGTCGCGCCGCCTTTACCGATGACATCACGGATTTTGTCGGTGTCGATTTTCATCGCGATCATGGTCGGAGCGTTTTCCGACAGTTCGGTACGCGACTGGCCAATGATCTGGTTCATCTGACCGAGGATGTTCAGGCGCGCTTCCAGGGCTTGGCCCAGAGCGATTTCCATGATTTCTTCGGTGATGCCCTTGATCTTGATGTCCATCTGCAGCGCGGTAACACCTTTGGCGGTACCGGCTACTTTGAAGTCCATGTCGCCCAGGTGGTCTTCGTCACCCAGGATGTCAGTCAGGACGGCGAATTTCTCGCCTTCTTTAACCAGACCCATGGCGATACCGGCAACCGGTGCCTTCATCGGTACACCGGCGTCCATCAGCGCCAGGGAAGCGCCGCAGACCGAAGCCATGGAGCTCGAACCGTTGGACTCAGTGATTTCCGATACGACACGGATGGTGTACGGGAACACGTCGGCAGCAGGCAGCATGGCCTGAACCGAACGACGGGCCAGACGGCCGTGACCGATTTCGCGACGACCAGCGCCACCCATGCGACCACACTCGCCTACCGAGAACGGAGGGAAGTTGTAGTGCAGCATGAACGGGTCTTTTTTCTCGCCTTCCAGGGTGTCCAGCAGCTGTGCGTCACGGGCGGTGCCCAGTGTCGCGACGACCAGAGCCTGGGTTTCGCCACGGGTGAACAGTGCCGAACCGTGGGTCTTCGGCAGAACACCCACTTCGATGTTCAGCGGACGTACGGTGCGGGTGTCGCGGCCGTCGATACGTGGCTTGCCGTTAACGATGTTTTCGCGAACGGTGCGGTATTCGATTTCGCCGAAAGCAGCTTTGACGTCAGCAGCGGAAGGCTGGCCTTCTTCACCGGACAGCTTGGCAACCACTTGGTCTTTCAGTTCGCCCAAGCGAGCGTAACGGTCGGCCTTGATGGTGATGGTGTAAGCCTGGGAGATCGCTTCGCCGAACTCGGCACGGATAGCACCCAGCAGAGCAGTGGCTTCTGGCTGAGGAGCCCAGGCCCAGGTCGGCTTGGCAGCTTCAGCGGCCAGTTCTTTAACGGCGTTGATCACCACCTGGAACTCGTCGTGAGCAAACAGTACCGCGCCCAGCATCTGGTCTTCGGTCAGCTCTTTGGCTTCCGATTCAACCATCAACACGGCTTCCGAAGTACCGGCAACGACCATGTCCAGGCTCGAAGCTTTCAGTTGCTCGTAAGTCGGGTTCAGCAGGTAGCCGGTGCTTTCGTGGAACGCAACGCGGGCAGCGCCGATCGGGCCATCGAAAGGAATGCCGGAGATAGCCAGCGCAGCCGAGGTACCGATCATCGCAGCGATGTCCGGATCGGTCTTCTTGCTGGTGGAAACGACGGTGCAGACAACCTGCACTTCGTTCATGAAACCTTCAGGGAACAGTGGACGGATCGGACGGTCGATCAGTCGGGAAGTCAGGGTTTCTTTCTCGGAAGGACGGCCTTCACGCTTGAAGAAACCGCCAGGGATCTTGCCGGCGGCGTAAGTCTTTTCCTGGTAGTGAACAGACAGAGGGAAGAAGCCCTTGCCTGGATCAGCTTGTTTGGCACCGACTACGGTCACCAATACGCTGACGTCGTCGTCAACGGTGACCAATACTGCGCCGGAGGCCTGACGGGCGATACGGCCAGTCTCGAGGGTAACGGTCGACTGACCGAACTGGAATTTTTTGATTACCGGGTTCACGGTGTCCTACCTTCTTTGTGGCTCTTGGGGGAACTTGTCTTCTTGCGAAATTCGTGGGCAACGCCGGGAATCGGCCCGACTGTCATTGTCCAGGGTAAAACTATTGTCCAGATAAAACTTGAGGCTGGGAGCCTGCCATGTACCTGCGGGAAACCCGCTGGCACACAGCAAACAACCAACCTCTAGCGCAATCGCTTATTAGCGACGCAGACCCAGGCGAGCGATCAGAGCGCTGTAACGGCTCACGTCCTTGCCTTTCAGGTAGTCCAGCAGCTTACGACGCTGGTTAACCATGCGGATCAGACCACGACGGGAGTGGTGATCTTTACCGTTGGCCTTGAAGTGACCTTGCAGTTTGTTGATGTTGGCGGTCAGCAGTGCAACTTGCACTTCTGGCGAACCAGTGTCACCAACAGCTTGCTGGTAGTCAGCTACGATTTGAGCTTTTTCTTGAACGTCGAGAGCCATGAGGCAATCCTTTTATCAGGAAACTGTTTCAGAAAAACAGTTTCAACAGGCCAGGGACAAATCCCTGTATCTAAAAATGAGTAGTGACCGTGCCTGTTAACAGCCACCCTCGTTCGGTCATTCTGACCGAATCAGTCGACGTGGCGCGATGCGCCCGTCTTCGCTCACTTCACCGATACCGATGAAGCGACCATTGTGATCCTGTACCCGCACCATGCCAAATTTCGGTGCATCCGGGGCACGTACCGGCTGGCCGTTGAGCCAGTAGAACGCGCTCGCTTCCGAGAACTGCAACAGTGGCCAATCCAGCAGGCCGCTGTCCGATGGCATCAGGAAGCGGTCGACCGCTTCGTTGCCGCCTTCGGCATGTACCGCTTCCAGCTCTTCCAGAGTGACGGTCTGTGCAAGCGAGAAAGGCCCGGCCTGGGTACGTCGCAATTCAGCCACGTAAGCGCCACAACCGAGTTGCTCACCGATATCCTCCACCAGGGTACGGATATAGGTGCCTTTGCTGCAATCCACCGCAAGCCGCGCAGTATCACCCTCAAAGGCCAGTAATTCCAAGCGCGCAATAGTAACAGAACGCGGTTCGCGCTCCACTACTTCACCTGCACGGGCCAGCTTGTACAGCGGCTGCCCATCGCGCTTGAGTGCCGAGTACATCGGCGGTATCTGACTGATTTGCCCACGAAATTTCGGCAACACAGCTTCGATATCGGCACGACCAACGGTCACCGGACGTTCCAGCAAAACCTCACCTTCGGCATCCGCCGTGGTGGTGGTCTTGCCCAGTTGCGCCAGGGTTTCATAACCTTTGTCGGAATCGAGCAGGTATTGCGAGAACTTGGTGGCCTCGCCGAAGCACAACGGCAACACGCCGGTGGCCAGCGGATCGAGACTGCCGGTGTGCCCGGCCTTCTCGGCATTGAGCAACCAGCGGACCTTCTGCAACGCCGCGTTGGAAGTGAACCCCAACGGCTTGTCGAGCAGGATGATACCGCTGACGTTACGACGGATACGTTTGACCTGAGCCACCGATTACTCCTTGGCGTCTTCGGGTTCAGCCGCTACCGGGTGCTGACTGTCTTCAGCCACCGCGCGTTCGATCAGGGCCGACAGGTGCGCACCACGCACGACACTTTCGTCGTAATGGAAGTGCAACTGTGGAACGCTGCGCAATTTCATCTCGCGAGCCAACTGCATGCGCAGGAAACCGGCGGCGGAGTTGAGCACCTTGATGCTTTGCGCGATATCGTCGCGGCTGTCCTGCCCCATCACGGTGATGAAGATCTTGGCGTGACCGACGTCACGGCTGACTTCAACAGCGGTAATGGTGACCAGCCCGACGCGCGGGTCTTTGACTTCACGACGGATCAGCTGTGCCAGCTCACGCTGCATCTGATCGCCGATACGTTGGGTACGGCTATATTCTTTTGCCATGTCTTGTTACCTGTTACTGCCCCACGGTGAAACCCGAAGGGTCTGAAAGCGGCAAACGCCCGGCCTGACAAAAGCCAGACCGGGCGTTGCGTTTAGAGTCCGACTGATGCGCCGCGCAATTGCATGCGGCTGGCCATCACGGCTCTTGAAGTGCGCGAGTTAGAGGCTGCGAGCAACCTGGACCTTCTCGAAGACTTCGATCTTGTCACCGACCTTGACGTCGTTGTAGCTCTTCACGCCGATACCGCATTCCATGCCGGCACGTACTTCGGAAGCGTCATCCTTGAAGCGGCGCAGGGATTCCAGCTCGCCTTCGAAGATAACGATGTCTTCACGCAGTACACGGATTGGACGGTTACGGTGAACAACACCTTCGATAACCATGCAACCGGCGATCGCGCCAAACTTCGGCGAACGGAACACGTCACGCACTTCAGCGGTACCCAGGATGTTCTCGCGAACATCGCTGCCCAGCATACCGGTAAGGGCTTTCTTGACGTCTTCGATGATGTCGTAGATCACGTTGTAGTAACGCATATCCAGACCTTCCTGCTCGACGATCTTGCGAGCGCCGGCATCGGCACGCACGTTGAAGCCGAACAGTACAGCGTTGGAGGCCAGTGCCAGGTTGGCGTCGGATTCGGTGATACCACCGACACCGCCACCGACCACACGCACTTGCACTTCGTCGTTACCCAGGCCATTCAAGGCACCGTTCAACGCTTCCAGCGAACCACGGACGTCGGATTTGAGGACGATGTTGAGCGTCTTCTTCTCTTCCTGACCCATGTTCTCGAAGATGTTTTCAAGCTTGCCGGCGTGAGCACGGGCCAGTTTGACTTCGCGGAACTTGCCTTGACGGAACAGAGCCACTTCACGGGCTTTCTTCTCGTCAGCAACTACGCTCATCTCGTCGCCAGCGTCCGGAGTACCGTCCAGGCCGAGGATCTCGACAGGGATGGAAGGACCGGCTTCCTTGATTGGCTTGCCGTTCTCGTCGAGCATGGCGCGAACGCGGCCATAGTTCGAACCGACCAGAACCATGTCGCCCTGGCGCAGGGTACCGTCTTGAACCAGAACGGTTGCAACCGGGCCACGACCTTTGTCGAGACGCGATTCAACCACAACACCACGACCAGGGGCCGATGGGGTTGCTTTCAGTTCGAGAACTTCAGCTTGCAGCAGAACAGCTTCGAGCAACTCGTCCACGCCGGTACCGACTTTCGCCGAAACCGATACGAACGGGGTGTCGCCGCCCCACTCTTCCGAAGTCACGCCGTGAACCGACAATTCGCTACGGATGCGATCGAGATCGGCGCCCGGCTTGTCGATTTTGTTCACTGCAACAACCAGAGGTACGCCAGCCGCCTGAGCGTGCTGAACAGCTTCAACGGTCTGCGGCATTACGCCGTCGTCCGCTGCAACCACCAGGATCACGATGTCGGTCGCCTTGGCACCACGGGCACGCATGGCGGTAAACGCGGCGTGACCAGGGGTGTCGAGGAAGGTGACCATGCCGCGTTCGGTTTCAACGTGGTACGCACCGATGTGCTGGGTGATACCACCGGCTTCGCCAGCAGCTACCTTGGCACGACGGATGTAGTCGAGCAGCGAGGTCTTACCGTGGTCAACGTGACCCATTACGGTCACAACCGGTGCACGGGAGAACGTCTCACCTTCAAACTTCAGGGACTCGGCCAGGGAATCTTCCAGGGCGGTGTCGCTGACCAGGGTCACTTTGTGGCCCAGCTCTTCGGCAACCAGTTGGGCAGTTTCCTGATCCAGTACCTGGTTGATGGTCGCTGGGGTACCCAGTTTGAACATGAACTTGATGATTTCAGCAGCCTTGACCGACATCTGCTGGGCGAGATCGCCAACAGTGATGGTCTCGCCGATCTTCACTTCGCGCACAACAGGGCCGGTTGGGCTCTGGAAACCGTGGGCGTTGCGTTTCTTCAGCTTGGCCTTGCCGCGACCACCGCGACGGAAGCCATCGCTTTCTTCGTCGGTAGTACGTGGGGCAACACGTGGAGCAGGCGCTTTTTCCTTGACCGAAGCACGATGCGGAGCGTTTTTGCGCTCGCCATCACCACTGCCACGACGATTGCTATCGTCGGCACGTGGTTTGTCCGGACGACGCTGCTCGTCGCGCTTGCGAGTGTCGGCTGCCGGTGCAGGTGCAGCGGCCACGACCGGGGCGCTCTCACGCACAGGTTCGGCAACTGCAACAGGCGCTGCGACAGCTTCGACAGGAGCGGTTTGCGCAGCAGCAGGCTGGCGACGCGCTTCTTCTTCGGCGCGACGCTTGGCTTCTTCTTCAGCCTTCTGACGTGCAGCATTTTCTACTGCGCGACGTTCTTCCAGTTCGCGTTTGCGCTCGGCTTCGATTTCTTCCGGGCTGCGCTGCACGAAGACTTTCTTCTTGCGTACTTCAACGCTGATGCTTTTGCTGCCAGCAACACGCAGGGTGCTGGTGGTTTTACGCTGCAGCGTGATCTTGCGTGGTTCTTCCACTTTCGCCTTGTGGCTGCTTTTCAAGTGAGTCAGCAAAGATTGCTTCTCACTGTCAGTCACATGTTCTTCGGCGGCGGTGTGCGGCAGACCTGCCTCACGCATCTGCTGCAACAGGCGCTCTACCGGTGTTTTGACCTCATCGGCCAGTTGTTTCACCGTGACTTGCGTCATGCACTTCTCTCCTCAGGCCGCGCCTAATTACTCGAACCAGTGGGCTCGGGCGGCCATGATCAACTTGCCGGCACGATCATCGTCAATGCCGTCGATGTCGAGCAGGTCGTCAATAGACTGCTCGGCCAGGTCTTCGCGGGTAATTACGCCGCGCACCGCCAGTTCCATCGCCAAATCCTTGTCCATGCCCTCAAGCGAGAGCAGGTCTTCGGCCGGATGGGCGTCTGCCAGCTTTTCCTCAGTAGCGATGGCTTTGGTCAACAAACGATCCTTGGCGCGAGCGCGAAGCTCGTTGACGGTTTCTTCGTCAAAGCCGTCGATGTTGAGCATTTCTTCCAACGGTACGTAGGCAATCTCTTCCAGGCTGGTGAAACCTTCATCTACCAGCACCTGTGCCAGGTCTTCGTCGACTTCCAGCTCGTCGATGAAGTTGCGCAGGATGTCGCCGGTTTCTGCTTGTTGCTTAGCCTGGATGTCCGATTCGGTCATCACGTTCAGGGTCCAGCCAGTCAACTGGCTAGCCAGACGCACGTTCTGACCACCGCGACCGATGGCCTGAGCCAGATTGTCTGCGCCAACGGCGATGTCCATTGCATGGGCATCTTCGTCAACGATAATTGCCGCCACTTCAGCCGGCGACATTGCATTGATCACGAACTGAGCAGGGTTATCGTCCCACAGGACGATGTCCACACGCTCACCGCCCAACTCGCCGGACACTGCCTGGACGCGCGAACCGCGCATACCGATGCAAGCGCCTTGCGGATCGATGCGTTTGTCTTTGGAGCGGACCGCGATCTTGGCACGCGAACCCGGGTCACGGGATGCAGCCATTACTTCGATCAGGCCTTCAGCGATTTCCGGCACTTCGATGCGGAACAGCTCGATCAGCATTTCCGGCGCGGTACGCGACAGGATCAGCTGCGGGCCGCGGTTCTCGGTGCGGATTTCCTTGAGCAGCGCACGCAGACGCACGCCAACCCGGAAGGTTTCGCGAGAGATGATGTCTTCACGGGCCAGCAACGCTTCCGCGTTATTGCCCAGGTCGACGATCACGTTGTCGCGGGTGACTTTCTTCACGGTGCCGGAGATGATTTCCCCCAGACGCTCGCGATAGGCATCAACGACTTGAGCACGCTCGGCTTCGCGAACTTTCTGCACGATGACTTGCTTGGCAGTCTGTGCAGCAATGCGGCCGAACTCGATGGATTCGATTTTTTCTTCGACAACGTCACCGACCTTGGCGCCAGGATGCGTTTGCGCAACCTTGCTCGGCCAGGTTTCGATAGCCGGATCGTCCAGATCTGCTTCTTCGACGACCGTCCAGCGACGGAATGTCTCGTAAGCACCGGTGTGGCGATTGATTTCCACACGCAGATCGACTTCGTCCTCGAAACGCTTTTTGGTAGCAGTGGCCAGAGCCAGCTCCAGCGCTTCAAAAATTACGTTTGCCGGTACGCCCTTTTCATTGGATACCGACTCAACAACCAGCAGTACTTCTTTGCTCATCGTACGCCTCGCCTTTCGCAAGCCATTGGATCCGCGGGATCCGCGTCTCAGTCAAAACTGGGAATAATGTTGGCCTTGTCGATCATATCGATCGGCAACAGGAACTCATGGTCTTCAACCTGCACCACGACGTCCTGCTCTTCTACACCGCGCAGAAGGCCCTGAAAGTTGCGTCGACCTTCAAAAGGCGAGCGCAGCTTGATCTTCACTTGTTCACCGGCAAATTTTGCAAACTGCTCAAGAGTGAACAGTGGGCGTTCCATGCCAGGCGAGGAAACTTCAAGGGTGTATTCAACGGAGATTGGATCTTCAACATCCAGCACACCGCTGATCTGGCGACTGACGATGGCGCAATCGTCCACCAGCACGCCGCCTTCTTTATCGATATAAACGCGCAACATTGAGTGGCGACCTTGAGCCGAAAACTCAATACCCCAGCATTCATAGCCTAGGGCCACGACCACCGGGGCCAGCAAGGCCTGCAACTCTTCTAGCTTGCTCGACACCTGAACCCCCTCGTGCATGTATGTGCATGCTATGCAAAATAAAAAAATGGGCGAAACGCCCATCCTTGAAACGCCGCCGAATAGCGGCGTTGAAAGTGTCCAGCTAACAAAAAGCCCCTGAAAAGGGGCTCCTTAAACTGGTTGCGGGGGCCGGATTTGAACCGACGACCTTCGGGTTATGAGCCCGACGAGCTACCAGACTGCTCCACCCCGCGACAAAGCTGGGGCGGAAGTATACGACCGATCCCTGACAGGGTCAATGTAACCTTCCACCTACAAGAAAGCCCGCAACAGCGGGCTCTCCTGATAATTGGTACCGAGAAGGGGACTCGAACCCCTACACCCTATGGGCACAACCACCTCAAGGTTGCGTGTCTACCAATTCCACCACCTCGGCAATACTACGTTTGAAACTCTTCTTACTTCTGCTCTTGAGCTGGAGGCACGTCAGTCGCTGGAGTAGCCGACTTTTGCTCTTGAAGCACCGGGACATCATCAGAAGCCGGTTTTTGCTTTGGAACTTCCAACACTGCTGGGTTTGGCAAACCTACTTGAGTCAGCTGGTGAGCTTTCTCTTTAGCAAAGTAACCTAACCCCAAGCTGGTCATGAAGAAACCGGCGGCAAGTATAGCAGTAAACTTACTAAGAAAGGTAGAGGTACCTTGGCTTCCGAACACAGTATTTGAAGCACCTGCTCCGAAAGATGCACCAGCGTCCGCACCTTTACCCTGCTGCAGCAATACCAGAGCAACTACGCCCAACGCACCCAGCAGATGAAAAACGACTACGACTGTTTCCAGCATTTTTTCAGTTTCCCGCGGCGCGACAAATCGCACCGAACTCATCTGCATTCAGGGAAGCTCCACCAATGAGCCCCCCATCGATATCCGGCATGCCGAACAGTTCGGCCGCATTGGCCGCCTTCACGCTGCCGCCGTATAGAAGCCGCACACCTTGTGCGACCTCAGAATTCTCTGCCGCCAACTGGGCGCGAATGGCTGCATGCACATCCTGCGCTTGTTGCGGCGAAGCAGTCAGCCCGGTACCAATGGCCCAGACCGGCTCGTAAGCAATTACTGCCTTTGCAAAAGCACCAACACCCAGCTCCTCGATGATGCTGCCCAGCTGACGCCCGACAACCTCAAGAGTTTTTCCAGCTTCGCGCTGCTCGAGGGTTTCCCCTACACACAACACCGGAATCAAGCCACACGCCTGTGCTGCCGCAAATTTGCGATTCAGCGTCCCGTCGAGCTCGCCCATTATCTGGCGGCGCTCGGAGTGCCCGACAAGCACCAGGGAACAACCTGCATCCACTAACTGACTCGGTGAAATTTCACCTGTCAACGCACCCTGCCCGGATTCAATCGCAGAGTTCTGCGCGCCGACCGAAATCGACTTCCCTTGCAAACCATCAATCACTTGATTGATATACAAGCAAGGCGGGAACACCGCAACATCAACACCGCTCGGCAAGGCCAGATGACGAAGGCCGTCGATCAGCTCAGCGACGCTGGCGCGGGTACCGTGCATCTTCCAGTTACCAGCTACCATAGGGCGACGCATGCTGTACCTCGTCGGTCAAAGTGGGCGCAGATGTTACCCAACACAATCATGGCTGGCAAGCCGAAATCAGGCAGAAACTTCAGTTACCAGTTTTGCCAGCTCTTCGGCGTAATCGCGAACCTGCGTTTCGTCCTCGCCTTCGACCATGACACGCACCAGCGGCTCTGTCCCGGACTTGCGCAACAACACGCGCCCGCGACCCGCCATCGCTTGAGTGACACGATCACTGGCCTCCTTGACAGTCGGATGCTCAAGCGGGCTCACACCACCGCCAAACCGCACATTGATCAACACCTGAGGGCACTTGCGCAACGCCTGACGCGACTGAGCCAGGCCTTCTGCGCGCCGCTTCAACGCCATCAAGACCTGCAATGCAGCAATGATCGCATCACCGGTAGTGGTGTGACTGAAGCAGACAATGTGCCCCGAGTTTTCACCGCCCACCAGCCAATCGCGCTCCAGCAACTCGGAGATGACGTAACGGTCACCAACGTTGGCCCGCACAAAAGGAATCGCCAGATCCGCCAGGGCCAACTCCAGCCCCAGGTTACTCATCAGCGTACCGACCACACCGCCCTGCAACTTGCCACGCTCTTGCAGATCGCGAGCGATGATGAACAGCAGCTCGTCACCATCGACGACAGCACCGGTGTGATCAACCATCTGCACCCGATCACCATCACCGTCGAAGGCAATACCCAAATCGGCGTGCTCGGCCAGTACGGCCGCTTGCAGCGGCGCCATATGGGTCGAACCGCAATTATCATTGATGTTCAGGCCGTTGGGATGGGCAGAAAGCACAACGACATCAGCCCCCAACTCACGGAACACGCTAGGCGCCACTTTATAAGTCGCGCCGTGAGCACAATCGAGCACGATCTTCAGGCCGGCAAAACTGGTGCCGGTGGGAACGCTGCTCTTGCAGAATTCGATATAACGGCCCGAGGCATCGTTGATTCGCGACACTTTGCCGATCTTGCTCGACTCAACCACGGTCATCGGGGTGTCTAGCAGCTCTTCGATCATCAGCTCGACTTCATCCGGGAGCTTGGTGCCCTTACCAGAGAAAAACTTGATGCCGTTGTCGTCATGAGGGTTATGCGAAGCGCTGATCACGATGCCGGCTTCGGCATGAAAGGTCCGCGTCAAATAGGCGATGGCCGGAGTCGGCATTGGCCCCAACAGCATCACATCAGCACCGGCCGAGGTCAGCCCAGCCTCAAGCGCCGACTCGAACATGTAACCGGAGATACGGGTGTCCTTGCCCACGAGCACCTTGCAGGCGCCCATGCTGCGAAATGCCATGCCCGCCGCCCAGCCGAGCTTGAGCATGAAATCAGGAGTGATAGGGTATTGACCGACCCGACCACGGATGCCGTCGGTGCCAAAGTATTTCTTGCTCATAAGTACTCCATCATTCTTATTCGGCTGATTCTACGGCGGCAATCATCCGCACCACGTCGACTGTTTCCGCCACATCATGGACGCGCAATATACGCGCACCTTTGA
Organism: Pseudomonas sp. GW822-FHT07A10; assembly: GCF_058798795.1. Taxonomy (NCBI): domain Bacteria; kingdom Pseudomonadati; phylum Pseudomonadota; class Gammaproteobacteria; order Pseudomonadales; family Pseudomonadaceae; genus Pseudomonas; species Pseudomonas sp. GW822-FHT07A10. The sequence continues at coordinate 204,223 of NZ_JBXAKV010000007.1, forward strand.
CCGAAGCCAGTGCCGCAAGTGCCAGACCGCCATGCAGACGCTCACCCACCGGACGATTCAACGCCTGCCCGATCATGCTTTTTCGCGACACCCCGACCAACAGGGGCCGCCCCAAGGCATGCAGGGCCTCCATGTGTTTAAACAAGCTTAGGTTGTGCTGCAGGGTTTTCGCGAAGCCGAAGCCCGGATCAAGAATGATCCGCTCAGCAGGGATACCTACCGAGGCACACTGAACCATGCGTTCGGCAAGAAACTCGCCGACCTCTTTCGTAACATCCTGGTACTGAGGGTTGTCCTGCATGTCGCCCGGCTCGCCGAGCATATGCATCAGGCACACCGGCAAACCGGTGGCCGCAGCTGCATCCAGAGCACCATCTCGACGCAACGAGCGCACGTCATTGATCAACCCTGCCCCCAGCCTTGCGGTTTCACGCATGACGGCAGGCGTGGAGGTATCGACCGAGATAATCACATCCAGTTCGCGACTGATGCGCTCAACGATAGGCGCTACGCGCTCGAGCTCTTCAAGCGGCGAAACGGCCCTGGCACCGGGCCGGGTCGATTCACCACCGACGTCGATCAGCGTCGCACCGGCCGCCACCATCGCCTCGGCGTGGCGCAGTGCCGCGTCCAGCTGGCTGTATCGGCCGCCATCGGAAAAGGAATCGGGAGTGACATTGAGAATGCCCATGACATGCGTCTGGGCCAAATCAAGAACCCGGTTGCCGCAAGGCAACCGGGTCGAGGACTGAACAGAAGTCATTTCAAACCTTAAACGTCAGCAGCCGGGCCGCCGATAGGTGTTTCCGGACGCCCATCCTGCACCACCGGAGGCGTGCCGGAAGTGTCGTTGCCGCCAGACCAGTCGCGAGGTTCGCGAGGCGTACGACCCGCCATGATGTCATCGATCTGATCGGCATCGATCGTCTCGTACTTCATCAAGGCATCCGCCATCGCATCAAGCTTGTCACGGTTATCCGTGAGGATCTGCTTGGCCGTGCCGTAGCACTGATCAATGATGCTGCGCACTTCGGAGTCGATCAGCTTGGCCGTCTCGCCAGAGAAACTGGCATGCTGACCACCGCCGCCACGACCGAGGAACACTTCGCCCTCTTCTTCGGCGTACATCAATGGACCGAGTTTTTCCGACAACCCCCACTTGGTCACCATGTTTCGTGCTATCTGGCTGGCACGCATGATGTCGTTGGACGCACCGGTGGTGACGCCATCGAAGCCCAGGGTCATCTCTTCAGCGATACGACCGCCGTACAGCGAGCAGATCTGGCTGATCAGTGCACGCTTGGACAGACTGTAACGATCTTCTTCCGGCAGGAACATGGTCACACCAAGTGCGCGACCGCGCGGAATGATCGACACCTTGTAGACCGGATCATGCTCAGGCACGACGCGACCGACGATAGCGTGGCCGGCTTCGTGATAAGCGGTGTTCTGCTTTTCTTTCTCGGACATGACCATGGATTTGCGCTCGGCACCCATCATGATCTTGTCTTTAGCCAGTTCGAACTCTTTCATCTCGACGATGCGCTTGCCGGCACGAGCTGCAAACAACGAAGCCTCGTTCACCAGGTTGGCCAGGTCAGCACCAGAGAAACCTGGAGTACCACGAGCAATCACGGCCGGAGCGACGTCGTCACCCATCGGCACTTTGCGCATATGGACTTTTAGAATCTGCTCGCGACCACGGATGTCCGGCAGGCCAACCACGACCTGGCGGTCGAAGCGGCCCGGACGCAGCAACGCAGGGTCCAGTACGTCCGGACGGTTGGTCGCGGCGATGACGATGATGCCGTCATTCATTTCGAAGCCGTCCATCTCCACCAGCAACTGGTTGAGGGTCTGCTCGCGCTCATCGTGACCACCACCCATGCCGGCACCACGGTGGCGACCAACGGCGTCGATTTCATCGATGAAGATGATGCATGGCGCATGTTTCTTCGCCTGCTCGAACATGTCACGGACACGGCTGGCACCGACGCCGACGAACATTTCGACGAAATCGGAACCGGAAATAGTAAAGAACGGTACTTTGGCTTCGCCGGCAATCGCCTTGGCCAGCAAGGTTTTACCGGTACCCGGAGGACCAACCATCAGTACGCCCCGAGGAATGCGACCGCCCAGGCGCTGGAACTTGCCCGGATCACGCAGGAACTCGACCAGCTCGCCGACCTCTTCCTTGGCTTCGTCACAACCTGCAACGTCAGCCAGGGTGGTTTTCACCTGATCTTCGGAGAGCAGGCGCGCCTTGCTCTTGCCGAAACTCATCGGCCCGCCCTTGCCGCCGGCACCGCCCTGCATCTGCCGCATGAAGAACATGAAGACGGCGATGATCACCAGGATCGGGAAGCTTGCGACCAGGAGTTGAGTCCAGATGCTTTGCTGCTCAGGCTGCTTGCCTTCGACCACAACGTGGTTATCCACGAGGTCGCCGATCAGACCGTTATCCTGGATTGCCGGACGAATGGTCTTGAAGCTGTCGCCATCGTTGCGCTTGCCGGTAATCACGTAGCCATCAACCGCTACGCGCTCGACCTTGCCATCCTTGACCTGCTGGATGAAGTCGGAATAGTTGAGGGTCTGCGGCTCGTTAGGGCTGGAGAAGTTGTTCATCACCGTCACCAGGACAGCCGCGATGATCAACCACAGGATCAGATTCTTTGCCATATCGTTCAATTAACTACCCTCTGAAGCAAGCTCCGCTAATGGCGCGCGCTTCGCATGATATTCACCGGCCTAACTTACTACATTACCTACGGCTCTGGCAGGCGCCGTCTGTAACCCTTTGTGAAACACTTTCTACACGATATTCGCTAATGCACGCGGGGCGAAATATGAAAAACCTATCACCCCGCCAAAAAAACTCGTTTTACTCACTACGCCCGCGGTAACCCCAAGCCAACATGTATTGCTCGCGGGAACTGTCACGGGAAGAGTCTGGCTTGATCATCTGGATCTTGTCGAATTTCCGACGAGCATCCTTCAGGTAAACATCAAACCCTTCGCCCTGAAAAATCTTGATCACAAAATTACCACCCGGCTTGAGTATCCGTTCCGCCAAATCAAGCGCCAGCTCGCAAAGAAACATGGCTTTTGGCATGTCCACTTCAGGCGTACCACTCATATTGGGGGCCATATCGGAAATCACAAGGTCCACCTGCGAATTACCCACAGCTTCAAGGATCCGCGTGAGCACTTCGTCCTCGGTGAAGTCCCCCTGAATGAAAGTCACGTCCGGAATGCTGTCCATTTCCAGAATGTCCGAGGCGATCAGACGCCCCTGACCACCAATCAGACGGCTAGTCACCTGCGACCACCCCCCAGGCGCTGCACCCAGGTCGACAACGCTCATGCCGGGACGGATCAGCTTGTATTTCTCCTGGACCTCCAGAAGTTTGTAACTCGCACGCGAGCGGTAGCCATCCTTCTGCGCCTGCTTCACATAGGGATCGTTGACATGTCTTTTCAGCCAACCAAGGCTTGTCTTGGAACGCGCCATTGGGCACCTCGATGATAAGGGTCGTGATTAATTGGGCGGATCCACGAGCCCTCGGGTAAAATGGCCGCCATTTTACAGAATCCAGACGAAAGGGTCAGATTATGCCGCTCACTCAAGAGCAGAAGAAACAGTACAAGTCCATTGGCCACCATCTGAAACCAGTTTTGATTGTGGCTGACAACGGTTTGACTGAAGGTGTGTTAGCCGAACTTGAACGCGCTTTGGCGGATCACGAGCTGATCAAAATCAAGCTCAACATCCTCGACCGCGAATCGCGCCTGGCAGCCATTGCAGAACTCTGCAAGGCCGGCAAAGCCGATCTGGTTCAGGTCATCGGCAAGATGGCACTGATTTATCGCAAGAACTTCAGCGTCAACAAGCAGCTGTCGAACGTCCATCGCTTCAAGTGATGGCAAGGGTCAAGGGTGTGCTTCGCGCACCCTGACACTCCATCCAGGCACCGGCTGCATCACCAGCACCAGCCCGGAAAAGCCCAGGACAAGATAGCTGAACAACTGCCAATGCAGCGCCTGCGGCCAACCGAAGCGTACTGCGAAATACATCGCACACCCATACAACGCCATCAGCAGCAGTTGCCCGCGAATATCCCGCCATAGACTGGCAAGGCCCTCGGCCTGTACCAGCACCAAAGCCTGAAAAATCACACTCGCTGTGGCGAATCCCACCATCAGCGTATTCAGCGCACCTGCAATTTCGTCGATCAGCAGCGGCGCCAGGCCTATTTGCCCCAGCACCGGCAGCAGACCGATGTGCAACAACCACAAGCCGCCAACCCAGAGCATCTGGGTCAGCTGCCAAAGCATGGCACCCGCACGTAGCGGGCGCCTTCTTTCAGATGTGGCGAACTTCGACAATCTCATACTCGATAACGCCACCCGGCGTTTTGACCGCCACCACATCACCCTCTTCCTTGGCGATCAAGGCACGGGCGATCGGCGAACCGACGGAGATCTTGCCGAGTTTGATGTCTGCTTCATCCTCACCAACGATCTGGTAAGTCACGCTTTCATCGGTCTCGACATTGGCGATTTCGACGGTGGTGCCGAAAATCACCTTGCCGGTGTGCTCGATGGTCGTTACGTCGATGACCACAGCGTTTTGCATGCGGCCTTCAATGTCACGAATCCGCGCCTCGACCATCCCCTGCTGCTCGCGAGCAGCGTGGTATTCGGCGTTTTCCTTCAAGTCACCCAACTCGCGGGCCGTACCGATGTCCTGACTGAGTTTCGGACGAACGACCTTGGTCAGATGAGCGTGTTCTTCTTCCAGGGCTTTAGCGCCCTTGACGGTCATTGGGTATTTGATCATGCCTTCAATCCTGCGTGTAGATCCTGCAAGCGGCGCACGGTCTTCTCAGGACCGAACTTCAGCGCTTCGCAGATAGCTTCGCCAGCAGCAATAGTAGTGGTGCAGTAGATCTTGTGCTGCAAGGCATTACGACGAATGGAGTAGGAATCAGCGATCGACTGACGACCTTCGGTGGTGTTGATGATCAGAGTGACTTCGTCATTCTTGATCATGTCGACCACGTGCGGACGACCCTCGGTCACCTTGTTCACACGACGCACTTTCAGGCCTGCAGCCTCGATCAGCTTGGCAGTACCGGCAGTGGCGACCACTTCGAAGCCCAAGTTGATCAGATCACGGGCCACGCCTGCAACCAGCGGCTTGTCATCGTCGCGCACGCTGATGAACGCAGTACCACCGGTTGGCAGCACTTCACTGGCGCCCATCTGGGCTTTGGCAAAGGCTTCGCCGAAGGTGTCGCCCACGCCCATCACTTCACCGGTGGACTTCATCTCTGGGCCCAGGATCGGGTCCACGCCAGGGAATTTGGCGAATGGGAACACCGCCTCTTTCACGCTGTAGAAGTTCGGAATGATTTCTTTGGTGAAGCCGATTTCCTTCAGGGTTTTACCGGCCATCACGCGAGCCGCGACCATCGCCAGGGACACACCGATGCACTTGGAGACGAACGGTACGGTACGGGATGCGCGCGGGTTGACTTCGATGACGTAGATGTCTTCGCCTTGCAGCGCCAACTGAACGTTCATCAGGCCGACCACGCCCAGTTCCAGGGCCATTTTCTTGACCTGTTCGCGCATCTCGTCCTGGATATGTGCAGGCAGCGAATACGGCGGCAGGGAGCACGCGGAGTCACCGGAGTGAACGCCGGCCTGCTCAATGTGCTGCATGATCGCGCCGATCACCACGTCGGTGCCGTCGCAGACCGCATCCACGTCCATTTCGATCGCGCAGTTGAGGAAGTGGTCCAGCAGCACCGGGCTGTCGTTGGACACTTGAACCGCTTCACGCAGGTAGCGCTTGAGTTCTTCCTCTTCGTAAACGATTTCCATCGCACGGCCGCCCAGTACGTAGGACGGACGAACCACCAGCGGGTAACCGATTTTGGCGGCGGCACGAATCGCTTCATCTTCGCTGCGCACGGTGGCGTTAGGCGGTTGACGCAGGTTCAGACGCTCAACCATCTGCTGGAAGCGCTCACGGTCTTCGGCGCGGTCGATGGCGTCAGGACTGGTGCCGATGATCGGCACGCCGGCGGCTTCCAGGGCACGGGCCAGTTTCAGCGGGGTTTGACCGCCGTACTGAACGATCACGCCTTTTGGCTTCTCGACGCGGACGATTTCCAGCACGTCTTCCAGGGTCACCGGCTCGAAGTACAGACGATCGGAGGTGTCGTAGTCAGTGGAAACGGTTTCCGGGTTGCAGTTGACCATGATGGTCTCGTACCCGTCATCGCGCAGGGCCAGTGCTGCGTGTACGCAGCAATAGTCGAACTCGATGCCCTGGCCGATGCGGTTTGGACCGCCACCCAGGATCATGATCTTGTCGCGACCCGACGGCGCGGCTTCGCACTCTTCCTCGTAAGTCGAGTACAGGTACGCGGTGTCGGTGGCGAACTCGGCGGCGCAGGTGTCGACGCGCTTGTAGACCGGGAACACTTCCAGCTTGTGACGATGGGTACGCAGGTTCTTCTCGGTGACGCCCAGCAGCTTGGCCAGACGTTGATCGGAGAAGCCTTTACGCTTGAGGCGGAACATCAGGTCGCGGTCGATAGCGGACAGACCCAGGGTCTTGACCTTCTCTTCTTCCTTGATCAGATCTTCGATCTGCACCAGGAACCACGGGTCGATCATGTTCATGCCGAAGATATCTTCGACTGACAGGCCCGCGCGGAACGCGTCAGCCACGTACCAGATACGCTCGGCACCCGGCACAGTCAGTTCGCGCTTGAGGATGCTCATGCTTTCCGGATTGCTCAGGTCGAGCTTCTCGTCCAGGCCGCAAACACCCACTTCCAGACCGCGCAGAGCTTTCTGCAGGGATTCCTGGAAGGTCCGGCCGATGGCCATGACTTCACCGACCGACTTCATTTGAGTGGTCAGGCGTGCGTCGGCTTTCGGGAATTTCTCGAAGGCAAAGCGTGGCAGTTTGGTGACGACGTAGTCGATGGACGGTTCGAAGGACGCCGGAGTCTTGCCGCCGGTGATGTCGTTCGACAGTTCGTCGAGGGTGTAACCGACGGCCAGTTTCGCCGCGACCTTGGCGATCGGGAAACCGGTGGCTTTCGATGCCAGGGCCGAGGAACGGGATACCCGCGGGTTCATCTCGATGACCACCATGCGGCCAGTGTTCGGGCAGATGCCGAACTGGACGTTGGAGCCGCCGGTTTCCACGCCGATCTCGCGCAGTACCGCCAGGGAGGCGTTACGCAGGATCTGGTATTCCTTGTCGGTCAGGGTCTGCGCGGGGGCAACCGTGATCGAGTCACCGGTGTGCACGCCCATCGGGTCGAAGTTTTCGATGGAGCAGACGATGATGCAGTTGTCCTTTTTATCGCGGACAACTTCCATCTCGTATTCTTTCCAGCCAATCAGCGATTCGTCGATCAGCAGCTCTTTGGTCGGCGACAGATCCAGACCGCGGGCGCAGATTTCTTCGAATTCTTCACGGTTGTAAGCGATACCGCCACCGGTGCCGCCCATGGTGAAGGACGGACGAATGATGCACGGGAAGCCCAGACGATCGAGAACCGCGTTGGCCTCTTCCATGCTATGGGCGATACCCGAACGCGGGCAGTCCAGACCGATGGATTTCATCGCCTTGTCGAAACGCGAACGGTCTTCAGCCTTGTCGATGGTGTCAGCATTGGCACCGATCATCTCTACGCCGAACTTCTCCAGAACGCCTTCGCGCTCCAGGTCCAGGGCGCAGTTCAGGGCGGTCTGGCCGCCCATGGTCGGCAGCAGCGCGTCCGGACGCTCTTTCTCGATGATCTTGGCAACGGTCTGCCACTTGATCGGTTCGATGTAGGTGGCGTCGGCCATGGCCGGGTCGGTCATGATGGTCGCCGGGTTGGAGTTCACCAGGATGACGCGGTAACCCTCCTCGCGCAGGGCTTTACAGGCCTGGGCGCCGGAGTAGTCGAATTCGCAGGCCTGGCCGATCACGATCGGGCCAGCGCCGAGAATCAGGATGCTTTTAATGTCTGTACGTTTTGGCATGGGTTGTCACTCAAATCCGCAGGTCAGTCGGCAAGCCGTCTTGTTCAATCTCTGAAGCCTTGAGGGGGCCGCCGGTTTCGGGACCGCCCCCAGGCTTCGCTACATCAGGGCGAGCGATTAGCGTCGCTTGGCCATTTCGTTGATGAAGCGATCAAACAGTGGCGCTACGTCGTTCGGGCCAGGGCTGGCTTCAGGGTGACCCTGGAAGCTGAAGGCGCTCTTGTCGGTACGCTCGATGCCTTGCAGGGTGCCGTCGAACAGCGATTTGTGGATCGCCCGAACGTTGCCTGGCAGGGTCGCTTCGTCTACCGCGAAACCGTGGTTCTGGCTGGTGATCATCACCACACCGCTGTCCAGATCCTGAACCGGGTGGTTTGCACCGTGGTGGCCGTGGCCCATTTTCAGGGTCTTGGCACCGGAGGCCAGAGCCAGCAGTTGGTGGCCGAGGCAGATACCGAATACCGGGATCTCGGTTTCCAGCACGTCTTTAATGGCCTGGATCGCGTAGTCGCATGGCTCAGGGTCACCCGGGCCGTTGGACAGGAACACGCCGTCCGGCTTCAGAGCCAGAACGTCAGCCGCCGGCGTTTGAGCCGGCACCACAGTCACGCGGCAACCGCGCTCGACCAGCATGCGCAGGATGTTCAGCTTGACGCCGTAGTCGTAGGCAACCACGTGGTATGGCAGATCGGAAGCGTCGATGGTCGCGTGGCTGTCGGTCTTCAAGTCCCAGACAGTCGAGCGCCACTCGTACTTCTCTTTGGTGCTGACGACTTTCGCCAGGTCCATGCCTTTGAGGCCAGGGAAGCCCTGGGCAGCGGCGATGGCGGCTTCTTCGGAAATGTTGTCACCGGCCATGATGCAGCCGTTCTGCGCGCCTTTCTCACGCAGGATGCGTGTCAGGCGGCGAGTGTCGATACCGGCGATAGCCACGACGTTGTTGGCTTTCAGGTAGTCGGACAGAGACATCGTGTTGCGCCAGTTGCTCGCAACCAGTGGCAGGTCACGGATGACCAGGCCAGCGGACCAGACGCGATCGGACTCGGCGTCTTCCGGCGTGGTACCGGTGTTGCCGATGTGCGGGTAAGTCAGGGTAACGATCTGTTGGGCGTAGGAAGGATCGGTAAGGATTTCCTGATAGCCGGTCATTGCGGTGTTGAACACCACCTCACCAACGGTTTGACCGTCGGCTCCAATGGCTTCGCCGCGAAAAATGCTGCCATCAGCAAGGGCGAGTATGGCTGGCTTAGTCAAGAAGACCTCCCGTAAATAAAGCCTGAAAGGGCGATCGCAGGTTGTAAAAAAGCGGAGTGACGTATGGACACGTCACCCCGCTTCTTCATCGAATTATTCTGCGCGCTTTTAGTGGACACACTAAAGCTGTAGCTTACAGAAAAAGGCATTTTTGGTCTACCGCCAATGAGCCCTAAAGGCCGGAGAATGCGACAGGACGTCGCTTGGCGGTTTAAAACCGGGCTCAAAGGCTATGTTTGAACCCGGTTTCGGCTACATCTTAACGCAGGTCGAGCACGTCTTGCATGTCGTAGAGGCCTGGTTCACGACCGTCCAGCCACAAAGCCGCACGTACAGCACCCTTGGCGAAGGTCATGCGACTCGATGCCTTGTGCGTGATTTCCAGTCGCTCGCCCTCGCAGGCGAACAGCACCGTATGATCACCAACCACATCACCACCGCGAACAGTGGCAAAGCCGATCGTTTCACGCTCGCGCGCACCGGTGTGACCTTCACGCCCATAGACCGCAACCTTCTGCAGATCACGATCCAGCGCATTGGCGATTACTTCGCCCATACGCAGCGCCGTGCCCGAAGGTGCATCGATCTTGTGCCGATGGTGAGCCTCGATGATTTCGATATCCGCATCATCACCCAGCACGCGCGCAGCCATGTCGAGAAGCTTCAGCGACAGATTTACACCGACACTGAAATTGGCCGCGAACACGATAGGAATATCCTTGCCCGCCTCGGCCAGCAATTGCTTCTGCGCGGCATCCAATCCTGTCGTGCCGATCACCATGGCCTTGCCCGCCTTACGGCAGAAAGCCAGGTTTTTCAGCATGACTTCCGGGAGCGTGAAGTCGATCAGCACGTCGAACTCATCAGCCACCGAATTCAGACTACCGGACAGCGGCACACCAATACGCCCCAATGAGGCCAGCTCACCGGCATCCACGCCAATCAGCGTACTGCCAGGGCGCACGATGGCGGCGGTCAGACCGGTCAGCGGCGCGCGCTGCTGCACCGCCTCGATCAAAATCTTGCCCATGCGGCCGGCGGCACCCATCACAGCTATACGTCGCATGCTCACTCCTTACAAATCGCCGAAGAAGCGCTTCACGCCTTCGAACCAACCAGTGGTTTTCGGCGAATGACTGTTGTCGTCCGCCAAGGAGCTGCGGAACTCTTCCAGCAATTCGCGCTGGCGACGACCCAGGTTGACCGGGGTTTCGACCGCCACACGGCACATCAGGTCGCCAGCGCCGCCGCCACGAACCGGCGCAACGCCTTTGCCGCGAACACGGAACTGCTTGCCGGTCTGAGTCCCCTCAGGGATCTTCAGCTTGACCCGACCATCAAGGGTCGGAATCTCCAGCTCGCCGCCCAACGCTGCATCGACGAAGCTGATCGGCACTTCGCAGAACAGGTGTTTGCCATCACGCTGAAAGATCGCGTGCTCACGCACATTGATCACCACGTACAGATCGCCGGTCGGCCCACCCTGCGCGCCCGCTTCGCCTTCGCCGGACAGACGAATACGGTCACCGGTATCGACACCGGCCGGCACTTTGACGGAAAGCGTCTTGTACTCTTCGACACGACCTTCGCCGTGGCAGGAATCGCACGGATCGGAAATGATCTTGCCCTGGCCATGGCAACGCGGGCAGGTCTGCTGCACCGAGAAGAAGCCTTGCTGCATGCGTACCTGACCGATACCGCCACACGTCGGGCAGGTGACCGGCGAGGAGCCTTTCTTGGCACCCGAGCCGTCACACGGCTTGCAGTTGACCAGTGTCGGAACACGGATATTCACGGTTGTGCCACGCACCGCTTCTTCCAGGTTCAACTCCAGCGTGTAACGCAGGTCGCTGCCACGCTGAGCGCCGCCACGGGAGCCGCCGCGACCGCCACCGAAGAAGTCACTGAAGACATCGCCAAAGATATCGGAGAAGTTCTGGCCGCCAAAACCGGCACCGCCGCCCCCCATGCTCGGGTCGACACCGGCATGACCGTATTGGTCATAGGCCGCGCGCTTGCTGGAATCGGACAGCACTTCGTAGGCCTCGTTGGCCTCCTTGAACATATCTTCCGACGCTTTGTCATCGGGATTACGGTCCGGGTGGTGCTTCATCGCCAGGCGGCGGTAGGCCTTTTTCAGGTCTGCTTCGCTTGAGCCACGCTCAACACCCAATACTTCGTAATAGTCACGCTTTGCCATAAGTCTTTGCACTCTTAAGGACGTTCGACAAACCTCTCCTGAGCCTCGTCAAACTCGTTGAGCCCCAATACAGGCCCGGACCCAACTCACGTCAATTCAACGATCCTGGTCTTTGATTCGATGCAGCACTTTCGGCGCGGAAAGCAGGAGCATCCCCGGCCATGCCACCAACACGCGAGCGTTGTCGCATGCTGTAAAAATTCGCTAACTCCAGACACGCCAACGCGGGAGCAAGCTCCCGCGCGGCGACATCCTACCAGTCACCGCCTGAAGGCAGTCAACCGGGCGACCAACAACTTACTTGTGGTCTTTAACTTCTTCGAACTCGGCATCGACGACGTCGTCAGCTTTTTCAGCCGCTTCGCCTTTCGGTGCCGCGCCTTCAGCTGGCTGAGCCTGCTCGGCGTACATTTTCTGAGCCACTGGCGCGGAGACCTTGGACAGCTCTTCAACCTTGGCTTCGATCGCAGCCTTGTCGTCGCCTTTAACAGCGGCTTCCAGGGCAACTACTGCCGCTTCGATTGCAGTCTTCTCTTCAGCGCTCACTTTGTCGCCAGCATCAGCGATCATTTTGCGAGTCGAGTGAACCAGTGCGTCGCCCTGGTTACGAGCGCTAGCCAGCTCTTCGAACTTGCGGTCTTCTTCGGCATTCAGTTCAGCGTCACGAACCATCTGCTGAATTTCGTCCTCGGACAGACCGGAGTTGGCCTTGATCACGATCGACTGAGTCTTGCCGGTAGCCTTGTCTTTGGCGCCTACGTGCAGAATGCCGTTGGCGTCGATGTCGAAGGTCACTTCGATTTGTGGCACGCCACGTGGAGCCGGTGGAATCTCGGCCAGATCGAACTTGCCCAAGGACTTGTTCTGTGCGGCCTGCTTACGCTCACCTTGCAGCACGTGAATGGTCACGGCGCCCTGGTTGTCGTCAGCAGTCGAGAACACTTGCGATTTCTTGGTAGGAATCGTGGTGTTTTTCTCGATCAGCGCGGTCATCACGCCCCCCATGGTTTCGATACCCAGGGTCAGCGGGCTGACGTCGAGCAGCAGAACGTCTTTCACGTCGCCGGCCAATACTGCGCCCTGGATAGCGGCGCCCATGGCAACAGCTTCGTCCGGGTTAACGTCTTTACGAGCTTCTTTACCGAAGAAGTCGGAAACAGCTTTCTGCACCATTGGCATACGGGTCTGACCGCCGACCAGAATCACGTCGTCGATCTTGCTGACATCGATACCGGCGTCTTTCATCGCGATGCGGCAAGGTTCGATGGTGCGCTGAACCAGGTCTTCCACCAGCGCTTCGAGCTTGGCGCGGGAGATTTTCACGTTCAAGTGCTTAGGACCGGTAGCGTCTGCAGTGATGTACGGCAGGTTCACGTCGGTCGACTGGCTCGAGGACAGTTCGATCTTGGCTTTCTCAGCGGCTTCTTTCAGGCGCTGCATGGCCAGCGGGTCACCCTTGAGGTTCATGCCGCTTTCTTTCTTGAATTCGTCGACGAGGTAGTCGATCAGACGAATGTCAAAGTCTTCACCGCCCAAGAAGGTATCACCGTTGGTGGCCAACACTTCGAACTGGTGCTCGCCATCGACTTCAGCGATTTCGATAACGGAAACGTCGAAAGTACCGCCACCCAGGTCGTAAACGATCACAGTGTGATCGCCCTTGGCCTTGTCCATACCGTAGGCCAGTGCGGCTGCGGTTGGTTCGTTGATGATGCGTTTTACGTCCAGGCCCGCGATGCGGCCGGCGTCTTTGGTGGCTTGACGCTGGCTGTCGTTGAAGTAGGCCGGAACGGTGATTACCGCTTCGGTCACAGGCTCGCCGAGGTAGTCTTCGGCAGTCTTCTTCATTTTCTTCAGAATTTCAGCCGAGATTTGTGGCGGCGCCATTTTCTGGCCGTTCACTTCAACCCAGGCGTCGCTGTTATCAGCCTTGACGATCTTGTAAGGGACCATCTGGATGTCTTTCTGTACGACTTCTTCGTCGAAACGACGACCGATCAGACGCTTCACCGCGTACAGGGTGTTATGCGGATTGGTCACTGCCTGACGCTTAGCCGACTGGCCAACCAGGATTTCGCCATCGTTGGCATAAGCGATGATCGACGGCGTGGTACGCGCGCCTTCAGCGTTTTCAATAACTTTGGCCTTGCCGTTTTCCAGCACGGAGACGCAGGAGTTGGTAGTCCCCAGGTCGATACCGATAATTTTGCCCATGTTCACTCTCCCGAAACTTTGGATTTGGATGCCGCAGTAGTGGTGGCTGACTGCGGTAGCACTTAAACGCTTGACTTCTAAATGGGGGCCTTGCGGCTAATTTCAAGCCTGCTCGTCAATCGAAGGCGAAACCGGTGCAGGTGCCTTGCTGACCACGACCATGGCCGGGCGCAGCAGGCGACCGTGGAGCTGATAGCCCTTCTGAAACACCTTGAGCACGCTGTTTGGCTCGACGTCGGCGCTTTCCTGCATGGCCATTGCCTGATGATGCGAGGCATTGAAAGGTTCACCTTCAGGATCGATAGCTTCCAGGTGATAGCGTTTCAGGGTGTCCTGGAACATTTTCAGGGTCAGCTCGATCCCTTCGCGCATCGAACGAATGTTTTCGTCGTCAGGGCTGGACAGCTCCAGGCCGCGCTCCAGGCTGTCAATGATCGGCAGCAGGTCGCCTGCGAATTTTTCCAGGGCGAACTTGTGAGCCTTTTCAACGTCCTGATCGGCACGACGGCGGACGTTCTGCAGATCGGCGGCTACACGCAAAGCCTGATCCTGCGCACCAGCCAATTGCTCTTCGAGCACTTGTACACGAGCCGCCAGGTCTTCACCCGAAGCCTCGGGGGTCTGGTTGGCGTCTAGATTTTGCGTATCCACTGTCTGTTCGTCAGCCATAGATTTCTCCTTCCAATATCGTCCGCGAGCTCAACTCGCGCTTCTGCCCCGGTATATGGGGCCGCAAAATTCAGCTTCAAGGGCTGTTTGATGATTAACCCTACAAAAAACAACTGCTTTGTCATTCCCTGGCGCGCTAAGAATTTCTTTCAGTCAAGCAAATCGACCTAAGAGAGGGCATTGTCAGCCAGAAACAAAACACTGTATAAATAACCAGACCTAAAGCCTGGGAGCGGCCTTTATGCTGGTGCACCTGTCCGTACACAACTACGCCATCGTTGAACATCTCGATCTCGAACTCGATCGCGGGATGAGCGTGATCACAGGGGAAACCGGCGCCGGCAAGTCGATCATGCTCGACGCCCTCGGCCTGACCCTGGGTGATCGCGCCGACAGCGGCGTAGTCCGCCCGGGGGCCGACAAGGCCGACATCCTGGCCACCTTCGACCTGATCGACATCCCTGAAGCCAGCGCCTGGCTGGCCGAACGCGACCTCGAGAACGACGGCCCGTGCATTCTGCGCCGCGTGATCACCGCTGAAGGGCGTTCGCGCGGCTATATCAATGGCACCCCCTGCCCTCTCGGCGACCTGAAGGCCCTGGGCGAGTTGCTGATCGATATCCACAGCCAGCACGAACACCAATCCCTGCTCAAAACCGATACTCATCGCCGCCTGCTCGACGAGTACGCCGGCGCCACGGACCTTGCCCGTCAGGTGCAACTGGCCGCCCAACGCTGGCGCCAGACCCGTCAGGAGCTGGAACGCCTCTCCAACTCCGGCGACGAACAGCGCGCTCGTCATCAGTTGCTCAGCTATCAACTCGAAGAACTGGAAAACCTCGGCCTCGGCGAAAGCGAGCTGGAGCAACTGGAACAGGAACACAAGAACCTGACCAACGCCGAAACCCTGCTGGGCATTTGTCGGCAAGTGGTCGAACAATGCAGCGAAAGTGATTCCGGCAATGTATTGAACGCACTGACCGCCAGCCTCAATCGCCTATCGAGCGTGAACAATTCGATCGGCGCCCTGGGTGAAGCCAGCAACCTGCTGACCAGCGCGCAGATTCAGGTTGAAGAAGCCGTGGGCGAATTGAACCGTTTTCTCGACAATTTCGACGCTGACCCGGCACGCCTTCAATACCTGGAAGAACGCCTCGATGCGATCTACACCCTGGCGCGCAAACACCGCATCCAGCCGACCGAGGTCGCCGAGATGCAACAGAAGCTACTCGACGAAATCGAAACCCTGAATGCCAACGATGAATCCATCGAACGACTGGGCGATGAGCTGGCCTCCTACGCCCGTCATTATCAGGAGAAGGCTCGGGAATTGAGCGACTTGCGCCATCAAGCGTCGAGCAGCCTGGCCAGCGCCGTGGAACAGGAAATCCAGCGCTTGGGCATGCCCGGTGGCCGCTTCACCATCGAGCTGCGCCCCAACAGCAGCGACGAACTGCTGCCCAACGGGCTCGAACAAGTGGAACTGCTGGTGAGCGCCAACCCGGGGCAACCGTTGAAAGCCCTGGCAAAAGTGGCATCGGGGGGCGAGCTATCGCGCATCAGTCTGGCGATTCAGGTGATCACCGCACAGACCTCCCGCGTACCGACGCTGGTGTTCGACGAAGTGGACGTAGGCATTGGCGGCCCGACCGCCGAGATTGTCGGCCAGTTGCTGCGACGCCTCGGGGAACGCGGGCAGGTTCTGACCGTGACGCACTTGCCGCAAGTGGCGGCGCAGGGGCATCAACATCTATTTGTACACAAGGTCCGCGGTGAAGATGCCACGCACACGGCCGTCTCCAAGCTGAGCAAGAATGATCGTGTCGAAGAAGTGGCACGGATGCTCGGCGGCATCGATCTCACCAAGGAGTCCCTGGCTCACGCGAAGAAAATGGTTGTTACCGCGAAAATCTAAGAAGGACAGAAAGCACGAAGGCGACCCTGAGGTCGCCTTCGTTCGTTTCGCGAACCTGAAGTTCGCGCGACATGCTTACTTTTTCTTGCGCACGTACAGTACAAGATTGTGATCGACCATCTCGAAGCCATACTTGTCGACGATTGCTTTCTGCAGCCGCTCGATTTCTTCGTCGAAGAATTCGATCACTTCACTGGTCTCGACGTTGACCATATGGTCGTGATGCTTGCCGTCGTCCAGCTCGAAGACCGCATGGCCTCCGTCGAAGTTGTGCCGCACCACAAGGCCAGCTGCCTCGAACTGGGTCAGAACACGGTAAACCGTGGCCAGACCGACGTCCTCACCAGCCTCCATCAGTGCCTTGTAGACGTCCTCGGCACTCATGTGGCGCTGCTCGGCGGAATCGAGCATTTGCAGAATTTTGACCCGTGGAAGGGTCACTTTGAGGCCGGCTTTGCGTAGTTCGCTATTTTCAACCATGGTCAGCTTTCTCGCGATGCTGCTTCGCAGCTTCTCTTAATGCGGGTATGATCGGCGTTTACGTTGTCCCAGCCAAGATAGTGGAAGTCGCCCACCGATGCAAAACACCAAGCTCTTGCTAACCAGTTTCACCTTTGTGGGACTGCTCGCACTCGCCGGTTGTTCATTCCCCGGGGTTTACAAAATCGACATCCAGCAGGGCAATGTCGTCACGCAGGACATGATAGACCAGTTGCGCCCGGGAATGACCCGTCGGCAAGTACGGTTTATCATGGGCAACCCTCTGTTGACCGACACGTTCCATGCCGATCGCTGGGATTACCTGTATAGCCTGCAACCCGGTGGCGGTGAACGCCAACAGGAACGCATTAGCGTTATCTTCAACCCAAATGACCAACTTGTCAGCCTCTCTGGCGATTTCATGCCAGGCGTGAGCCGCGACGAGGCCATTCTCGGCAAGGACAGCGGCACTACCGTGACCGCGCCGGCAGGAAGCGCCGAGAAGCCGAAGCCAGAAAAACCGGTCAAGCCAGGCTCGTTGCTGGACCAGATCCAGAAGGACGTGGACAACGTAGAAACTGTCCCGGTCCCAACTCCAGAACCGCTGGAAACCTCGCCGCAATAATTTGCGACGCAATAAAAACCCCGGCATATCCGGGGTTTTTATTGTCTGGCGTTTAATCGAATCACTGATTCCGGGCTTTGGCCTCGGCCGCTTTGGCTGCACGCAACCGCCGAACTTCTTTTGGATCGGCGAGCAACGGCCGGTAAACCTCGATGCGATCCCCTTCCTGAACCTGGCGAGTGGCCGGATCAGCGATCACTTTGCCAAAGATCCCGACCGGACAACTGCCCAGATCCAGCTCCGGGAATTCGTCATTCAGGCCCGATTTGAACAACGCATCCCGCACCGTCGCGCCCACCGGCACCGTCACGCTCAGCAGCACCTGACGATCAACGGCGGCATACACCACCTCGACCTTGATCACGGCCTCAACCATGCATTTGCTTCGCGCGCTGGCAGAATGCGTCCATCAACGTATTCGCCGCCTGATTAAACAAAGGCCCCAACGTCGCACGCACCAGCGGCCCGGAGTAGTCGAACGACAGGTCCAGACTAATCTTGCAGGCCTTCTCGCCCAACGGTTTGAACACCCAGACGCCGTGCAACTGGCTGAACGGACCTTCCTCGAGGTTCATTTCGATCGAACGCCCGGGCACCAGGGTATTACGCGTTACGAAATGCTGACTAAGCCCCCCCTTGGCCACGCCGACGCTGGCGCGCATGAACTCAGGACAGCTTTCCAGAATTTCGGTCGATGAGCACCACGGCAGGAATTCCGGATAGCGGGCCACGTCGTTGACCAGGTCGTAAAGCGCTTGCGCCGGATACGGCAGCAGGGCCGAACGTTGAATGTGTGTCGTCATGTCAGCGTTACTTCCACAGCTGGGCGGCAAACACTACAAGAATGCCGATGGGCGCCACATAGCGCATCAAAAACAGGGACAGGGCGAACAATACCGGGCTACGGATCGACAACTCGTCGCGCACCGCTTCACGCCCCATCACCCAGCCCGCAAACACCACGAAACACAAACCACCGAGTGGCAGCATGATCCGCGAGGTGAAGAAGTCGATCACACCAAAGAAGTCCAGGCCACCGGCCGCCCCCCATTGGTAGAGATGGAACATCCCGCCTTCGTTCACGAAAAACTTGGCTTCCTTCCAGATATTGAAAGAAAACACGGTACCCAGGCCGACGAACCAGCAGGTGAATGCCAGCCAGAAGGTGACCCAGGCGCGGCTGATTTTCGTGCGCTCAACCAGGTAAGCCACCATCGGTTCGAGCAGGGAAATCGCCGAACTCCAGGCCGCAATCGCCACCAGTACGAAGAACACTACGCCCATCAACTGGCCGAACGCTACGTTACCGAAGGCGAATGGCAGGCTGACGAACATCAGGCCTGGGCCTTCGCTCGGGTTCAGGCCGGCAGCGAATACAATCGGAAACAATGCCAGACCGGCCAACAGCGAAACGAAGGTATCGAGCAACGCCACACCGACGACGGTTCCGGAAATCGACGAGTGCTTCGGCATGTAGGCGCCGTAGATCATGATCGAGCCGACACCCACGCTCAGAGAGAAGAACGCGTGCCCCATGGCCGGCAGCAAGCCATCAAGCACCTTGTCCGGGTGGAAGTCGAACATGAAATGCACGCCCTCCATGAAGTGGCCGGTGGTCATGCTGTAACCCAGCAGGACAATCACCATCACGAACAGCAACGGCATCATGATCCGCAGGCTGCGCTCCAGCCCGGCGACCACACCCTTGGCGATCACCACTGCCGACAACAGCATGAAAATCGTGTGCCAAAGTGTCAGGCGCCATGGGTCGGCGATCACATTACCGAAGTATGCGCCGACCTGATCAGCCGTCACGCCCCGAAAGTCGCCACGGCCCATGTCGATGATGTAATCCAGCGACCAACCGCCAACCACACTATAGAAAGACAGAATCAGCAACGCCGTGATCATCCCGGCAAAGGCGCCCCAGGACCACTTCGCCGAATGCCCCGCGTCCAGCGCCAGGACCTTCAAGGCATTGGCCGGGCTCTGCCGCGCGCGCCGGCCGATCAGGGTTTCGGCCAGCATGACGGGCATACCGATCAGCGCGATACAGGCCAGGAACATCAGCACGAAGGCCCCGCCGCCATAGACGCCAACCATATAAGGGAATTTCCAGATACTCCCCAAACCCACGGCCGAACCGGTCGCGGCGAGTATGAAGACCCAGCGGCTAGCCCAACTGCCGTGGACAGAAACCTTGTCTGTCGACATCGTTATCACGCCCAAGCGTTCAAAAAAGAGGCCGCATTGTCCGGGATTCAATCAACCTGCTCAAGCACGTAGCGTCACCGTAGCCGACTCGCGCGCAACTCCCTATAATGCCGCCCCTATGGCTAAACAGAAGAAACACCCAACAGGGACCATCGCGCAAAATAAAAAGGCGCGACACGATTACTTCATCGAACATCGGTTCGAGGCTGGTCTGGTCCTGGCCGGCTGGGAAGTAAAAAGTCTGCGGGCAAGCAAGCTGCAACTGGTTGACAGTTACGTACTGCTCAAAGATGGCGAAGCCTGGCTGCTCGGCAGCCACATTACGCCTCTGACGACGGCCAGCACCCACGTTATCGCTGATCCGACCCGCACCCGAAAATTGCTGCTCAATCGGCGCGAGCTGGAAAAGCTGGCCGCTGCCGTGCAGCAAAAAGGTTACGCCTGCGTATGCCTGTCCTGGTACTGGAGCAAGCACATGGTCAAGTGCGAGATTGCTCTGGGCAAGGGTAAGAAGGAATACGACAAGCGTGATACCGAACGCGAACGCGACGCCGGCCGTGAATTGCAGCGTGCGGTGCGGAACAAGGGCAAGGAAGAGTAGTTCTCCGCCAGACCGCGGCATAGTGGCGAGGGAGCTTGCTCCCGCCGGGGTGCGAAGCGCCCCCTGGTTTGGCGGCATCAAGCCTGCTGGCGACTGCTGTGCAGCCGAACGGGAGCAAGCTCCCTCGCCACACTGAATCGCCTGTCACTACATCCCCTTGCGTCGCTCCGCCCGTGCCATGCGCTGCACTTCCTGACGCACCTCTTCCAGCACTTCCTGCACATACAAAATGTGCCGACTGGACACTTCTCGCGCCTCTTCCGCCCGCCCCTCAATAATCGCCTGGTACAACTCCCGGTGCTGCGCAATCAGCATGTCACGGGTTTCGACGCGCTGTTTGTACATGCCGCCAATGTTGGTCACCACGTTGCGCTTGAGCAGGTCGAACAGCCCGCGAATGGTGTGCAGCAACACTGCGTTATGGCTGGCCTCGGCGATCGCCAAGTGGAAATTCGCATCCGCCGCGCCCTCTTCCGCCCGACTCACTTCATCGTGGCGCGAATAGCAGTCCTGCAATTCGTCAAACGCCGCCGTCAGCCGCTCACGATCCACATCGGTGGCACGCAGTGCCGCGTAGTAAGCGCAGGATGCTTCCAGGGTATGGCGAAACTCCAGCAAATCGCGCTGGGCCTCGGGGTTGCTCTCCAGCAGGTGCAGCAATGGATCGCTGAACGTCGAGCCCAGGGATTCCACCACATAGTTGCCGCCGCCCTGACGACTGACCAGCAGCCCTTTGGCCACCAGTTTCTGAATCGCCTCACGCAACGAAGGGCGTGACACGCCGAACTGCTCGGCCAACGCACGCTCTGCCGGCAGGCGTTCGCCAGCCTTCAAGGTGCCCTCGAGAATCATCCCCTCGAGTTGCTCGACAATATCGTCAGACAAACGGCGTTGCCGAATCTGATCAAACCCCATCACTCAATTCTCCACGATCCCGGCGGCTCGCCGGGCTCTCTATTCTGGCCTATCGGCGCTGCGCCAGCACCTACCAGACGACGCTTGATCGAACAGATCAGATGCATTCTGCACCGCTCATTCGACAAAAGTTTTAGGGCGGCAAATTGACACACCGCCTCCAAGGCTTTTACCCTAGCCAACAGCGATTGTAAATTGGTCTTACCAATTATCCAAGAACGCTGACCAGTGCCTGACCAACAACAATTAGGGGCCACCCCATATGCAAACCTGGCAACAGCTCTACAGCCCGCTCGGCAGTCTCGGCGTGTCCGCACTCGCGGCCGTCATTCCCATCGTATTTTTCTTCCTGGCCTTGGCCGTGTTCCGCCTCAAAGGCCATGTGGCCGGCAGCATTACCCTGGCGTTGTCCATTGCCGTGGCAATCTTCGCTTTCCAGATGCCGGTCGATATGGCTTTCGCCGCCGCTGGATATGGCTTTGCCTACGGGCTGTGGCCGATTGCGTGGATCATCGTGGCAGCGGTGTTCCTCTACAAACTGACGGTCAAGAGTGGCCAGTTCGAAGTGATCCGCAGCTCGGTGCTGTCGATCACCGACGACCAGCGCCTGCAAGTGCTGCTGATCGGCTTCTGCTTCGGCGCGTTCCTGGAAGGTGCCGCCGGTTTCGGCGCACCGGTAGCGATTACCGCCGCATTGCTGGTTGGACTGGGCTTCAACCCGCTGTACGCCGCCGGCCTGTGCCTGATCGCCAACACCGCGCCGGTGGCCTTCGGCGCCTTGGGGATTCCGATCATCGTCGCCGGGCAAGTCACCGGCATCGACGCGTTCAAGATCGGCGCCATGACCGGTCGCCAGCTGCCGTTGCTGTCGCTGTTCGTGCCGTTCTGGCTGGTGTTCATGATGGACGGCCTGCGCGGCGTTCGGGAAACCTGGCCAGCTGCGCTGGTGGCCGGTTTGAGTTTTGCCATCACCCAATACTTCACCTCGAACTTCATTGGCCCGGAACTGCCGGACATCACCTCGGCGCTGGTCAGCCTGATTTCCCTGACGCTGTTCCTGAAAATCTGGCAGCCAAAACGCGCTGCGGGCGCGCACATCGTCGGCGCAGTCTCGGCTTCCGTGGTGGCCAGCACCGGTGGTTTCGGCCAACCGCGCACCACCGTGGCTTCGCCTTACAGCCTGGGGGAAATTTTCAAAGCCTGGTCGCCGTTCCTGATCCTCACCGTATTGGTCACCATCTGGACGCTGAAACCGTTCAAGGCGATGTTTGCCGCCGGCGGCTCGATGTATGGCTGGGTGTTCAACTTCGCGATCCCGCACCTAGATCAAATGGTGATCAAGGTTGCGCCGATCGTAACCAACCCGACAGCGATTCCGGCGGTGTTCAAACTCGATCCGGTTTCCGCGACCGGCACGGCGATTTTCTTCTCCGCGCTGATCTCGATGCTGGTGCTGAAGGTCAATATTAAAACTGGTCTGACCACTTTAAAAGAAACGTTCTACGAACTGCGCTGGCCGATTTTGTCCATCGGCATGGTGCTGGCCTTCGCCTTCGTTACCAACTACTCGGGCATGTCGTCGACCATGGCTCTGGTATTGGCAGGCACCGGTGCGGCGTTCCCGTTCTTCTCGCCATTCCTCGGCTGGCTCGGTGTGTTCCTGACCGGTTCCGATACCTCGTCTAACGCGCTGTTCAGTTCGCTGCAAGCCACCACCGCGCACCAGATCGGCGTCAACGACACCCTGTTGGTGGCGGCGAACACCAGCGGTGGGGTGACCGGCAAAATGATCTCGCCGCAATCGATCGCCGTGGCCTGCGCCGCGACCGGGCTGGTGGGTAAAGAATCGGATCTGTTCCGCTTCACCCTCAAGCACAGCCTATTCTTTGCAACGATCGTCGGCCTGATCACCTTGGCTCAGGCTTACTGGTTCACCGGCATGCTGGTGCACTAAGCACTACACACCACACGGAAAAAACCGACACCGGGTTACGCTCCGGTGTCAGCTATTCACAACCGGGTCTGCAAGGCTGCTGAAAGCTTCTCTCTCTATATTCAGCAGCCTCAGCGGACGGATAACCGGGACCACCCGGAGACACGCCTGATGAGCGAGCTTTTTTACAACGCTGTGCCGAACGCGACCCGCGTCGCCCCGCCACTGCCTGAACCTCGGCAATACCCCAGCGAAAAACCGTCACGGGTGTACCTGTTCGGGACCTGCGTGGTGGATCTGTTCTACCCCGAAGCCGGGATGGACGCGATCCACCTGCTGGAACGCGAGGGCATTCGTGTCGAATACCCGCAAGGGCAAAGCTGCTGCGGGCAACCGGCCTACACCTCGGGTTACACCGAACAGGCCCGGACCGTGGCGCGCTCGCAACTGGCGTTGTTTGCCGGGGATTATCCGGTGGTGGTGCCGTCGGGTTCTTGCGCGGGCATGTTGCGCGAACACTATGCCGACCTGTTCAAGGACGAGCCGCAAACGTTGAAACAGGTTCAGGCCCTCGCGGCACGGACTTACGAACTTGCCGAGTTCCTGCTGTTTGTCTGCAAGGTGCAGCTCAAGGACAGCGGCGAACCGGTGAAAGTGGCGTTGCACACGTCGTGCTCGGCACGCCGTGAAATGAACACCCACTTGCATGGCCGTGAGTTGTTGGCGCAGCTGAGCAACGTGGAGCGCGTCGACCACAGCCACGAAAGTGAATGCTGTGGCTTTGGTGGGACTTTCAGCGTCCGTATGCCGGATATTTCCGGCGCGATGGTGGCTGACAAGACCCGTGCGTTGAAGGAATCCGGCGCGCACAAGGTACTCAGTGCCGACTGCGGCTGCCTGATGAACATCAACGGCTCGTTGGAGAAACAGCAGGAGGCGTTGCGCGGTCAGCATCTGGCCAGCTTCCTTTGGCAGCGAACCGGAGGTGCCCGATGAGCAGCTCCACGATTATTCCTACGGTCGCCGTAGAAGAAGATTTTCGCAGCCGGGCTCACAAGGCTTTGGCTGACACGCAATTGCGAAACAACTTTCGCAGCGCGATGGATTCACTGATGAACAAACGGGCAGCGTCCTTCAGCGATGCCCATGAAAGAGAACATTTGCGAGCGCTGGGCAATGCCGTCCGCGCCCGTGCGTTATCCAAGTTGCCCGACCTGCTCGAGCAGCTTGAACAGAACCTGACCCGCAACGGTGTGACAGTGCACTGGGCGGAAACGGTGGACGAAGCCAATGGCATCGTCTTGTCGATCATCCGCGCTCACGAGGGGCGGCAAGTGATCAAGGGCAAATCGATGGTCAGCGAAGAGATGGAGATGAACCATTTCCTCGAAGCTCAAGGCATTGAATGCCTGGAGTCGGACATGGGGGAATACATCGTCCAGCTCGACCACGAGAAGCCTTCACACATCATTATGCCGGCGATCCACAAGAATGCCGGTCAGGTCGCGTCCTTGTTCCACGACAAACTTGGCGTGGAGTACACCAAGGACGTTGACCAACTCATTCAGATCGGTCGCAAAGTCTTGCGGCAGAAATTCTTCGAAGCCGACATCGGCGTCTCCGGTGTCAACTTCGCCGTGGCCGAAACCGGCACCTTGCTGCTGGTGGAAAACGAAGGCAACGGTCGGATGACCACCACGGTGCCGCCAGTACACATCGCCGTCACCGGCATCGAAAAAGTCGTGGAAAACCTGCGCGACGTGGTCCCACTCCTGTCGCTGCTGACCCGCTCGGCCCTGGGCATCCCGATCACCACTTACGTCAACATGATCTCCGGCCCGCGCAAGGAACATGAACTCGACGGCCCACAGGAAGTGCACCTGGTGCTGCTGGACAACGGTCGCAGCCAGGCATTTGCCGACAGCGAATTACGCCAGACCCTGAACTGCATCCGCTGCGGCGCTTGTATGAATCATTGCCCGGTCTACACCCGAATCGGCGGTCATGCCTACGGCGAGGTTTACCCTGGGCCTATCGGAAAAATCATCACCCCGCACATGGTCGGTCTGGCGAAAGTCCCCGACCACCCGAGTGCCTCGTCGTTATGCGGCGCCTGCGGTGAAGTCTGTCCGGTAAAAATTCCGATCCCTGCATTGCTGCGTCGCCTGCGGGAAGAAAACGTCAAAGCGCCGGACAGCCCGCATCAAGTGATGCGCGGTCAGGGCAGCAAGTATTCGCGCAAAGAACGATTTATCTGGAACGCCTGGGCCAGGCTCAACAGTTCGCCAACGCTTTATCGCCTGTTCGGCTTCTTCGCCACTCGCCTGCGAGCGCTGACACCGAGCAACGTCGGCCCATGGACCCAGAACCACAGCGCACCGAAACCCGCGGCCCGCTCACTGCATGACATGGCCCGCGAGCATCTGGCCAAACAAGGGGACCATTGATGAGCGCCAAGCAAAATATCCTCGCCAAGTTGCGCAACAGTCTGACGGGCACCACGCCGGTGGCTGACAACTTCGATGTCGAACTGGTGACCGAGCCCTACACCTACACGCCGGAACAACGCATTTCGCAACTGCGCAAACTGATGGAAGCGGTGCACACCGAAATCCATCTGACGTCCAAAGAAGGCTGGCCCGAACTGCTGGCGCAACTGCTGCAGACTCGCCAGCTGCCGAGCCTGCTGATTGCGCCGACGACGCCCCACGGGCAACGCATCACCGAGCATTGGGCGAAAAACCCTGGCCTGCCAGCGCTCAAAGCCTACAACCGCCCGGTCGAGGAATGGAAAGCCGAGTTGTTCAACGACACCCCGGCCAGCCTGACCACCACCCTCGGTGCGATCGCCGCGACCGGTAGCCTGATTCTCTGGCCGACGCGGGAAGAACCGCGCTTGATGAGCCTGGTGCCGCCGGTGCATTTCGCCCTGCTCAAGGCCAGTGAAATCCGCGACAACTTCTATCAGGTGCAGCAGGAATTCGAATGGGCCCAAGGCATGCCGACCAACGCCTTGCTGGTGTCCGGCCCGTCGAAGACTGCCGACATCGAGCAAGTGCTGGCTTACGGTGCCCACGGCCCGAAAGACTTGGTGGTGTTGATCCTGGAGGACCAATGAGTCTACCGGCGGCTTTTCTGCGCGATGCGCAGCAACTGATTCCTGAAGTACGACGTTTCGACGATCCGCTGTCGACCCTGGCCTTCGGCACCGACGCCAGTTTCTATCGGCTGATTCCAAAACTGGTGATCCGCGTCGAGTCCGAAGACGAAGTAGTGGCGCTGCTCAAACTGGCACAACGGGACCACGTCCCGGTGACCTTCCGCGCCGCCGGCACCAGCCTGTCTGGCCAGGCCATCAGCGACTCGGTGCTGATCGTGCTGGGGGATAACTGGAACGGTCGCGAGATCCGTGGCCAGGGCACGCAAATCCGCCTGCAACCCGGCGTGATCGGCGCGCAGGCCAATGCGTGGCTGGCACCGTTCGGACGCAAGATCGGCCCGGATCCGGCGTCGATCAATGCCTGCAAAATCGGCGGCATCGTCGCCAACAATGCCAGCGGCATGTGCTGCGGCACAGCGCAAAATACCTATCACACCCTGGCCGGCATTCGTCTGGTGCTGGCCGATGGCAGCCGACTCGATACCGAAGACCCCAGCAGTGTTGCGGCGTTCCGAAAGAGTCACGCCGAATTGCTGGCGCGCCTGGCGACGCTGGGCCGCGAGACCCGCGCCAATGCCGAACTGGCTGCGAAAATTCGCCACAAATACCGTCTGAAAAATACCACCGGGCTGTCACTCAATGCCCTGGTGGACTTCGACGAGCCTGTGGATATCTTGAGCCACTTGCTGGTGGGTTCCGAAGGTACGCTGGGGTTCATCAGCGCGGTGACCTACGACACGGTGATCGACCACCCGAACAAGGCGTCGGCGCTGATTGTGTTCCCGGACGTGGAAACCTGCTGCAACGCCGTCACCGTCCTGAAAAGCCAACCGGTGTCGGCCGTGGAACTGCTGGACCGTCGCAGCCTGCGCTCAGTGCAGGACAAACCCGGCATGCCGGCTTTCGTACAACAACTGTCGTCTAATGCCTGCGCTCTGCTGATCGAATCCCGCGCCGCCTCTTCCACGTTGCTGCAGGAACAACTGGCGCAGATCATGGCGTCGTTGACCGGCTTTCCGGTAGAGAAACAAGTCGACTTCACCGAAGACCCTGTGGAAAACGCCCGGCTCTGGGCGATCCGCAAGGACACCTTCCCCGCCGTCGGCGCGGTGCGCAAAACCGGCACCACGGTGATCATCGAAGACGTGACCTTCCCGGTGGAACAACTGGCCATCGGCGTGAACCGCTTGATCGAGCTGTTCGACACACATCACTACGACGAAGCGATCCTTTTCGGACACGCTCTGGAAGGCAATCTGCACTTCGTCTTCACCCAAGGCTTCAACAGCGCGGAAGAAATCGCACGTTACCAGGCGTTCATGGACGACGTAGCGCAGTTGGTGGCCGTGGAATTCGGTGGTTCGCTGAAAGCCGAACACGGCACGGGGCGCAACATGGCGCCCTTCGTCGAACTGGAATGGGGCAGCGATGCCTACCAGTTGATGTGGCAGCTTAAAAACCTGCTCGACCCCAACGGCATTCTCAACCCGGACGTGGTGCTCAGCGACGATCCACAGATCCACCTCAAACACCTGAAGCCGCTGCCCGCCGCCGATGAGATTGTGGATAAGTGCATCGAATGCGGTTTCTGCGAACCAGTGTGCCCGTCGAAAGGCCTGACGCTGAGCCCACGCCAGCGCATCGTGATCTGGCGTGACATCCAGGCGAAGAAACGCGCCGGCATGGACACCGCCGAACTGGAACAAGCCTACGAATATCAGGGCATCGATACCTGCGCCGCCACGGGCCTGTGTGCACAACGTTGCCCTGTAGGCATCAACACCGGCGAGCTGGTGAAAAAGCTCCGTAGCCGTAACGCGAGCCATACGAAAACCGCCAACTGGATTGAAGGCAATTTCGCCACTGCGTTACAAGGCGCGCGCTTCACCCTGCACGTCGCCAACGGAGCACGAATGCTGCTGGGGGCACCACGTTTGGCGAAGCTTTCGGCAACATTGACCCGCTTGTCCAAAGGCCAGGTTCCACAATGGACCAACGCCATGCCACAACCGGAAAAGGCCATTCGCTTCAGCCCGAGCGTGTCGGACAAACGCCCTCGGGTGGTGTACCTCGCGGCCTGCGTGTCGCGGGTCATGGGCCCGGCGGCGGGTGATAAAGAGCAAATGTCGCTGTACGACAAAACCCGTGGCCTGCTGGAAAAAGCCGGCTACCAGGTCGTCTTCCCAGACAATCAGGACAACCTCTGCTGTGGCCAGCCATTCGCGTCCAAGGGCTATGCCGAACAGGCCGAACACAAACGTCAGGAGCTGATCGGCGCACTACTGCACGCCAGTCGTGGCGGGCTCGACCCGATCTACTGCGACACCAGCCCCTGCACGCTGCGGCTGGTTCAGGATCTGGGCGACGTACGACTGGACCTGTACGACCCGGTGCGTTTCATCCGCACTCACTTGATGGATCGACTGGACTTCACCCCGCAGGAAGCGCCGATCGCGGTGCACGTCACGTGCAGCACGCAGCATCTAGGCGAGAGCCAGGCGTTGATCGATCTGGCGCGCAAATGCAGTAAAAACGTGGTCATTCCGGAAGGCATTCACTGCTGTGGTTTTGCTGGCGACAAAGGCTTCACCACGCCGGAATTGAACGCCCATTCGTTACGCACGCTGAAGGACGCGGTACAGCAATGCAGCGAAGGGATCTCCACCAGCCGCACCTGTGAGATTGGTCTGACACGACACGGTGGAATTGACTACCACGGGCTGGTTTATCTGGTGGATCGAGTGACCCGGGCTAGAGCGGTCTGACACCGAAGCACAAAAAGAAGGGGCATTAACGCCTAATGCACAAACCCGCTCCCACAGGGATTGTGCATTCGGCGTCATTGCCCCTGTTTCGCACCCTCCTCCCGGAAAATCTTTCACTCCCTCGCAAGCGAAAACAGAACCCTTGCACGCCATCACAGTCCATTTGTTAAGCCCCAATCAGCGCGGCCCAATCCCCACCCCCGTTCCAGGAGATACCCATGAAGCGTTCCGCCCTGGCTGGACTGCTCATCGCTGCAACAATGCTGGCCTCCTCCGCATACGCCTCAAACGATAGCGATCAATGCGTAATGAAGCTCCAGGAGGTCAACAGCAAGCTGTCCAGCGCAGCCACGCTGGACGCCGCCACCAAAGGTGTCGTCGTCACCAAAGCCGAACAAGCCAAGGCCGCCCACGCCTCCAACAATGACAGAGAGTGTGTTTCCCTGGCGCAGCAAGCGCTTCAGGACATTCAAAGCCACATGAATAGCCATTAGGGCCAGGCCAGATAACATGCAGGTTAGGACAGAAGGTCGACTCGCCGCGCGTATTGGCGTACACTTCGCTTACCTGCTGGTTACACACAGCAGGTTCGGGGCCGCTTTGGATTCGACGCCGGTTGCGAAACTTTAGGTGCATGCCGACTTGGTAACAGAAGTCGTAAATCCACTGTTGCAACTTCCTATAGTTGCCAATGACGAAACCTACGGGGAATACGCTCTCGCTGCGTAAGCAGCCTTAGCCCTTCCCTCCTGGTACCTTCGGGTCCAGCAATCATCAGGGGATGTCTGTAAACCCAAAGTGATTGTCATATAGAACAGAATCGCCGTGCAGTACGTTGTGGACGAAGCGGCTAAAACTTACACAACTCGCCCAAAGCACCCTGCCCGTCGGGTCGCTGAGGGTTAACTTAATAGACACGGCTACGCATGTAGTACCGACAGCGGAGTACTGGCGGACGGGGGTTCAATTCCCCCCGGCTCCACCACTTCATCATCTAAAGACGTCCACGGACGTCTTTTTTTGTGCCTGAAACCCAGTAAATACAGGGGTTTCAGCTCAGCCAGGGTCTTTCGAGGTTTTTTGAGTTCCAGCGTTTTTTGTATTCCAAATGGTATTCCAAGGCATCCGGTGCTATTTTTTGGAATACCAAAACGGTGTCAGAGGTAGCTCTCATGCCTGCTCCAGCCCTCCGCCTTTCCGACCGCCAGCTCAAGGCAGTCAAGGCGAAAGACAAAGATTACGTCCTCAGCGATGGTGACGGCCTCCAGCTCCGGGTCAGGAGCAACGGCTCAATGCTGTGGAACTTCAACTACCGTGATCCGATAACCAAGAACCGTATCAACATGGGGCTGGGCACTTATCCAGAGCTCTCGTTGGCGAACGCTCGAAAGAAAGTCGTTGAAGCACGTGAGCTACTTGCACAAGGCATAGATCCCAAGGTGCAACGCAACATTCAGAACGAAGCCAAACGAGCGGAGACAGAACACACGTTCGAGAACGTCGCTACCGCTTGGTTTGAGCTGAAGAAGGACTCCGTCACCCCAGCGTACGCCGAGGACATCTGGCGGTCGCTCACGCTGCATGTATTTCCGGACCTGAAAACAACGCCGATTTCAAAAATTACCGCACCGATGATCATCGCACTGCTTCGGCCAATCGAGGCGAAAGGCAGCCTCGAGACCGTGAAACGGTTGAGCCAACGGCTCAACGAGATCATGACCTACGGGGTAAACTCGGGACTGATCTTTGCCAACCCCCTCAGCGGTATTCGAGCGGTCTTCAAAAAGCCCAAGAAAGAGAACATGGCCGCGCTATCACCTGATGAGCTTCCGGAGCTCATGCTGGAAATCGCCAACGCCGCCATCAAAAGAACGACCCGCTGCCTGATCGAATGGCAGCTGCACACCATGACCCGTCCTGCCGAAGCGGCAACCACCCGATGGGCAGACATCGACTTCGACAGACATATCTGGACCATCCCACCGGAGCGCATGAAAAAGCGTCGCCCGCATACCATCCCGTTGTCTGAACAGGCACTCGCGCTGCTGGAGGCACTCAAGTCCCACAGCGGCCACAGGGAGTACGTGTTTCCGGCAGACAGAAATCCACGTACCCACGCCAACAGCCAGACTGCCAACATGGCGTTGAAACGTATGGGTTTCCAGGACCGCTTGGTCAGCCATGGCATGCGCTCCATGGCCAGCACCATCCTGAATGAGCATGGCTGGGATCCGGAGCTGATCGAGGTCGCGCTGGCGCATGTCGACAAGGACGAAGTTCGTAGCGCCTACAACCGGGCGGATTACATCGAACGCCGGCGTCCGATGATGGCCTGGTGGAGTGAACATATCCAGAAGGCGGCCACCGGCAGCCTGTCGGCATCGGCCTTCAATCAAACCAGGGACCGCAACGTCGTACCGATTCGCTGAGCATCCAAAGGTAGGTACGCGACTCCGGCTACAATCCGTGTCGTGCAGAAGGGCGACAGGCGTGACGACTGTCGCTAAATCGCTGGTATGCCTGCGCCTCTTCGGCCAAGCCCCTGAGTATGGGAAGGCTCCGCATTCCCATACTCAGGGGCTCACGCTTAAAAGGTCTATCAGACAACCACGAGTTGCGCCTTTCTGCGGCAGATCAATCCTACTGTTAATTCATAGTAATAGACGGTCGCTGGTGCTGAGCAACGCAGATAGTGCTCTAAAAACCATCTGGTGTGCTTTTCCTTCCACGACCAAGGCGACGCGCTTCCCCAGCGCTCACGAATCGCCGCGTGCATTCTTTCTGCCTGCCTGATGTGTCGCTTCCGCGTGGCATGCGCACCTTTGAGTACAGGGCTGAGAAACAACGCCATATCGAACTCGGACGTCATCGCCGACCTCCAATGTAGGCACTCACCACATCGATGCGGTTATGTCCCAACTCATGGCTGATCTGCTGTCGTGCATGTTGATCGAGTGACCGATCTTCTCGATGACCACGACCGCCATTGATGGGTGCAGAGAGGCCGGTCAGTTGCTCATAGCGCTCACAGGCGTAAGCCGCCCGCAGTTCATGAAAGCCTTTCAATCCATGCTCATGCAGGATGTCCCGTGCCGGTCGCACGATTGTTTGTAAGAATTTTTTGTAGCTTTCATCAGGTGCTAACAGATTCCGACTGCCCTTGGGTGAGGCCTCGCTAGCCCTGTCGAGGGCGCCACGGACTTGATCCGTGACCGTAATCCAACGCGGAGCAGATGCGCCTGACCGACCGCCCTTGGTGCCATCCTGAATGTTGATCTTGCCCAGTTGCCGAGCCTCACGTTGCAGCCGCGGCAAGTCCGCCAGGATCGCCTCACGCAGGCGCATACCAGTCTCCCGGGCGAGGACCACAATGGCACTCACCCTCGATTGCTGTCGCTCTGACAGCGCTTGCACAATCAGCCTAACCTGCACACGGTCTTGGCCTTCTGGGGCCTCACTACGCACGCTTGAGCGCTGCAAACCCAGCGCCTTGCTCGGACTGGGGATTTTGACGTACTGATCACCGCGCAGCGCGGCCATCGTTCGGTTGACACTGGATAGGCGGTTCTGCGCGGTGGCGATGCCGACGTTGCCCTGATTAAGCTGCTCGCGCACATGGAAGGCGTACCGCATGAGGATCTCACGGTCGATCTGTCGCGCGTCGTTGAGTCCGGGTCCCTCCTCTGATCGACACCACTGCACGAAGGCCTGCCAGCGATCGCTATGGGCTTTCACGGTAGCAAAATGGCCGTCGCCAAACAGGTCTCTCAGGGCTTGCGGTCCGGCATAGCTGAGCTGGCGACCGAAGCCAAAATTGCGCCCAGATAGCTCACCGACCCGAGCCATTTTTCTGCTCCTGATCGACTGCAGCGAGATCATGCAAAAGGGCTTGCCAGTGCGCACTCACGATAGAGAGCTGAGTCCAATCAGTCGGGCGAAAACACAGCGTGTTGTCGGCGACGTAGAGATGCGCGCCCTGCTCTTTCAACCATTGAATAATGGCTGTCGTCGAAGCAATAATTTTATGGGTGGTGGCGACACCGGCGACAGTGGCGACAACCCTCGTCCTGCCTGGCTTTGAGCGTGGCGACAAAGTGGCGACAGTCGCGGCGACAAACCGCGCTTTCGGCTCCTTTTGGCGCTGAGCCAGATGGTTGCGCAGCGCTTCATCAAGATTGAACATGGCGCACCTCGAACGTCTGGCCGTCAGTGATCAGCCAATGATGATCAAGCAACTCGACCAACAGCTTGGCGGCATGACGGCTGCTCTTGCGGGCAAAGCGCGGGCCGTTGCGATTCAGATCACGAATACTGAAGCGCTTCCAATCCTTGACCTGCAGCCAGCGCAGCAGCCGGTCCGCCTCTTCCTTTACTCGACACACCGGCTCCTGTTCGGTCAGGCGCTGGATCTCCGTGAGGTAGTAGCCGACTAAAGCGGAGGCCCGTTGGATATGGTCGACCTCCACGACACTGCTCTCCTCCACGACGGCTAGGATACTGGCGACGCGGAGCAGGTTATCGGCGGCCTTCGATCCGCTAGGCCGTACGCTGGCCAGCTCGCCAAACTCACCCAACTGGGCTTCGATGGCATCATGCAGATCAATCCAGCGACGGCGGGCCAACGGGCTGAGACTCAGCGGTGATAGTTGCAGAGCACCGTCAACGGAAAGTGACCAAGGCTGATGAAACAGGGCCGAAAGGCGGTAGTGATATCGCTTTAGAGCGGCGTCTTTGGACAGATCGACAGCCTGGTAACTGCGCTGCCCGGCCAAGCTGGTAGGCCAGGTCATCAGGCAGCGACCGAGGATACCTTGCCCCTGCAGCAACGGGTCACTGAGTAACTGCATGGCAAGGTATGGTTGCAGCATCAGGTGCAGGCTCACGCGCCGGTCATAGGCTCGCAGGCTCTCGCCTGCCATCGAGCGAGCACGATCAATCGGGCTACCGTCCCAGAGTGACGACAAGGTCGTGACCGCTTTCAAACGGTGATCCCGACTCATGGTACTGCTGCCGAGGAATTGTCCGCCCTCATCACAGAACAGACCCATGCTGGGCAAGTCATGGCAGAGCCCTTTGATCAGAGCCTCGATAGTCGGGTCCGTGGTGATCAGCCGGGGGGCCGAGGGTTCCGCTTCGAACGGCACGCCGTTTGCGGACTTGGGATCGGTAGGGTTGATACGCTGCGCTTGTCGCTGCGCGGCACGGAACCGGGCGAGTTGTTCACGGTAGCGCTGCCACTGCTCACGCTCCCATTGCCGTGCTGGCAGCAATGCAAATCGATCTGCCGCCGTTTTACGATCCCCTGACGCGGCTACCGTGATCAGGTACAGCGACAGGGGATAATTTCTTCCATCGAGCTGTAAGCCCGCATGACCTTGGGTGGCCAGGGCCGAGGCGGCCAACACCGATTGTGCGGCCAATGCCTGGGGCACGCCGATGACCTCAGCCATGCGTTCCACCGCAGGCCCAAGAATGTCGCCCAGCGCGTGGACCGGATAAGGCTCGGCCACGGAATTCGACTCGATTAACGGTCGAGGGGATCGTGGTAGTTCAAGCTTCGGATCTAACTGCTGCATGGGCCCTCTCCTCGGTGATTGCTGGTTGTCCTCACGTACTCCCGCCACGGCTGTTGAGTGTTATCAGGGATCAAGGCCCCTGCGGCCTGTGAGGTGCTCACTGACGCGGAACGAACGGCTCCTTACGACCGGGAGCGAGGGCATGAGCCCATGAACCTGACCTCCTTGATGTATCCGAAGATACGGGCGGGTGGAGGCTATGCCGACTGACGAGTTCGGCACCTAGAGATCCTGAGTGGGAGAGGGCAAAGACCTGGACACCTGGGGCATGCCTGACTGTCAGCCAGGTACAGCCTTTCCATAGGCTGCGGCACCGGTGCCTGTGTCGTTGCGGATGGCGACGAATCGGGTTTGTCAGGCCGATTGTCACGAGGAAAGTTGCGGCAATGCCCTGTACGACGTGACTTGCAGCAGTAGTACGAGCGCCCGTCTCTTTCCAGCAGAAAGAGACGGGCGTGGTCTGGCGCAGCGAAGTGTGCCGAGAGGTGAGGTTGCTGCAGCGCAGCGAGGTAGGTTCCATCGTCTGCCGCAGTGGGCAGATAAGTCGAATAGGCATCCATCACTCCTGGGGAGTGACCGTGCGAGCTGCCGGACGCTAATCGCACTTCTGGAGAACCACCACGCAAGTGGCGTAGCCTTGAAGGTTCTGGCTACCTGGGCTGGTGCTGTCAACGACAGCGGTCCGTGTGCCAATTTTTATACCCACTCGAAAAGACGGTCAAGCGTCACGGCCAAAGCGTGCAAAAAGTGGCGACTGTCGCCACTTTTGTCGCCATGCTCCAGGCCCCGTTCTGTATGGGTTGTCGCCGTTGTCGCCGTTGTCGCCGGTGTCGCCACACCTCTAGCCATAGCCCTACGACAAGCTCTGCTCTGACGTTGAAACTGCGTTGCGCTCGATAGATATCGTGGGCAATTTCTCGGGTAAAAGAAGATGTGGCGCTAATCAAATTTGAAATAGGAGGGTGGAACGAGGTGGCTTCGAGAAAAAGCGAGCGAACCCTCCGATCGGCGCGATCAAAGATCGCTGGATCGGAGGGTTTGGCGGGAAAAGAAAATCTCAAACGTCAAGTACAGCCTCAAGCATCAAAGTTGGCTGATTGAGAGGTGGCGGCTTCACGCCGCATGATCAGTGTCTGCTGCAAGCGCAGCAGAAAACCGGCCTCAAACGCTTCCTGAGAATCCCCTGGGCGATGACGCTTTCGGCTCTGCGCCAGTGCCCACCATAACGGCAGTGATGAGCCGTCAAGCCAAGTCTCCGCACAACGAACGCCGTCCTCAATCATTGGGCCGAATTCATTGCCCCATGGGGTCCGGATACCAGGACAACCTTCAGCGGAGGGGACAGAAAAGTACTCACCTATCTGCTGATGAACGCGCTGAACTGGGATGCCGGTCAGATATCGAAACGCTTTGTCGAACAACACTGCGGCATCATCCAGCAGCTCTACAGCCAGCTCAATGCTGATCGCTCAGATGCGCGCATGGGTCTTGGAAGCCCAAGAAGGGCTTCCAAGCTGCGACAGTTTTTGTTCCCTGGAACCCCATCATCACAGACAGACTTAATAGTCTGAGACCAGAAATGGTGCCAACCAAAATATTTTGACACCTAGAAGGAGGTCGCCCCAAATCCAGCATCGACTTTTGACAAAATATTATGACAACACAAGCTCAAACTAAATCCTCCTCAATTCAGCTTACTCTATGACTTGATCGACACCGAAGTCACCGCAATCGAAGCCGAACTTGAGGCGCTGCAAGACATCGTCCTCGACGCTAAATTATCTAGGAATACTGACCAACTGGCTGGGCTGAAACGGAGCGACCACTGTACTTCTGGATGGCATTCAGCAGCGGCGAGGTGATCAGCGTTGAAACCAAGGCCATAATGACCAAAATGGAAAACAGCTGGGGCGGCATCAAGCCAAGGCTGTGGGCGATATTCAGAACCACTAACTCCATAAGGGCACGCGTATTCAACAACGTGCCGATTCTCAAGGAGTCAGTCATTGAGAATCCCGCCAGCCTGGCGGCCAGGGTGCAACTCAGCCCTTTGCTTAGACAGGCGCATAAGACCCACGCGAGGCACCAAAGAATGTCCTGAGCAGTCACCATGGATCCAAGTTCAACTTTCATACCTGTGTAGAAGAAGAAAATTGGTACCAAAACGATGTTAACGAAAGGGCGCATCCGCAGGTTCCATTGCTCAAGCAAGGCTTTGCATTGATACAACGCGGTGCCCACCAGAAAGCCACCAACAATGGCGAACACACCCAACCACGCGGTGATGACCGCGGTCACGAACACCCCGCCGATGATCGCGCCAAAATGCGCATCGCTCAGTACGGCAGCATGCTGAGTATCAGCTTGCAAGCGTTTGACCAGCCAAGGACGTACACAGCGGAAGAACACCACCAAGAACAGCGCAATAGCCGCCAGTTTCAGCAGCGTCTGCGCCGCGCCTTGACCGCTGGTGAACACCACCACTGCGCCCAGGGCAATCCAGCCGATCAGGTCGTTGATCCCCGCGGCGGCAATCGCGGTCACCCCAGTCTCGCTGTTTTCCATGTTCCGTTCTAGGAGGATTCGGCCAAGGATGGGCAGCGCGGTGATGGAGAACGAGATACCGCAGACCAGCATCAGCCCGAGCAGATCAGGAACCGGGTAGTAGCGAGCATAAATGAAGGCGCAGAACATCCCGGTCAGGTAAGGGATCGGAATGCCCAGCAAGGTGATCCAGCCCAGGGCACGCTTGAGACGACGCTCGCGCAGCAGTCCGAAATCGAACTCCATGCCGATCTGGAACATCATCAGCACTATGCCCAACTGGGACATGACCGTCAGCACCTGTCCGGCGTTAGCATGCAGATACGCACCGCCCTGCGGCCACAGGCCACCTAGGAGCGCACCGAGAACAATGCCACCAGTGATTTCACCCACCGCGATGGGTTGCCCAAAACGCTGAGCGATTTTACCGGCAACCTGGCTGCAAAGGATGATGACGACCAAAGCCGCCAACACAATGACTAATAGATTTTCGTGGGGATTGTTCATTACAAAATCCTAGGGAGTGGCGAGAAGCTAAGTTCGTGCAACAGCCCGTCAAGGGCCTGCTTGAACCGTTCCACGTCCAGCGTGGAGGTTTGATAGTTACTGATGGCAACGCGGATATAACGCTCGCCTTTCCATTCCAGCACGCTGGGGTAAGCTAGGTTTCGCTGCTGACAGAGCTCGACCAGACGAGTCACACACTCGGCACTGGCGGTCACAGGCCGAAAGGCAACCACCGGCATGATTTGCTGATCGGG
Source organism: Pseudomonas sp. GW822-FHT07A10 (assembly GCF_058798795.1). Classification (NCBI taxonomy): domain Bacteria; kingdom Pseudomonadati; phylum Pseudomonadota; class Gammaproteobacteria; order Pseudomonadales; family Pseudomonadaceae; genus Pseudomonas; species Pseudomonas sp. GW822-FHT07A10. The sequence continues at coordinate 242,110 of NZ_JBXAKV010000007.1, forward strand.
TATCAAGCGATAAGCTGGATCGGCGCTCAGCAGCGCCCGCAAGTGCGCCGTCGCGCCGGTCATATTCCTCAGCAGTTGCCGATAGCCCTCCAGCCCCAGATGCTGCAGCAGGCACCACACGCCCAGCGAACGAAATTGGCGAGTGCCATAGAGGTTCATCTTGAAGGTGTCGAGTTCACCGCGCTCTTCCCAGTAAGGTCCGCCAGCCCAGAAACTGCTGCCAAGCACCTCGCCGTTGCGCACCAGCAGGCAACCGACACCGAAGGAGGCGAACATCCACTTGCAGGGGTCGAAGGTGATGGAGTCCGCGTCGCTCAATCCCTGCATGTGACGCCGGGCCTCCGGCAACGCCGCCAGCGCCAGCCCGGCAGCACCGTCAATGTGGAACCAGGCGTTGTAACGGCGGGCTAGCTCGCCGATGCGCCGCAACGGATCAATCGCCCCGGTCGCGGTGGTGCCCAGTACGCCGATCAGGCACATCGGCGTGTAGCCGAGCGCAACGTCGTGCGCCAGTCGCTGCTCCAGTTGCTCCGGGAGCAAGGCGCCCTGCTCATCGGTGTCGATCTCCACCAGCGCATCCGCGGCAAAACCTAGCACGTCCAGGGCCTTGGCGATGGAAAAGTGCCCCTCTCGGGACATGTAAATCCGTGGCCCCAAGCCGCCGGCCCGAAGCATTTCCGGATGCTGGCGGTGCAGCTGCTCGCGGGCCAGCTTGAGCCCGATCAGGTTGGCCAGCGTACCGCCCCCGGTGAATACCCCGCCGGGCAAACGCCCGACAACCGGGTCGAGACCAAACAGCGAACGCAGGGCGTGCAGCACCTCGACCTCTACCATGGTCGCCGATGGCCCCGCACGCCAGGCACCGGGGGTCTGATTCAGCGCACTGCCGAGGAAGTCCCCCAGCACCGCAGCAGGGTGAGGCCGCGGCGAAATATAGCCGAAGTACAACGGGTGGCTGACGTTGCACAGGCCCTGCTGCATCAACTCCACGGCCTGGGCCAGGGTATCGTCCAGCGACTGACCGTGTTCGGGCATCGAGGCTGGGTCTTGGGTTCGGGCGGCGATCGAATCGCTCGCGTACCACAGGGGGAATTGCTCGGGCGTGCCCTGGACGCTGGCAAACAACTCCAACACCCGCTGGCCCGCGGCGAGGATCTGCGGGTTGGCGCCCCACTCGCGCGGCTCAGCAATCATGAGTCACCTCCTGCACCGCAACCTGCAACCGAACCTGCTGCTGAATACCTTGGTGAATCTCCAGCAATGCCTCACGACTCTCTCCCGTCAGAAGGTAGTAACAGTAATGGGGCTGAGCAGAGTCGGGCATGGACTGCACCCAATCACCGGGACGGGCGAGCACTACCAGCTCGCGCAACTCCGCCAGTTGCTCAAAGACCTGCATGCCTTCGACAGCGAGCAAGGTCCCGCTGGCTTCGATCACCACACCACCAAACAGCACCGCACCACACTTACCCACCGCCGTGGGCAATGGCACCTGTTCCAGAAGTAGGCGGACCTGAGCGGCATAAACGTCGACCCCGCTCAACAGCTCGATGGTCTGCGCGGTGAAGCCGCCGCCAGGACGCAACCCCGCTTCAAGTACCCGGGGCACGCCATGCTGATAGCGGATTTCGACGTGTGCGGCGCCCTGGGTCAGACCTAGCGCCCGCGCAGCGCGCAGCGCAAGCTGACCAATCGAATGCTCCTGTTCGGCCTCCAGCGAGGTGGGCCAGACAGAAGCCGATTCAGCAAAGTAAGGCCCTTGCCCGCCTTCTTTCTCCAGCACCGCCAGGACCTGATCCGTGCCGTCGGGCCGCAGCAACAGATCGACGCTGACCTCCCGCCCTTCGCAAAAGCTCTGGGCAATCAATTGAAGGCTGCTGTGACCGTAGGCAAAGCGATTGCGGTCCTTGAGGGGATCGACATCGGTGGTCTGCTGGATCAGCTCATGCAGTGCCGCAAGGGCTTGCCGGTACTGATATGCATCACTGACCGCAATCACTCCCTGGCTGTTCATCGAGTCGCTAAGCTTGACCACCACCCGTGACCCTAACCGCTGGCAGACCTGCTCCCACGGGGTTTCCAGGGTCAACGGCAGCGTCGCCGGCACCGGTACGCCCTGTGCTTCCCACAACAGCGTGGCCAAGTACTTATTGCGACTGCAGACAGCAGTGGCCACCGACATGCCCGGCAGGCCCAGACATTCGGACAACTGCGCGGTTGCCACTACCGCGCCCTCATTGACAGGCAGCAGGGCACTGAAAGGATGCGCCGCGTGGTACTCGGCCACGGCACTAAACAGAGCATCAGTCGGCCACAGGGGCACCTGCAGTACGGCCTCGACCGCAGGGTGCTCAGCCAGAGACCGTCCGTTGCCGATCAACACCACCCGATAACCCGCGGAGCCCAGACAATCCAGCAGTCTCCGGCTGGGATAGGCATGAATAACGCCAATACGATGTGCTGACATAATATCCCTCCTTAGAATGAGCCCGTCCGAGCACCCGGCTTGTGCTCCAGTACCGTCAGCACCTGCCCGCCAACCTGCCGCTGGGTGGCTTCGAACAAGTCGGTGGTCATGTTGTTGGTCCACAGACGACCACGTTGGGACACCTCGAACGCATCCGCGGTCTCCGAGAGCAGGCCATGTTCGATCCAGCTGGCGATAAGCTCGGGATTGACCGTGGCCAACGCACGCTCGCTGGACTTGTCCAGGCGTAGGAACTTGGGAAACATCACCGCACCACGGTTCTCCGGACGGTCCAGCGCCACCGAGCTTTTCTCGATGCTCGGCAGCCCCTGTTCGATGGCGTCCATATACTTGTTGACGTTGCTGTGCTTCATGTAGCTGAAGCCGTCCACATAACCTCGAGCCGAGGAGCCTACGGCCAGTGTCTCGGCACGATGCTCACCATTGCCACCGCCCCACAGCAGGCGGAAGTACTCACAGACCTTCGCCTTACGGGTGTAAATCTGATCGGCGACATTGGCATAGCCAGCCTCGGCCAAGCGGTGGCGCAACTGCTCGAACAGCGCGAGCATAATTTTCTCCGAAGGCTTGGCTGGAATGCTGCCCTCGTCCATCTGGCGCTTGAACTTCGGCGGGAACGCGAAGTAGTGCAGATTGTAGTAATCGACGCTGTCAAAACCGTCGTCGATCAGCCGTGTCAGATCACGGTCTAGGGAGGCCAAGGTCTGGCCCGGCAGGTTGTACATCATGTCGACATTGATTTCGTCGAAGCCGAAACGCCGTCCCTGCTCGCGGACATTGGCCACATCGTCTAGGGTGGCGGCGATGTTGAAGTGCTTGCGCAACTTCGGATCGTAAGTCTGCAGGCCGAAGCTGATGCGCTGCACGCCTTCGTTCTTGAGTACCTCGAGCCGGTAGGGATCGCCCAAGGTCTTGGGCTCGCCTTCAAAGGAAATCTCGGCATCGGCGCTGAGGCTGAAACTCTCTCTGATAGTGTTGAAAATTCGCTGCAGTTGCTCGGGCGACAGCACCGAAGGCGAGCCGCCACCGAAATACACAGCCCGCAGTTCGCTGGAGCGGCCACGCACGCTGGCCGCCTCAGTGCGGATGTCCTGGCACAGGGCGTTGGTGTAGCGCTCATAGACAGCGGTGTCCTTGTCGACCCGCACATGAAACGGGCAGAACCTACACATGTCCTGGCAGTACGGAATATGCACATAGAGCAGGGTTTCCACCCCTGCGGCCACCGGACGCTCGAAGACCTGGGGCAGACGCTGATGTACAGCGTCCCCCAGCAGTGGGTAGAAGTAATAGGTCAGCGGATAATAGGCCTCGTACATGGAGTTCCCCTTATCCGGCCAACACTTGATTGGCGTTTCCACTGAGCACCGCTTGCAGCAGTTCGCGATCAAGGCCGGCGCCGAGAATCTTCTGGCACACCGCCGAGTAGCTACCGCACACCGGCAGATCGGAGCCGAAAAGTACTTTGCTGTGCACCGCCGGACGCTCGTGCAGCCAGTCCACCAGCACCTCAGGCGGGACCAGGGCGGTATCCAGGTACACCCCCGGATAACGACAGGCCATCTCAAGCGCCTCGTCGTACCAGGTCGGCTTGCCGCCGTGTGCAAAGATCACCTTGAGCCGTGGGAAGGTTTCTACCAGGCGGCGAAAATCCCCAGGCCGGATGAACTTCTGCTCGGTGTCGCGCTGCGCAGTCAGGCCGGTGTGGAACATGATGGGCTGGCCGACTTCAGCACACATTTCATAGACCGCCATCATCGAGTCGAGGTACGGATCAAACCCATGGTCGGCGGGGTAGAACTTGTAGCCCTTGATCCCCCGCTCGAAATCCTTGTGCCACTCTTGGAGTGGATCAGCGTGGTGCAGCGGATTGATATTGCCGAACGGTACAAAGAAAGGATCGCTGCCGCAGAAGTCCAGAATCAACTGGCTGTCGATGGAAAAGTTGGTCCCCGGCCCGCACTCTGCGAGGATCACCGCACGTGCCATCCCGCGCTCTTGAAGATAAGCCTTCAACGCCAATGGATTGGAAAATATCTCACGAACATCGACCCCTTCCTCAAAAGGAAATTTGGTCAATAGCCCTTGAATGTCGTCACGCAGCAGCGAGAATCTTCCAGCATGAATATGAAAGTCTACGAAGTTCATTATTAAATCCTTTTAAAATGTCGAAATCACGTTCCACAGTTTCGGAGCTTCAAAAACTGGAGCGATTTGCTCTACTAGCAATTGCTGCCGCAGGAACTCCGATAGTGGTTCGATGTGTTCCGCTTCGCGCCACTCAGCGGCCAAGTCTTCAATAATGTGATGTTCCGCCAGCAACTCTCCGCCGTGGTAATGCCGGATAATCGGGTGTAGAAAGTTTGAATCTTCGGCGCGTTTGACGTTCTCTCTGGCAATACGCGAAACATTGAAAGGGTTGTCAAACTTGCGCTGACCAAACTCCAAGGTCAGTGTCATGTACTCATCAGCGGCAAAGCGTTGTGCGACGTAGTCCTGGGGCAATTCAAGATGCCATTTCAAGCGCTGTTGTTGCCGGTCTATCAGCATCACATCTTGCAGGAAGCCTGGTTGCTGCCAGAGGGCCGAGGACTGATTGACCCGCTCGATGATGCGCTCGCATGCCGGCGCCACCTGCAACTCATGGGTAGCCTGCGGCAGGGCGACTCCGTCGTAGCGCTCCAACAGCAACTGGCACAGAGTGCGCACGTTGTAACGGAAACCGTGAATGAACCCCGACATGTACTTCTTGTAGTCGAGGTACTGCATCAAGGTGCCGGCAAAGTAAAGGTCTGGAATATTCTTTGACTGCCAATCCACCTGCTGCGCGGGCAATCGGCCCATGGAGCACAGCTCAGGGCGGCAAGACTCGTCGAACATCGAATCATCAAAGCGAAAGCCGGTACAGGCAATAACGCGATCGTATTCGATGACTTCCTGCTCACCCTCGGCGTGCTCGTAGCTGAAGTAGGCCTTGAACTTGTCACCCTCACGCTCGATGCGATGCAGTTTAGCGTCGAGAATCGCGTTCTGCGATTTAAGCTGGTACGTGTCGAGCAGGTTGTTGTTGACCGCCCGCACATGCCCGACGTAGTGAGTCGACCAGGCCATACGCAATGGATTTGGGCTCGCCACATGGATCATCGCCGCATGCTCGATCAGTGCGTCGGCGGTCTCGAAGCCCGAGTTGCCCTTGCCCAGGATCAGCACTTTCTTGTTGGTCAACGGCACCGGGTCGATGTCCATATCGACATAGTGCTCGACGTGCTCGATCCCCTCGATGTCCGGCAGCCAAGGCAGTTGCACGCCGGTGGCGACGATCAGCACACGGGCCCGCAGCTCCTCGCCCGTGGACAAGGTGACGATAAAGTCCTGGTCACGACGTACGTTCACTACTGAGCTATCGGTACGCACATTAAGCTGATGCTCTTTGGCAAAACCGTCCAAATAACGCGGCATGTCATCGGCATCGGGAAAATAGCGCTGGCTGTAGTCGGTGAACCGTGCCGCGGTGCTTTCGCTGCTTAACAGCGAGTTCCAATCCCAACGCAAGTTAATTTCAGGATCAGAATAACCGGTATGAACTTTATTTATTGAGATCAACTTTCTATGCCGCGGAAATCGCTCAAATGATGTGCCCGCGCGACCACCGCTCTCAACAATCAGATAATCACGCCCTTGTTGCTGTAAGCAATAACCGGCCTGCAGCCCTCCCGGGCCAGCGCCAACAACCAAGTATCCATACGTCTTCTCAGCGGACATTTGAAGCTCTCCTTATGTTTCACTTATTGACCAGAACAGCGCGCACGTAGACGTCCACGCTGTTACGGTGCGGAATTAATGAGTTGGGCAGATCAACAGTAAAACTGGCCTGATAGCCACGGACTTACATCAAAGTTAAACCGGCTTGGAGTTATAGATATCCAATGACCGCATGTTTCTCACCGTTGGATCTGATCACTTGGGTGCGAGTAAAACCAGCTTCATGCAACAGCGCCTGAAACTGAGCCGCCGTGCGATGTTGCCCGCCGGTTTCCAGGAGCATCGCCAGGTCCTGCATGACCGCGGCAAACGGCTCGGCACCTGACGCTTCCAACAAGCGATCGAGTACCAGAACTCGCCCTCCGGGATTCAGCGTCTGGCGAACCCGGCGCAGCAGCTGCAGAGATTGCTCGTCATTCCAGTCAGAGAGAATGAACCCCAGTGAGTAGGCATCCGCGTGGGGCAGCTCACCGGACCAGAAGTCACCCGGCGCAAAGCTGACCCTTGAGGCCAGCCCCACCCCGCTGATCCGCGCCAGGCAATGGGGCTCCACGGCGGGCAGGTCGAACACCACCGCCCTGAGCTCGGCATGCTGTTGTGCAGCGGCGATGGCGAAGGTACCAATGCCGCCCCCCAAGTCGACCAGGCTCGACGCGTCGCCCAGCACCCCCAGCTTCACCAACTCTGCTGAAGGCTCGCGGCTGAGGTTCCACATCGCATCATGGAACGCCGCGCCACGGTCCTCGGCCAGCAGGTAATCGAAGGGTGCCGACGCGTCTTGCGCCAGTTTCGACCATTGTGCCTGGCCGCTGCCCACGGCATCGCCAAGGTGGCGAAACAGCGGCAGAGTGTTGCTGTCGAAGTGTTCGAGCAAAGGCCCCAGATACCGCGACGACTGAGGATCCAGCGCGCCACGGGCGGACGCCGACAGTCGATAGCCACCCGCTTGCTCCTCGACCAGCCCCCAAGCAACCGCGCCGCGCAAAAACCGCTCCAGTGTGGAGCCATCCAGCGCCAGGGTTTGTGCCAGAGCGTCTGCCCCGGGGCCCACGTCAGCGCTGGCAAGGGCCTGGAAAACCCCTAGTCGATGCCCCTGCAGTAGAATTGCGCTGCCCATGAAGCCATAGAGCGCCAGGCTCACGGGATCCAGGACCTTCCCGGCCATTGGTGGTACTGCCATATCAACCTCCCTGTCCAACTGATGTAGTGATTAAACGCCCAGCTCGAAAGAGCCTTGGGCCACGACTTGCCCGTTGATGATCAGATGCACCTCGTGTGCGCCAGGGTAGTAACTTCTCAGCGAACTGCTTTCGATACTGTGATCGCGCTGCAGCTTCACCGAACCCTTGACCAGCTTCTGGCGCTTGCTCCACTTGAACACCCGGCGGTTGATCTGGCCTCGGGCACCCGGTGCGAGAATCGCGTAGTCGACCATCAGCCCATGCTCGCAGGTGCTGTCGATCTGGATATCGCAATCCAGGGAAATACGCTCCCCAGGCTTGATCTGCGAAGGTCCGACCTGGAAGCGCTTGACCTGCACCGGCGCGGCCGTGGAATACCCAAGCAGCTCCAGCGCACGGCTGTCACCGCGCCGCGCCAGGGTACGCAGCGAATGGCGGATGACCCAATCGGTGTGCGGCCCACGCTCCTCGACCTGCCAACGCTCCAGCACATCGAGCACGGCGCTGGGATGGTCCTTGCTGATGTCATTGAGGTTGTTGGCCACCGAGCGGCGTACATACTCGCTGCGATCATTGCGCAGACGCTCCAGTAGGGCCAGGACCGGTGCTGGGTCAACCAACAGGCTCGGGACCCGGGAGGCCCACGGCAGGCGCGGACGCGTGCCCTCCGAAACCAACCTGCGCACGTCGGGGCTGTCATCGCTGACCCAGCCGGCCAGCACCTGCAATGTAGGCTCCAGGTAGGCATCCAGATAAGGCCGGATGGCGAACTCGCCGGTGAAGTGCTGAGTCACCTTCTTGATCGCCTGCATGGCGGGCTCAAAGTGCTCAAGACCGCGGGTTTCGAAAATATCGGCGATCACCCACACCGGGAACCCGGTCATGCGACCAAAGCGGGTCCCGGGGATCGGGTCAAGCATGCTAACCAGTACCTGGGCCGCCGGCACAAACTCCAGGCCCAAACCATCCCAGAGGGCGTTGGCCATGGCCTTGACCCGGGCCTTCATCTCCAGCGGTCGCAGGTCCGCAGGCAACGACGCGCTGTAGCGCTGCTGATCGAAGCTCGCTAGCAGCGCGGCAGCGCGACCGCCCAACTCGACGCCGAGCGGATGATCGAAGTAATCCTTGAAGTCCATGACATCTCCCTTGAGTCAACGCTGAGCGTCGAGGCTGCTCTTATCAAATGTCAGCTCGTTGTAGCCATTGCCAAAGCGGTAGTTGCTCCAGCGCATCCAGGTCTGTTTGCCGGTCTGGTGGTTGACCATTCGCATCTCGCTGGCCCGCCAGTAGCGGTCCAGGTAAACACCATAACCGCTGTAGGTCTGGGTTTTGAGCAGCGCATTCTTGCGGTCGTAGTATTCGACCTTGAGCGGCCGGTAATACTGTTTGTCGAGCCAGGTGACCTGACGGGTGTAGCCGGAACGCGGGTAAGCTGGGGTCATTTCCAGCTTGTACGCGTCCAACCCATCGACTACCTCGTCCCCCAGATACTGGTACTGATACTTATCGAGTTCCCAACTGGCCATGTCCTCGTAGGCGAACTCACTGCCCATAAATGGGCCTGACTTGTTCTCCGAAGCAATCCGTTTGACCCGACGCAGCGACGGGAAAAACTGCCACTGATCATCCGAGGTCAGGCTATGGGCGTGGGTCAGTAAAGTAGTGCCACGCACGTCCGCCGGACTCAGAAAACGCACCAGGCTCTTGTCGCCATCGGCATGCACTTCAAAAAACTGCACCGCCAACTCACGGGTACTTATCGCGCCGTAGGCATTACGCAATTCCATTTGCAGATCCGCCGACATGTCCTTCCAGCCGATGTTGTGCTGGTCCGCCTGCCTGGCGATCTCCTGACCTTTCTCATCCGCCACGGCCACGCTCATCTCAACGAGGCAGAACAGCATCGCCAGGTACTTCACGCTCTTCAGTCCTTTCACGCTTCTTCTCCAATGTCAGTTCAAGCAACCCTGGCAGCAGGAAAAAATCCGCCAGCAGAGCAATCACTAATGTCAGGGCGGTCATCAGCCCCATTTCCTGGTTCAAGGCGAACTCGGATGTTGCCTGGACCAGGAACCCGGCCGTCAAGGTCAGCGAGGTCACCAACAAGGCCGGGGCCGTGCTGGTGAAAGCCTCGACAACCGCTTCACCCACCGTCTGGCCGTGGGACTTGACCCGCTGCAACACCGCGTACATAAAGTGGATGGTGTCATCGACCACCACCCCCAGGGTCATGGAGGCGACGATGGCCACCGAGAACCCAACCTGCCCAACGCAGAGCCACCAGATACCCAGGGCCATGGCTGCCGGAATTACGTTCGGCACCATGGACAGCAGGCCCAGTTTCCAGGAGCGGAACAGCAGCATCAGCAAGAACGCAACCACCGCCGCCGAGGCGATGATCCCCCACATCATGCTCTCGATATTGCGCTGGCCGATGTGGGCGAAGATCAATGTGGTGCTGGCGGCCTTGGCTTCGATTCCCGGCGCGTTGCTGGCCAGCCACGACATCGAGCGACGCTCGAAGTCGAGCATCTGCCGGGTACTCAGTTCGTGCAGGGCCACCACGCTCCGGGTGACCGTGCGGCTGACATCGATCTGGTTGTTCAGGTCAAGGCCATAAGGTAAGGACTGCTCGTACAGCAGCAGGCTCTGCGCCGCCACTTCGGTGCTTTCCGGCAGCCGATAAGCATCCTCGGTGCCAGTGGTCAGGCTACGGTTGACTCGCTTGACCACGTCCGAGAGCGAACTGACATGGGCGACTTCCGACTGTTGGCGCAACCAAGTGGTATAGGCTTCCACCTGAGCCAGAAAGACCGGGTCATTCACGCCGCTGCTTGATTTGGACTTGAGCGCATACTCGATGGTGTAAAGACCGGTGAGGTTCTGCTCGGTGTAGTCATTGGCCTGCCGGAAAGCAGTCTCCGGGCTGAACCAGCGCAGATACTGGTCATTGAGCTCATTGCGCCCGGCCAACGAGGCCAGCACCACTACTACAGGGATGCTTAGCCACATCAACATCCGCGAGCGTGATTGTACCCAAGTGCCGAAGCGGGTCATTGCATGTTCAAGCGGATCACCTTTGGCGCTGGGCTTGAGTGGCAGCAGCGCAACCAGGCCCGGCAGCAGAAACAGGGTGAACAACCAGGCCAGGGCGATGCCGATCGAGACGATGTTGCCCAGGTCACGGAAAGGCGGGATCTCGCTGAAGTTCAGGGACAGGAAAGCCACCGCGGTGGTCAGACTGGTCACGGTGACCGGCACAAGGGTTTCGTGCAGCGCTTCACGCAATGCATCCAACCGGGTAGCACCCTTACGCAGATGCATCAGGGTGACCGACAGCACATGCACCGAGTCCGCCACGGCGATCATCAGAATCACCAGCGGCGCAGACGCCGAGAGCGACGTCAGGCTCATGCCCAGCCAGCCCGCGATGCCCTCGGCGCTGGTCATGGCCAGATACACCACCGCCACCGCTGCCACCGTGGCCAGCACGCTGCGCAGCATGATCAGCGCGGCGATCAGGATCACCAGATAGACCCAAGGGGTCAGGTTGGCGGCGTCACCCAAGGCGGCTTCTAGGAAGGCGTTGTTGTACATCGCCATGCCCGTCAGGTGCACTTTGATCCCGGGAAACTTGGCTTGCGCCTCCTCCGCCAGCTGACGGGCGAAGCTCACCACCTCGCTATTCTCATAAGGAGAAACCCCGGCCAGGTGATACACCACATTGACCGCGGCGACGCTGCCGGCTTTGGACACCAAGCGGCCCACCAGCTGCGGCTCTGACAAGGCGATGGTGCGGACCCGCTGACGCTGCTGTTCGTTCAGGGCAGCGGCATTACGCACCAGATCGGCGACCTGGATGTTGTCCGCGTCGGCGTCGATATTCTGGAAGTTGCTGAGGGAATCCACCCGCACCGAATAAGGTGTCTGCCAGGCGCGCTGGGTGATCCATTGCTGCGCTTCAAGGGACGACTGGCTGAACACGTCGCCCGACTCCGGCGCCACCACAATGAACAGGTTGTCCGACCGGTCAAAGGTCGCCTGCATCTGCTCCTGCGCCATCAGCTCCGGATTGTCCGGGGCAAGATACACCCGGTAATCGGTACTGAAGCCGAGTCGGCTCTGCCCTAGGCTGGCCAGATATGCCAGCCCTAGAAACAGCAGCAGGAACCCCCATCGCAAGCGCACTACACCTGACACTATCGTTCTCATCATTTTGACATCCGTTCCAAAAGGGCCATGTGATCGACGGTGCGCAAGCTATAGAACAACATCTTTTACGTCAACAGTTGACGTGCAAACATTTAGCTTGTAGTTTTTTTACGTCAAATATGACGTCATATAAAGGAGCAAGACATGAAGCTGAACGTAATCAGCGAAGCAAATCAGCCCACCGCGGCATCGGCTGTAGTGCTGGACGGTCGGGTTTCCCAACCGATGTTTGGGGAACTGGAAGTGCGTCGCCTGCAACTTTCCCCTGCGGCGGACGGGCAACCGGGGGTTCACGTGACAGGCGTCAAACAGGATCTCGCGCGCTGGGCCGAAGTCCAGGGCCCCACCATGCTGGTGGCCTTTCAGTTCCAGGCACCTAATGCCTCAGACAACGCCGATGCCCTGGCCAAGTATGTCGCCGACCGCGAACCAGCCCTAACCCGCCACGGTGGGCACGTGGTGATCAGCGCTGTCACAGAACGTGGTGAGCAGTGGTCCTTCGACGGCTTCGAGATCATCGAATTCCCGTCGGCGGACGCCGTGGGCCAACTGATGCAAGACCCCGACTACCGCAATCGGACTGCGGCTTCCAGCGCGGTATTCGGTGGCGCCTTCGCCATGGCACCGATCCAAGCCGCCTAAAGCTGCAATCAAGGACGATAGGATGAACGCTTTTGCGCCAGGCCCTCGCGGGCATATGCTTTTCGGCTGTTCTGAGCGGTTTCGTAACGAACCGCTGGCACTCTTGAACGAGTGTCGGCAGCGCTACGGTACCCTCGTACGATTGCCCGTCGGTTTTGGGGCTTCCTTCTGCCTGGCCTTCGACCCGGCCGATCTCGATACCATTTTCCAGGGCGAAAACTTCGGTCGCAGCGATATCGCCGCGGCCTTCGGCCCCCTGGCGGGTGGCAGCATGATCATCGCCGACGGCCAGAAGTGGAAGGAGCAGCGCAAGGCGGTCATCCCGTCGTTTGCCCTGCCGCGCCTGCGTGAGCTCGCGCTGAATGTCGACGCCCTGGCTCACGAACGCGTGGCCGACTGGTCCAATCGCGTGGACCACAACGGCGACATCGACCTGCAACACGAAATGGTCGAGTACGCCATGGACGTGCTGACCCAGTTTCTCTTCGGACACCGCATCGGCGCCCAGGCTATTGCGCGCATCTCGCACGGCTGGACCCTGAGCCTGCGCTACATGAATATCCGTCTGTCCTCGCCGGTTCCGCTTCCCGATTGGTTGCCGACGCCGAACAACCGCCGGCTGCACAACGCCGCCGGGCAAATCGCCACGGTCCTGCTGGAAATCATTGCCCAGCATCGCAGCAGTACCGACGCAGCCGCTGGCGGTTTCCTTGGCGACTTGATCGACTACCGCGATGAACAAGGCCAGGCCCTCGATGATCAGCACATCCTGCGGGAAATCATGGGCGTGTTCCTGGCCGGCTTCGACACCGTCGCCTCAGCCATGATGTGGACCTTGGGCGATCTTGCCAAATACCCGAGCTGGCAGCAGGCGGTACGCGATGAATTGAATTCAGTCGCCACCAGCAGCCGGCTCGACCTGAAAGACACGCCCGTGCTGGAACAATGCTTTAACGAATCCATGCGCCTGTCGCCACCGCTGTGGCTAATCGATCGCAAAGCCGCCCAACCATGCGTACTCGGTGGCCAACGGGTGCCGGGAGGCACCAACATCATCATGAGTCCTTGGGTGACTCACCGTGACCCATCCTTCTGGGAGCGGCCTCTGGACTACCATCCCGAGCATTTTGCGGCGACGGCGCCCAGCCGTCCCAAGTACGCCTTCTTTCCCTTTGGCGGCGGACGGATGAAGTGCATTGGCATCGGCTTGGCACACTTGCAATTGAAGGCGCTGCTCCGGCAGGTGCTGACAAACTACGAGCTCAATGTGCGCCCGGAACACTTGCCTGAAATTGAACCGGCATTCGTTCTACGGACTCGCAATGGCCTGAAGACTTCTCTGACCAGGCGCGTAGCTCATGGCATATCCACTGTCGCGATTTAGCCGAGGACTGCTGCTGGCTTGCCTGACAATCACCTTGAGCCCCTGCGCAAGCAGCACAGAGGAGCAGTACAAGCTGACATTCCAGGGTAATGGCTACGAGCCGGCGCGCACGTCTTTTGCAGGTCTGCAGTTCAAGTGGGATCGCCATGAACCACTGCTCGAGCAGATGTCGTTGGACATGGAGGTGGAATTACAGTGGGCGGGGCTGGACCGATACGACGCCGCGGACCTGCGCGAGTTTTCGTTGTCCTACCGACCGGGGCCTTGGCAACTGGGGGTCGGACTAAGCCGGGTGTTTTGGGGGGTCACCGAGTCCCGGCATCTGGTCGACGTGGTGAATCAGGTTGACCTCAGGTTCGACCCAGATGGAGACGCTCGCCTCTCACAACCTATGGCCTCGGTGGGCTATCGCGGCCTGGGGCAGAACATGACGCTGTATGTCCTACCCTGCTATCGCGAGCGTCCGGACGCGCTGATCTTCGGTGAACATGGCGCGCAGGACCCTGCCTATGAGCAGAACCTCTTCACGCCACTACGCTGCTCCGGCCAGACCGACTTTGCCGTGCGCGCCACTCAGGTAGCCGGCCCTGCGGATATTGGCCTCAGTTACTTTCGGGGTCACAGCCGCGACCCCTACGCGGGGCACTCACCTTCCAGTTTCGACCCGGCGTACCCTGAAGTGGACAGGCTCGCCGTCGACACTCAAGTCACCCTGGGCGCCTGGCTGTTGAAGCTTGAAGCGTTGCTTCAGGACAGTGAGTACGGGGTTGATCGGGCCAGTGTCTCGGGCTTCGAATATACCTGGGTGTCGGCCTTCAATGGTGCCAGTGACCTATCCCTGCTGTACGAGCACCTGACCGACACCCGATGCGACAGCATCATTGCGTCATGCGGCGAGATGCTGGGAGTCCGATGGATTGCCAACGACGTCGCGGACACCAACCTGCTGGTATCCACCGTGAGGGATCGCCAAAGTGGCTTATGGGGTCTGAAAGTTCAGGGCAGCCGGCGCCTTGATGAGCAACTGAGTCTGCTGCTCAACAGCGGCGGTATGTACCGAGCAAGGTACCTGTCCGTTGGGCTATCCTATGCGTTTTGATCATACCGGCAGCCCGTTTTTAGCTCTGCCCTGCTTTACGCGTGGCAACAACAAACTACAGGATGGTTTTCAGGGCATGAGGCCAGCCTGAACGCGTTTTGCTCGATCGCCCACTGCATTCAGAGGTACGAATAGTGGCACGTAACAGCAATGCTGAACCCGTACTACGCAACCTGTTTTGCTTCAACTTCTATCGTGGATGGCGAGGCATTTCTGAGTTCTATAGAAAGTACCTGCCTGAAGGTATATCCGCACAGCAGAGCTACCTTCTGGAGCTTTGCCAAACGGATAAGGGCATTCTGGTGGGAGATATTGCGCATCAGCTTGAAATAGACATCTCGGCAGTGTCCGGGCTGCTAAAGCGCATGGAGGGCAGCAGCCTGATCAGACGAGAAGTGCTACCGTCGAACCGACGTCAAACCTTAGTGTTCCTTACTCTTCAGGGGGAAGAGCTACGTAAGGAAGTCCATCAGTCGATGATGGTTGCTGATCGTTTGTTATCTGAAGCTATCCGAAAAGAGGACAAGCTTTCGCTGATCAGAGTGGTCGATCAGATCAGACACCTCATAGACGCTGAGTAAGCATTAAAATTCTGCTGAATCGTCCCTAGTTTCTAGACACCTCCATCCCTTAAATGAGGCCCATTAAGAGGTGCCATAAGCAACCCGCGTTATCCCGAAAAATTCAAAATCCAAGCGGTCGATACAATACATCAACGTCAGCCGCTCGGGCTCGGAGAGGGCATGCCGGCGGGCAAAAGCTAAGGGGGAGTCGGTAACCGCGTTGAACCCACTCCTTTTTTTTGAGTCCTGCGCCCCAGGCGTACGAGATGAAGATAGAGCCGCCATTCTCTGCTGTTGTCATGTGTCCTATCCGTTGGAGTGTCGGTTCGTGCAGGCAAGTCACCGTCTCACTGGGCTGGCCTGACTATCACGAGGTAAGCATCAATGAAGCGGACCCTACAGGGGATGATCGAAGCAGGCGAGCCTCTGATGTAGCAGGCTAGCGATGCCCTGAGCTGCTATCACAAAGCTGAAGCCGCGGGCAGCTCAAGCTAAACCGTGCCGCATGGTAGTGATCCGCCTGGACGGCAGCTTGTGGCCGATTTTTGCCTGTCGCCACTGGCAGCTATGAGCAGTTCACTGCCAATCACGGTTGGAGTGCAGTATTCCAATTGGTATTCCAACTAAAAATAAAAATAATTATAAATGTTATAAATCAACAACTTACAGAACCAATTCAAATTACCCCGGCCCACCACTTCAACGAAAAAAGACGTCCACGGACGTCTTTTTTTGTGCCTGAAATCCATCAATGAAATCTGGTTCGCCCCTCTTGTGCGAGCCTATCCTCAAGCATTAACAAAGCCCGTCTTGCGCGGGCCTTGTTGCATCTGGGGTTTTGTCTATCGCGTGCATGCTCAAGGCGCGGGGGCCAACGCCATATCAGCTCGCCCAACGCCCGGCACCTCGACGGGACTTGCACAGGCGACAAAATCCTCCTTGCGTAACAGCACCAGCGCAATCAACGACACCACCCCCGTGCCTATGTAAAAGTACCAGGGCGACGTAATGTCTCCGGTCACCTTGATCAGCCAGGTAGAAATCAACGGTGCGCTACCACCGAATACCGCCACCGGAATGTTGTACGCCACCGCGATACCGGTGGAGCGGATTCGGGTGGGCAACAACTCGCTCATTAATGCATAAGTCGACGAGGCATACAGGCCGAACAGGATGGCCACCGACATCAACGGGTAGATAAACGAAGCAGGCGTCGCCGTGGGGGCCGATTTGAAGAGCCAGTACATCGCCAGGGTGGCCAGGGTGCCGACCACCAACAGAAACGGCTTACGCCCGTTTCTATCCGTGAACGCACCGCCAAATGGCATGACGACTGCGGCCGATAAGCTGGCAACGAAGACGTAGAGCAAGGTCGTGCCGCTGTCGAACTTGAGAATGCTCGACATGTAGGTCGAGACAAAGGTCAGCACCAGATAGAAGATCGAGCTGTGCAGAGTAATGATGAAGAACACCAGGGCAATCGCCCGTTTCCACTGCCAGACTTCTCGCAGAGGCGCCTTGGAGGTTTCCCCCGCGCGCTGCAATGCCAGGAACTCGGGACTGTCTTCAAGCTTCAGGCGAATGTACATCGAGATCAGGCCCAGAGGCGCCGCAATCAAAAACGGAATGCGCCAACCCCAGGCTTGCATCAGGTCAGCGCCCATGACCCAAGTCATGCCGTTGGCCACGGCACCGCCCAGTAACAGTCCGAGCACCGCCGTTACCATCAACCAGCATGTGGCGAAGCCGCGTCGCCCAGGCCCGGCGTACTCGGAGATGAAGCTGGTGATGGTGCCGATTTCGCCGCCGGCCGAGAAGCCCTGTACACAGCGGATCAACACCAGAATGATCGGCGCTGCAATCCCTATCGAGGCATAGGTCGGCAGCAACCCCAGCAAGAAGGTCGAACCGGCCATCATCACCAGTACGGTGATCAGGGTTTTGCGCCGACCGATCTTGTCCGCCAGCGGACCGAAGAACAGCCCTCCCAGAGGCCGGATGAAAAAGCTCAAGGCAAAAGCCGCAAAACTGGCGAGCAGGCTGGTAGTCGGGTCATCAGAGACGAAGAACGCCTTGCCGATATAGACGGCGAGAAAACCATAGACGCCGTAGTCGTACCACTCGATCAGGTGGCCGGACGTTGCACCGATAAACGCCCGACGCCGTTGCCGGGCCGGGTTTTTCTGTTGAATGCCCACGTGAGGGACTCCTGTCTGATTTTATCCATGGGAAACACAACTCAGGGAACTGCAGTGCCGTTCGCGACCTCCTTCAACCAGAGGCGCAGCTCGGTCTTGAGGATCTTGCCGTAACTGTTCTTGGGCAGCTCCGTGCAAAATACGTACTTCTTCGGTTTTTTGAATGACGCCATGCGTTCGACGAACCATGCGTTGAGCAAAGATTCATCGAGCGATCCTGCTGTACGGGGAACGACGAACGCTACCACCATTTCCCCCCACTGCACATCTGGCTCGCCAACCACACAGACTTCAAATACTTCCGGGTGCTGCGACAACACCTCTTCTACTTCCCGAGGGTACACATTGCAGCCGCCGGAAATGATCACATCCTTGGAGCGATCGGTGAGCGTCAGATAACCCGCGTGATCAAGAAAGCCAATGTCGCCGGTTAACAGCCAGCCATCCACCAAGGTCTGGCGAGTCGCCGCGTCGTTGCGCCAGTAGCCTTGCATGACGGTGGGACCACGCACGGCGATTTCCCCTGACTGGCCGGGAGGCAACGGCCGGTGCTCAGGGTTCAGAATCCTGATCTCCATACACGAATGTGCCCGCCCCACGGAAGCTGCCAGAGACGCCCAGTCGGGACGGTTTCGATCCGCGATCAACTCACGCGACAACGCGCTGATCGTCATCGGGCTCTCCCCCTGACCATAGATCTGCACCAGCCGCGCGCCAAAGGTCTCGACCGCTTCTTGCAGATCCTTCAGGTACATCGGCGCGCCGCCGTAGACAATGGTTTTGATCCCGTCGCCGCCGTAGCCTTGGCGCCGAGCCTGTTCAACCATGCGCTTGACCATGGTTGGCGCGGCGAACAACATGAGATCGCCCAGCCCGCTCGCCAGCTCGAACAGCTCGTCGGCCTTGAAACCACGGGATTCGGGGACAACATGGCGAGCCCCGCAACGCACATGGATAAAGTTGTAGAGGCCGGCGCCATGGGACATCGGGGCCGCGTACACCACTGCATCATCCGGACTGACCGGATCAACGTCGAGCGGATAACACAGCGACATGGCCGTCAGGTTGCCGTGGGATAGCATCACCCCCTTGGATCGCCCGGTGGTGCCGGAGGTGTAGAACAGCCAGGCAAGGTCATCGGCATCACGAGAGCAAGGATCTTCCAACGTCGTCGCATCGAACGAAGCACACACCACACTGTCCGCTTCATTCAGTTCACGACAGCCCTGCGGCAACATCTCGGGCGGGAACACCTTACCGCCCTCGGTGAAGATCAGACGGGCTTGCGCATCGTTGGCGATCCAGCCAGCTTCAACAGGGTGCAGCTTGCAGTTGATCGGCACCGCGACCGCGCCAATCCACCAGATGCAATAGAGTAATTCGAGGTATTCGCAACTGTTCTTCATGAACAGTGCCACACGGTCGCCGGGCGCAATGCCGTGCTCGCCTATGAGCTGCGCGGCACGACTACGGACATGAGCGGCAAACGTGGCGTAGTCGGCGACTTGCCGCTGCCCCTCAAATAACGCAGGACGTTCTGGCCAGCGTCGGCCGGCGTCGTTCAGCCAGTTGGCAATGTTCATGCTCAAGCCCTGTGAGCCTGAAGCACCGAGGCATAATTGGCGACCGCCATGCCACCCATATTGAACAACAGACCGAACTCGGGGTTCGGCACGGCCAGGCCGACAGGCTCGCCCGTCAACTGCCAAAAGGCCATAGCGTGCATCGATACCCCCGTGGCGCCCACTGGATGCCCCTTGGCCTTGAGCCCGCCAGACAGGTTCACCGGCAAACGCCCGCCCGCCCGCACAGTACCGTCATCCAGCGCTCGGTGCCCCTCGCCTTTGGGGGCCAGGCCCATGGCTTCGTAGATCAGCAGTTCGGCAATGGTGAAACAGTCATGGACCTCGGCAAAACTCAGATCGCCCAAGGTGACATTAGCCCCGCGCAAAGCCGAATGGATCGCACGCCGAGGACCTTCAAACGCGATGATGTCACGCTGGGCAATCGGCAGGAAATCGTTGACTTGAGCCACCGAGCGAATCAGCACCTCACGGCGAAACTGGCTGGCTCGCCTGGACGAGGCCAGCACAATGGCAGCAGCCCCATCGCTGATCAGTGAACAGTCGGTCAGACGCAGCGCCTGCGCCACATACGGATTGGTTTTGGACACATTGTTGCAATGTTCGAAATCCATGACCCGGTGCATCTGCGCCAAGGGATTGGCCATGGCGTTGGAGTGGTTTTTGGTGGCGATGGCGGCCATCGATGCCATCGGGCACTGGTAGCGGTCACGGTACTGTTGCGCAGCCAGGCCGAACAACTGCGGAAAACTGAGCCCGGCCTCTTGGGCGTCGTTCTGATAACCGGCACCGGCCAGTGCCTTGGTGACCTCGGCTGTAGAGTTGGAAGTCATCTTCTCGGCGCCCACGATCAACACCAGCTCAGCAGAGCCTGAGAGGATCGCATTGATCCCCGCGTGAATCGCCGCCGAGCCCGAGGCGCAGGCGTTTTCACAACGGGTGGCAGGCTTGAAGCGCAAGCCTGCGTCGGCTTGCAGCATCAATGAAGCGGGAAAACCATCCGCAACCATCCCCGAATTGAAATGCCCGAGGAACAGGGCGTCGATTTCTGAGGCGTCGATGGCGGCATCCGCCAGGGCTTCGCGGGTAACCTGCACGATAAGGTCTTCCAGCGTAGAACCGTCCAGACGACCAAAACGGGAGTGAGCGGCAGCGACGATGGAAACGGAATGGGGCATGGTGATTTTCTTCTGTGCGTGGATCAGGTATTCATTACAATGACCTACCGCCCGGATCACTCGCTAGTTCGTACAACTACGTACTCGCATAAGTAACCGCACTGACCCACGGTATCGTTAGTAAGGGATTGTTAGTCAAGGCAGGATGCCCAATGACCGTCTTCGCAAAGCAACTCAAAGACCTTGAACGTCTGGCGTTCCAGGTGTCACCCGCCCCGCAGCTCATCACCGGCAACCGCGTGATGCTCGACTGCAACGAGGCATTTCTGGAGCTGTTCGGTTACGCTCGCGAGGAGCTTCTGGGTCATCTGACCCTGCTGATCTACCCCTCCCAGGCGGACTACAAGGCCATTGGCAACCGCAGCCAGAACTGGTTGCTCAACAGCCAGAGCGGCTCCTACTCCGATGAACGCTTCATGCAACATAAAAACGGCGAGGTGTTCTGGGCCAGGTCCCACGGCTATACCCTGACTCTGGACGATCCGTTCAAACTGATGGTCTGGCACTTCGAACGCATGGACCGACCGCACTACGCGACGGTAAACCTCACGCCCCGCGAACGAGAAATCTCGATGCACATCGTCAATGGACTGACCTGCAAGGAAGTGGCAAAAAAACTGGCGATTTCCCACAGAACCGTGGAAGTCCATCGCGCACGCCTAATGAGAAAGCTACAGGCCAAGAACAGCGCGGAGCTGGTTTCGAAGATTATTGTTGTGAGTTGACGGGCAAGTAATAGAGAGAAGTTCTTTGCCTGACAGATTCGTACTCACCGTCCTAGGAAATTTCCCGCAACCCGTAGCGGCTTCCATGAACTGACCACCGATCTGGCTGACCATCTCGAAGGCTCGCATCGCAACGTGGCCTTGGCGATGCAACAACTGGCGGTGCTGGCCGAGATGTTGATCAATCGAGCGCTGGATAATCTCGACTCGCCCCTGCCGGCGGCCGAGCCCGTCTGCCACTGAGCAATCGCGCTCGTTGATCGAATGGAGGTTTTGTCATGGATCGATACATGCCGATCACCGGCATCGACTGCACTATCGCGTCGCTGCTGATCGACACCGAAGCGCCGCTGGATGTGCTGCATGAAACGGCGGCTTACCGCATCCGCACGGCGACTCAGTTGCTGGAGAGTTTCGCTGTGAACGAAGGCGTTTACAGCGAGCTGGCGCGGGTGTTGGTGACTTCGTTGCGTGATGGTTGCGATTTGCTGGATGTGGTGGGGCGGCGGTTGCAGAGGCAGGTTTCAGCGTCTTAACGAATCCGGCACAGGACATCGTTGCCGCGCCCCAACGCAAAAAGGCACCTGACGAGCCTATCGCAGGTGCCTTTTTTGTGGATTCGATTCAATGCGCTATCGATGCATGACGAGTATCGTGTTGCTCAACCATGCCTTTTGCTACGGAACAGATGATGAACAAAAGCGTTTTATACGCCTTGGGTGCTGCAGCGCTGTTTGGTGCCAGTACACCGCTTGCCAAGGTCCTGGGGCTGAACGTTTCACCCGTCTTGCTCGCCGGTTTGCTTTACCTGGGAAGTGGCTTGGGTCTCACGGTCACCCGGCTGATCCGTGATCGCGGCTGGCAGCCTGTCGGTTTAACCATTTCCGAATGGCCATGGCTCATTGGCGCTATCGCGTTCGGCGGCGTGTTGGGGCCGGTGTCTTTAATGTTTGGCCTTACCCTCACATCAGCTACCACTGCTTCGCTGTTGCTAAACCTTGAGGCGGTGTTGACCGCCCTGCTTGCCTGGATGGTGTTCAAGGAGAACGCCGACCGGCGGATCGTCGCTGGAATGATCGCAATCGTTGCCGGTGGCGTGCTCTTGGGTTGGCCTCAAACTTCCGCAGGGATCCATGGTTGGGTTGGCCCGGTCGCCGTGGCGATTGCCTGTTTCTGTTGGGCCATCGATAACAACCTTACCCGGAAGGTTTCCGCATCGGATGCATTGTTCATCGCTGGCATCAAAGGATTGGTCGCCGGGGTCGTCAACTGCGCTTTGGGGATAGCTCTTGGCATGCATCTCCCTGAATTGTCTCTATTGGGGCCAACGC
Organism: Pseudomonas sp. GW822-FHT07A10; assembly: GCF_058798795.1. NCBI lineage: Bacteria > Pseudomonadati > Pseudomonadota > Gammaproteobacteria > Pseudomonadales > Pseudomonadaceae > Pseudomonas > Pseudomonas sp. GW822-FHT07A10. Next base: position 264,456 of record NZ_JBXAKV010000007.1, read on the forward strand.
TACTGGTAGGCTTTTTGGGCTACGGCGTTAGCCTGGTGCTATTCGTTTTGGCTTTGCGGGGGCTTGGCACCGCGCGCACAGGTGCGTACTTCTCTACTGCACCGTTCCTGGGGGCCGCTATTTCGATCCTGTTGTTAGGCGAAGCGGTGACGTGGGTGTTTTGGGTGGCTGCCGGCCTGATGGGGGTTGGCGTCTGGATACACCTGACCGAAAGCCATTCTCACGAGCACCAACACGATCCGCAAACACATGACCATCCGCATATTCACGATGAACACCATCAACATGAACATGCCTTTGAGTGGGACGGCACTGAACCTCATAGCCATTTACACGACCACGCTCCCATCAAACACAGTCATCCGCACTTTCCCGATATCCATCACAGGCACCAACACTGAGCGGCTGAGACGGCACGGCGGTTGCTCAGGGTAGTGAAAAAGGATTTCTCTGACAGATTAGAACCACGTCATCCTGGGAATTTTCCTGCAACCCGTAGCGACTGTCATGAACTGGCGAACAACATTTCTGGAAGATAATCTTCACCCTTCGCTGCGACCCTGCGGATGGTTTTAACAAGCCGAAATTACGTAAGGATCCCCAAACCAATGGAACGCCCTTATGAAAAAGATCACCCGAATCCCACTGAAAAATACGGCCACTTCACAGCCTGAAACTCTCGACCCAACCCAACAGCCCAAAACCACCGAGCGCGCTGTCAGCGCCCGCCGGCGCAACGTGAACAGGAACATCTTCAGCGTCCGCCCCGACGTCGACATGCCCACCCTGCTCGCTCACGCCAGCGAAACCCTGGCGTCCCTCAACGTCATGACGCTGGACTTTGCCGACCGACTCGAAGGCCCACAACGCAATGTGGCACTGGCGCTTCAGCAGTTGACGATGCTGACCGAGCTTTTGGTCAACCGAGCGAAGGATAACCTTGATCCGAACGCGTCGGTGGCCATGGGCGAGCCTCCCGTTCTTCACTGAGTGATCGCGCTCGTTGATCGAATGCCGCTCCCCCAACACAAAAAGGCACCTTACGAGAATATCGCAGGTGCCTTTTTTGGGCTTTGAATGGGTAGAGATGTTCTGTATACGTGACAATTGAAGCTGAATGTTACTTATACGAGACAATGCAGTTTCATTTCATACCTTTGGTGAAGCTACGAACGACTGAAGCCATCTATCCACATGAATTTTTCTTCACCCCATCGCCTCCCTCCAACCTGTACATTTCCCTCGCTCATTCAAGAAACTACGGTTTGCCCGCCCTCCCGCGGGCTTTTTTTTGCCTGCGATTTGGTTAGCGGTCGGTTCCAGTGACTGCTCCATCATCATTTCAACCGATACAAATACGTATCCTGCGCCTCATGCGGCTGCAAACAAGGCCTCTGATAACACCGTCTGATCAAGCCAAACCCGGCCGCTTCGGCCAGCCGCTGGCTCGCCATATTGGCCGAGGCAATGGTCAGGTAAAACGTGAATCCGGGCATGCTTTTGATCAACGCTTCAAGCGCCGTGCGCATATAGCCTTTGCCCGAATACTCGGTATTGACCCAGTAGCCGAGCACATACCGGTTACGGCGCCGGGGCTTCAAGCCAATGCAACCGATGATCGCGTGCGCGGTATCGTCGACGATAAACAGCCGCCGCTCACCGGTTTCGCTTTTGAATTCATCGACTGCCCGCGCGAGGAACGATCGAGCCTCGTCCTCGGTGGTGTAGGGTTTGGCCCAGGGCAGAAATTTGGAGTGGACTGTAAAACTGGCGTTCAGCGCATGCTGCAACGCTTTACACCATTCGGGGTCGAGGGCGCTCAATCTCAATGTGTGAGTGCCAACTGTCAGCGCAAGCTCCATTGCATCATCCTTAACGACAAACTCCACGACGTCAGACAATAACAGCGCCTGGAAGGACGCTGCTACTCAGATCACCCCCGTCAATGCTGCCCCAACGTCACCCGTCACCTCTCGCTGGCCGTTCATGTTTCGTTAAGCATTCAACTCGTATGCTTGGGGTTCCCGGTCCCCTGCTCGGTTAGCCAGAAACTCATGTCACGCCCCGTCTCTTCACTGTTTCTGCTCGCCGTCCTGCTGTTTTTCTTCGCGCTAAGCAATCACCAATTACAAGGTTCCACGGAGGCCCGGGTCGCCGGAATTGCCATGGAGATGCACCTGGATAACGACTGGGTGACCCCGCATTTGTTCGGCGAGCCATTTCTTGAAAAACCGCCCTTGAGCTTGTGGCTCGACGCCGGGGCGATTCGCGCATTCGGTGGTACGCCGTGGGCGGTGCGACTGACGTCCGCGTTTGCCGGGCTGTTCAGTGTGATGCTGTTGTACACGATGCTGCGGCGATTCAACCGGCCCAAGGTTGTTGCCTGGACGGCGGGGATTTTGCTGGCGACCATGGCCAGTTATTGGAGTAATACGCGCAGCGTCGGCGAAGACGCATTACTGGCCTTCGGCGTGAGTATGGCGCTGCTGGCGTTTTTTCATGGTCAACGGCACTCGACCGTCGGCAATGCCCTGCTGTTTGCTTCAGGAATCGCTATCGCGACCTTGAGCAAAGGCGTGCTGGGGCTGGCGATGCCGGGGGTGGTGATCTTCGCGTATCTGCTGGCCGAAACCTTGATGGACAAGCGCCTGAAGCCCTCGGACTGGCTGCGCCCCGGCCTGTTGACACTGTTGGGATTGGTGCCGCTGATGATCTGGCTCGCGGTGCTGTATCAGCGCGATGGTGTGCATGCCGTGGGGGAAGTGTTGCTGACCAATAGCGTCGGGCGCTTCAGCGGCTCCTTCGTCGAGGCCGGCCATTACGAGCCGTTCTACTACTATCTGGCCAAGCTGCCGGAGGCCTTCGCGCCCTGGAACATTCTGGTGTACCTGGGGCTGTGGCACTTTCGCAAAAGCCTGATGGCCAATCGTTACCTGTTGTTTTTCACGGTGTGGCTGCTGGCGCAGTTCGTCATGCTGACCCTGGCGTCGAGCAAACGCACGGTATACATGATGTCCATGACGCCGGCAGCGGCGGTGATTGCCGCAGAATATGCGAGCGTGCTGTTCGAGCGACTTCAAGCCTACACCGGTGCGTCGACCTTGCCGGGGCTGATTGTCCGGCATCGTCGTGGTGTAGGTGTTGGTGTACTAGCCTTGGTGATCGGCAGCTACGTCGCTGCGGCTCAATGGGCATTGCCTCACGCTGATCGCACACTGTCCTTCCTGCCGCTGACTGAACAGATTCAGGCATTTCAGGACAGCGGGCAGCAGGTCGCGTTGTTTCAGGCCAACGAGCGGGTGGGCGGCGCCAGTGTGTTCTACACCCGGCGCGTACTCAAAGGCCTGGATACCGAGGCGCAATTGCATGACTTTTTGAGTGCCTCACCGGCTAATGTGGCACTCATGTCTGGTGTAAATGAACCCGCCGCGCCCTTAAAGGTGATCAAGACAATGAAGGTGGGGCGTCAGGCTTACTACTTTGTGACCCTGTAAACGGCTCGGCGACGGGTACCGCAGCCTTCTGCAGCAACGGCAGTTCCAGCCGCGCCCGCCCATAGAACGCCAATGCCGTCAGCAAACACGTCAGCCACACGAAGATCCCGGACCAGAAGGTGTGGGACATGTAGTGCCAGCCTTGCAGGACTCGTGTCGTGCCATAGACGAAACCGAGCAGCAGCGAGCCGTACATCACCGCTTTGGCGTGCCGCCAGCGGTAGCGGCGAGCCACGAAGTACAGCGCGAGCATGGTGAAGCCACCCGACGCATGCCCACCCGGCCAGCAGCGACCGTCACCGGCTTCTTTCAGCAGGTCAAAATTCTGGTACCACTCCTTGTGCTCGATTTTCCCGGCGTACTGAGTGGTTTCAACCGGGCAATACACACTGGTGTGGCTCTTGAGGTAGTGGATAACACCGGTGCTGATGGAAAACGCGAACACCACATACAGGAAGTCCCGGCGGTGTTTACTGGCGAACCGAAGCACGGGCGCGACTTTGATTTTTTCCAGGAAGGCGATGATCTTCGAATGTTTCTCAGCCTTCAATCGCGGCCAGAGAAACGACAGCAAGGCGCCGATGATCGCGACCTCACCGGTCCAGTTCGGGATGATTCGCGCCCATTTATGGGTGATTTTCTCGAAGAGACGGACATGGTCCAACGGAAACAGCCGGGTTGCCGGGTCATAAAAAAGATCGCTGAAAGCGATGTCGATTTTGGTCATGTCAAACATCAGGAACACCGCGACCGCGCAGGCCAGCGGAATACCAAAGTTCACCCAGTAAAAGCGGTAACGGGAAGAAGTCAGCATCGTACGTCCAGATCCAGAGGGATGAAGAAGAAGCTCACTCGGTGGTTACCGAGTGCCAGTCAGAGGCTTCGATGGAACCAAGCATGCGAGGTTCCTGAGGTTTTTCAGCGGAGATAAACAGAGAAGCACCATAGCCTAGAGTAACAGTCGGCAGCTTGAGATCTTTTTCCAGTTGATCCATGCACTCGCTGTGAGTCACCAGAATCAGGTTGCGCCCGGCTACTTTGTGCGCCAGGGCATCGCGCAACATGCTGCCTCTGCAGTTGATCAACCAGTCTTCGCCGACGCCGACCTTGTTGAACATATAACTGGAGGTCTGTACCGCACGGATGATCGGACTGTTGTAGATATCGGCCTTGTTCAGGCCCAGATGTTCAAACTGTGCACCGACCCCCACCGCCACGCTACGCGAGCGATCCGTAATGCCATCATTGCCAATCAGACAGGCGGCGGTGGAGTGATCGCAACGCTCAACGTGACGCACCAGCACGATCATGTCGCCCTTGGCCCAACCCGCAGCCAGCGCACGGGCACCCGCCACATTGCCATGGGCCAGATCGGGCACAGCCGCAGGCCGCAACAGCCACACGGTCAGCGGGATCACCAGCAACAGCGAAGCCACGATGACCACAGCGTTTCGATAACGGGCCAAACGGCTCAGATCGATCGAGCGTTTTATCCCGAACAGACTCAGTCTCAATTCCACGTTTAGCCGCCTCGCCGGCATGCATCACAATCATACAAAGCCACCAGAGTAGAGAGTCTTGCGTCGGCTGCTGGTGAAACCCATGTGAAAAAAAGCTTAAGACCTGCGTAAAAATCTTGTTACAGAATCCATCCGACAAAATCCTTTCAGCTCCCGGGATTGCGGCCGATACATACCTGCTACACACCTTGCTGGCTCCCAAAAACAAAAATCTTCCAGCCAACCGACGATCAAAAGCGCAACGTTCCTGGAGGAATTTGATGAATAGCTGGTTCGGCAACATCAGCGTGAACCTGAAATTGGGCCTGGGATTCGGCCTGGTCCTGGCACTGACCTGCATCCTCGCCCTGACCGGCTGGACCAGCCTGGGCGGGTTGATTGACCGCAGCAACTGGATGAGCGACATCACTCAGCTCAATGCCGGCCTGACCAAGCTGCGCGTGGTTCGCCTGCAATACATGCTGACCAACGGCGACGAAACCGCCGCACAGAATGTGCAAACCACCCTGGACAGTTTTGTTGCTCAGCAAACCGCTCTGCTGGGCAGCTTCAAAAACCCTGAAAACGTCAAAATGCTCAAAGAGCAGGCCGCGACCATCGCCGCTTATCAGACGTCGCTGAACAAAATGCGCAGCGCCTACCGCACCGGCAACAGCGCCCGCGAAGCCATGGCAGCCAACGCCGAAACCGCTAGCAAGCTGATCGATGCGATCAATATCCGTGTGCAGCAAATGCCCTTGAGCGATCAGCGCTTCGAACAGTTCCTGGCCATCACCGCCGCCAAGGAAGCGTTCATTCTTGCCCGCTATGAAGTGCGCGGCTACACCGCCAACACCAATGCCGAGACCGAGCAGAAAGCCGTTTCCCAACTGGATGCGGCCATCGCCAGCCTGAAATCACTGAACACACATTTCGCCGAAACCCAACAAGACGCGCTGCGTCAGTTGGAAGCCGCCCTGAGCAACTACCGCAGTGCCTTGCAAGCCTATAAAGCCGCCAATAGCGATGCGGTGCAGGCGCGTAAGGAAATGACCGATCAGGGCGCCGCCATCGTGACCCTGAGCGATAAGCTGTATCAATTCCAGCTCGACCGCCGTGATGCCGAAAGCGCCCAGGCCCGCACACTGCAATTGATCAGCACCTTGCTGGCGTTGCTGGTGGGCATCATCGCCGCCGTGGTCATCACCCGTCAGATCACCGGTCCGTTGCGCGATACCCTTAAAGTGGTCGAACGCATCGCCGGTGGTGACTTGTCTCAAGACATCAAAGTCACCCGCCGCGACGAGCTCGGCGTGTTGCAGCAAGGCATTGCGCGCATGGGCGTGACCCTGCGGGACTTGATCAGTGGCATCCGTGACGGCGTCACTCAGATCGCCAGCGCCGCCGAAGAACTGTCGGCCGTGACCGAGCAGACCAGCGCCGGTGTGAACAGCCAAAAAGTGGAAACCGATCAGGTCGCCACCGCCATGCACGAAATGACGGCCACCGTGCAGGAAGTCGCGCGCAACGCCGAAGAAGCCTCCCAAGCCGCAGCCGCCGCTGACGGTGAAGCTCGCGAAGGTGACAAAGTGGTCAACGAAGCCATCGCCCAGATCGAGCGCCTGGCCAGCGAAGTGGTGCGCTCCACTGAAGCGATGAGCGTACTGCAGCAGGAAAGCGACAAAATCGGCAGCGTCATGGATGTGATCAAAGCCGTGGCCGAACAGACCAACCTGCTGGCCCTCAACGCCGCCATCGAAGCGGCCCGTGCCGGTGAGGCTGGTCGTGGTTTTGCGGTGGTGGCTGACGAAGTTCGTGGCCTGGCCCAGCGCACACAGAAATCCACCGAGGAAATCGAAGGCCTGGTGGCCGGCTTGCAGAACGGCACTCAACAAGTGGCGGCGGTGATGAACAACAGCCGTACCCTGACCGACAGCAGCGTGGCGCTGACTCGCAAGGCCGGCGTATCACTGGAAAACATCACCCGCACGGTGTCCAACATTCAGTCAATGAACCAGCAGATCGCTGCCGCCGCCGAGCAACAAAGCGCCGTGGCCGAAGAGATCAGCCGCAGCATCATCAACGTACGCGACGTGTCCGAACAGACCGCCACCGCCAGCGACGAAACCGCTGCGTCCAGTGTTGAACTGGCGCGGTTGGGCAATCAGTTACAGATGATGGTGAGTCACTTCCGGGTTTGATATTCACTTTGCGGTGAATGATAAATCGCCTTCTCGGGCAAGCCTCGCTTCTACAGGTTCAGTGAGTAACCTGTACAAGGAGCGAGGCTTGCCCGCGAAGGCTATCTAACGCTTAGACACTAATCGCATTGGTAAACACCAACCGATTGCCAAACGGATCGGCCACGGTCATGTCCTGACTGCCCCACGGCATCGCCTGGATTTGTGGGTGCGCAAACTTATATTCCTTGGCCAGCAATTGCTGCTGGAACGCCTCCAGCTCATCGGTCTCGATGCGCAGGGCCGAGCCCGGTGTCGCGTCGCCATGGTGTTCGGAGAGGTGCAGCACGCACTCGCCACGGGAGATTTGCAGGTACAGCGGGAGGTTCGCCTCGAAGCGGTGCTGCCAATCAATCTTGAACCCCAGGAACTCGACGTAGAACTCCAAAGCCTTGGTTTCATCGAAAATCCGCAGGATCGGGGTGGTTTTGCCGAAACTCATGGGGTAACTCCCTGACTGAATGAGCCCAGTGTAGCTGGGCTGGATGTCAGCGCTTCGGCTTGGCGACGGCTTTCTTTAACTGCAATGTGCCACCATGAGACCTGGATCAAAAGATCGTCCGAACGCGGCCCGAACCTTCGGCAGCTTCTACGAAGGCGCGATCAATGAAACCCTTTACGCAAATCCCCCTCTCGCGCCAGAAATCGCCCTTCCCTTCTGCCGTTCGCCTGCCCGTCGCGATAACTCAAGGCACCATTGATCCATACGCCATCAATCCCTTGCGCCGCCCGTTGCGGATCGTTGAAGTCGGCCACATCGCGAATCGTCGCCGGATCGAACAACACCAGATCCGCCCAATATCCTTCACGAATCTCGCCACGTTCCTTCAAGCCAAAGCGTGCCGCCGACAACCCGGTCATCTTGTGCACGGCGGTGTGCAGCGGAAACAGGCCGACGTCGCGACTGAAATGTCCGAGCACTCGTGGGAAGGCGCCCCACAAGCGTGGATGCGGAAACGGGTCTTCCGGCAAACCGTCGGAGCCGATCATCGACAGCGGATGCGCGAGGATGCTTCGTACATCGGCCTCGTCCATGCCGTAATACACCGCCCCCGCCGGCTGCAGTCGGCGGGCTGCTTCTAGCAGCGCAGTGCCCCACTCGGCAGCAATGTCCATCAGATCCCGCCCCCCCATTTCCGGGTGCGGCGTGGACCAGGTGATGGTGATGCGATGGGCGTCGGTGACTTGCTTGAGGTCCAGCGTCGAAGAACTCGCCGCGTAGGGATAACAATCGCACGCCACCGGGTGGGTTTTCGCGGCGTGTTCGAGGGACGCCAGCAATTGCGGACTACGGCCCCAGTTACCGGCTCCGGCACATTTGAGGTGGGAAATGATCACCGGCGACTGTGCGTGGCGTCCGATGCGGAACGCCTCGTCCATGGCCTCCAGCACCGGTTCGAACTCACTGCGTAAATGGGTGGTGTAGACCGCGCCGAATGCCGTCAACTCTTCGGTCAACTGCATTACCTCATCAGTGGATGCCGAGAAGGCGCTGGCGTAGGCCAGGCCTGTGGATAAACCCAAGGCACCGGCCTCAAGACTGTCGCGCAGTTGCTCGCGCATCGCGCTGATTTCAGCGTCGGTCGCGGTGCGATACAGATCATCCAGGTGATTGCTGCGCAACGCGGTGTGCCCCACCAGCGCAGCTACGTTCAGCGTGGTATTGGCCGCTTCGACGGCGGCGCGATAGTCGCTGAAGCGCGGATACACAAACGCCGCGGCGGTGCCGAGCAGGTTCATCGGGTCCGGCGGATCACCGCGCAAACTCACCGGCGACGCGCTGATCCCGCAATTGCCGACAATCACCGTGGTCACGCCCTGGCTGAGTTTGGGCAGCATCTGTGGCTGGCGAATCACCACCGTATCGTCGTGGGTATGCACATCGATGAAACCCGGCGCCAACACTCGGCCAGCGGCCTCGATTTCTTCGATGGCGCGAGCGTCGTGCAAGTCGCCGATTCGCTCGATGCGGCCATTCAGAATCGCCACGTCAGCGGGGTAACCGGGGGTGTTGCTGCCATCGATAATCAGCGCATTGCGGATCAGCGTGTCGTACGTCATGTCAGTCTCCCAGCGGCAAGTGATCGTCGCCGCCGCGGTAGTCGTCCAGGGCCAGTTTGATCCGCCGCAGACGTTCTTGATTGTCTTCAGGACTGGCCAACGCCAGCTCGGTGGCGAGCACATCGATGGCCAACAACATGCCGTAGCGCGCCGCCGTGGGTTTGTAGATAAAGGAAGTCTCGGCGCTTTGCAGCGGTAACAGCACATCGGCCAATTGCGCCAGCGGCGAGTCGGCGCGGGTGATGGCGAGAATGCGTGCGCCGTAGCTGCGCGCCAGCTCCACCGCTTCGAGCAGTTCGGGCGTGATGCCGGTCAGCGAGCAGGCGATGACCGCGTGTTCGGCGCCAAGGCTGGCGGCGGTGACGCGCATCATCACCGGGTCGTGACACGCCGCAATCGGGTAGCCGAGGCGCACCAGCCGCACTTGCAGTTCATCGCTGCACAGGGTCGAGCAGCCGCCCATGCCGAAGGCGTGAATCATCCGTGCCTTGCCCAACAGTTTCACCGCATCGGCGAAGCGCGACTCATCGAACGCCGCCAGGTGCTGGCGCAAAGTCGACTCGATATCGCCGACAATCTGCCCGTAGAACGCCGACTGTTCGGGCGTGCCCGCCGGGTCGAGAAAGCGGCTGCCGACGCCACTGGCCTGGGCCAGTTGCAGGCGCAAATCCCGCAGGTCGCGGCAACCGACTGTGCGGGCGAATCGCGACAGCGTGGCAGTGCTGACTTCCGCCCGCTGCGCCAGTTCATCGAGGCTGGCGGAGGCGGCAAATCCTACGTCGTCGAGCATCAGCCGGGCGATGCGTCCTTCACCGGCGCTGAAGGATTCCTGACGGGCGCGGATCTGATAGAGGATGTCCATGGCGGATGGCTCCGACTAAAGCAGGTGAGAAAGGCCAACGGTCAGGCCGAAGGCGACCAGCGAGATCAGCGTCTCGAGCACTGTCCAGGTCTTGAAGGTCTGGGTGACGGTCATGTTGAAGTATTCCTTGATCAACCAGAAGCCGCCGTCGTTGACGTGGGAAAAGATAACCGACCCCGCCCCCGTCGCCAGCACCAACAGCTCCGGGTGGGGATACCCCAGACCAATGGCCACCGGCGCGACAATCCCTGACGCGGTGGTCATGGCCACGGTGGCAGAACCAGTGGCGATGCGCATCAACGCGGCGAACAGCCACCCCATCAACAGCGGCGACAACTGGAATTCATCGGCCAGGCTGACGATCTGATTGGTGACGCCAGCGTCCACCAGAATCCGGTTCAAACCACCACCAGCACCGACCAGCAAGGTGATGCTGGCGGTCGGCGCCAGGCATTCATTGGTGAACTTGAGGATCGACTCGCGATTGAAACCCTGGGCCAGCCCGAGGGTCCAGAAACTCAGCAAGGTCGCCAGCAGCAGGGCGATCACCGAGTTGCCGATGAACAGCAGGAACTGATTGAAACCGCTACCCGGCGTGGAGATCAGGTTGGCCCAGCCGCCGATCAACATCAGCACCACCGGCAGCAGAATGGTGGCCATGGTGATACCAAAGCCCGGCAGGCTATCGCGCGGCTCACGCTCCAGGAACTGGCGTTCCAGGGGGTTATCGGCCGGCAGTTGAATGCGCGGCACGATGAATTTGGCGTACAGGGGACCGGCGATAATCGCGGTCGGAATACCGATCAGAATCGCATAGAGCAAGGTCTGCCCCACCGACGCCTGATAGACCTGCACCGCCAGCATCGCCGCCGGGTGTGGCGGTACCAGCGCGTGGACCACCGAAAGCCCCGCAACCATTGGCAAACCGACCATCAGAATCGACACGCCCACCCGCCGCGCCACGGTGAATGCGATGGGCACCAGCAAGACAAAACCGACCTCGAAGAACAGCGGCAACCCTACAAGAAAGGCGATACACACCATCGCCCAGTGGGCATTTTTCTCGCCGAAACGGTCGATCAAGGTGCGCGCCACCTGCTCCGCACCGCCGGACTCGGCCATCATCTTGCCGAGCATCGTGCCCAGCGCCACCACCAGCGCAATGTGCCCCAGCGTCTTGCCAACCCCGGCCTCATACGCCCCCACCACACCCGACGGCGGCATCCCCGCCAACAGCGCCAGGCCGATAGACACCAGGGTGATCACAATGAAGGGATTGATTCGGTAACGGGCGATCAGAACGATCAGCGCAATGATGGCGATGGCGGCGTAAACCAACAGCCAATAGCCGAAGGAAAGCGTCATGCGGTACTCCTCGAAAGGGTCACGTCGAATGGGTTGTGAAACTCATAAATCATTTCGACGGATTACTTTCAAACGAAGTGAAAGTAATTTTCGTGGAGGGGTAAGGGATGTCGTGCAGAGGTATGGGAAATCGCGGGTTATGAAAATCGGATAGCGGAATTTTCATCGCGGACACGGATCGTTCCCACGCAGAGCGTGGGAACGATCATCACTCATCGATTTCAGTCGTGATGTTCGCTGGCGCGCTTGAGCAGTTTCTTGCAGCGCTCGGACAGGTGCAGTACGCGTAGCTGCTTGCCAGCCTTGGTGTAGCGCTCGCGCAATGTCTTCAGCGCGGCGATGGCCGAGTAATCAACGAAGCTCAAGTGGCGACAGTCGACGGTGACCACGGATGGATCATTGGCGGGATCGAACTGGTTGAGAAAAGGCGTCGTCGAGGCGAAGAACAACGTGCCGTGCAGGAGGTAGAGCTTGCTGCCGTCGGCTTCAACGTGACTGTCGGCATACAGCTCGCGAGCGTGTTGCCAGGCAAAGTTGAGCGCCGCAATGATGATCCCGCACAACACAGCGATGGCCAGATCGGTGAACACGGTAATCACCGTGACCGCGATGATCACCAAGACATCGTTCAGCGGCACCTTGTTCAGTACCCGCAATGAAGCCCAGGCGAACGTCTGCTGCGACACCAAGAACATCACCCCAACCAATGCGGCCAGCGGAATGCGCTCGATCAGCGGCGAAAGGAACAGCACAAACAGCAGGATCATCCCCCCGGCCACCGCACCGGACAGCCGACCGCGACCGCCGGAGCTGAGGTTGATCACGGTTTGCCCGATCATCGCGCAGCCACCCATGCCGCCGAACACACCAGAAACCATGTTGGCAGCGCCCAAGGCCACGCACTCGCGATCCGGATAACCGCGGCTCTCGGTGATCTCGTCGGTGAGGTTCAGGGTCAGCAGGGTTTCCAGCAAGCCGACCACCGCCATCAATATCGCGTAAGGGACGATGATGCGCAGGGTTTCCGGGCTCCAGGGGATGTCTGGCAGCGCAAAACCCGGCAAGCCACCGGCAATGTGCGCCATGTCGCCCAGGGTGCGGGTCGGCAGGCCTAGCAGGTAAACCGCCAGCCCAACGCCCAGAATCGCCACCAGCGCCGGCGGCACGGCCCGCGTCAGGCGCGGCATCAGGTAAACGATGGCCATCGTCAGCGCCACCAGCCCGATCATCATGTACAGCGGCGCCCCACTCAACCAGGCCTCACCGCTCTTGAAGTGCTCCAACTGGGCCAGCGCAATGACAATCGCCAGACCGTTGACGAAGCCGAGCATCACCGGGTGCGGCACCATGCGCACCAGCTTGCCCAGCCTCAACAGACCAAACGCCAACATGATCAGTCCGCCCAGCAGCACCGTCGCCAGCAAGTACTGAACACCGTGCTGCACCACCAGCGCAACGATCACCACCGCCATCGAGCCGGCGGCACCAGACACCATCCCCGGCCGTCCGCCGAAGAGCGCAGTCAGGGTGCAGATGATGAAAGCGCCGTAAAGCCCCATCAATGGATTGAGGTGGGCCACCAGCGCGAAAGCGATACATTCGGGGAGCAGGGCGAAAGAGGTGGTGAGTCCGGCCAGGACATCGGCGCGCAGACGTTTGGGTTTCATGGCTTACCTAAAAATACAGGCGGGAAAAGAGGGACGCGGATGTTACGGAATTGACAGCGGGCGGGCCAGTGAATGGGTGGCCTGCCCGCAATGAACGATCACGCGGCCTGCGAATCAGCCCCTGAAATCGGCAATCGCATAAGCCGCCAATTTGCCCTGGATAAAGTCCAGAAAGCACTGGATCCGTAGGGCCAATTGCGAGTTGCGGTAGTACACCGCGTTGATGGGTTGGCGATATCCGCTGTTGAACTCCGCCAGCAGCACCTGCAAGCGACCGGCGCGGATGTCGTCGATGGTCATGAAGTGCGACAGGCAGGCAATGCCTTGGCCGGCCAGCGCCAGGTGCCTGATCGTCTCGCCACTCGACGCGCTGATTGACGCCTGAATCGGCCAACGGTCACCGTGGACATAGCGCAGTGGCCATTGGTTGAGACCTTCGTTATGGGTAAAACCCAGCAGCGTGTGCTCGCTCAAATCCTCGACAGCGCTCGGTACGCCGTGTTGTTCCAGGTAAGCTGTGCTTGCGACGATGTGCAGCGGGCTGCAACCCAGGGAGCGGGCGTGCAGGGTCGAGTCGGCCAGCGTGCCGATGCGGATGGCGATGTCGGTGCTTTGTTCGAGCAGGTCGATGATCAAGTCGTTGCTGTTGAGTTCGAGCTGGATGTCCGGGTAGAGACGGCGGAACTCATCGATGTACGGCACGATGGCGTGCAGCATGAACGGCGACGCGGCGTTGATCCGCAGTCGCCCGGACGGGGTTTGCTGGCGTGAGGACAGGCGCTCTTCGAGCTCGTCCATCTGATCGAGAATCAGCTTGGCGTGCTCGAAGAAATATTTGCCCTCTTCGGTCAGGTCCATGCGCCGCGTGGTGCGATTGATCAACGTGGTATCGAGCTTGGCCTCCAGCCGCGACAGCGTGCGGCTGACCGCCGACGGCGTTTGCCCGACTTGCTCAGCCGCAGCCGAAATCGACCCGCACTCAATCACGCAGACGAAAATCTGCAACTCATCGGATCTGGCTTTCACGTGTGTCCCTTATCGATAGTCCTGCGCTGCTTCAGATATCGATAGTAGCCGAGCGTCATGCCTTAAGGCCAAACACCTCGGTCAAGTGCTGCTCATAACGCGCCACATCCGCTTCGATATTCGGGCGCTTCATCACATCGACGCACAAAAAGGTCGGCAGACCGGTCATGCCGAGGAAGGTATTGGCCTTGTGGAACGGCAGATACACCGCGTCCACGCCCTTGGCTTCGAAGAAGTCGGTCGAGTCGTCGAAGGCTTGCTGCGGGGCGTTCCAGGTCACCGACAGCATGTACTTTTTACCGTGCAACAAGCCGCCGCTGCCGTACTTCTGCGACGCGTCGGAGCGTGTGCGACCGTCGCTGGCGTAGAGGCTGCCGTGGCCTGCAGTGAAAACTTCATCGACGTACTTCTTGACCGTCCAGGGCGCACCCATCCACCAGCCGGGCATCTGATAAATGATCACATCGGCCCAGAGGAATTTGGCGACTTCCTCGGCGACGTCGTAGCCCTCGTCGATGAACGTGGTTTTCACATCCACACCACCGCGATCCAGCACGCTCAACGCTGCTTCGTGCAGCGTCGTGTTGTAGCGACCATCGGAGTGGGCAAATTTTTTGCCGCCATTGAGCAACAGGACTTTTTTCATGAGAAATCTCGCAAGGTTGGAATCGATGGCGGCAGCCTAACGATCAGCCTCGCGCGGAATAAGCGCTCCATCCGCAAAATTCATTTGACCTATACGCACGAATCCACAAGCGATTGTTGCCATAAACTTGCGCCGATTCTGACTGTTTAGGAGATTCTGATGAGCGAACTGCAAGGCTTCATCCTGCACGCCAAGACCCGCCCGGATAAAGCCGAGGCCTTCGAAGCGTTCTTCCGTGCCTATGTCGAACCGAGTCGCGCCGAACCCGGTTGCATCGAGTACCACATGCTGCGAGACAAACAGGACCCGACGCTGTTTATCTTCTACGAGATCTGGCAATCCCAGGCCCATCTGGACGTGCACTCGAACCTGCCCCACATGAGGCAGTTCCTCGACATGCGCATGGAGTATCTGGAGCAGGATTTCGATATCCGCCCGATTGAGATGCTCAGCACATCGTCCGCTAGCCGCTGATCAGCAAGTGGCCGCCGAGAACGCCGAGGCCGATGAAGAACACGCGCTTGAACAACACGGCGCTGATCCGCTGGCGCAGCCATTGCCCCAGCAACATGCCGAGCACCGCCGGGATCAGCGCCAGCAGCGACGCGCTCAACTCGCCACCGCCGAGGGCGCCGCGCCATAACAGGCCGGCGGCCAACGCGAGAGTCGAGACAGTGAACGACAGGCCTAGCGCCTGCACCAGTTCATCCTTGTTCAAGCCCAGCGCCTGCAGATAAGGCACCGCCGGAATCACGAAGACACCGGTGGCCGAGGTGATGACGCCCGTCAGCACACCGCAGAGCGGACCGAGCCAACGCTCGGTGCGACCGCCGACGCGCAAGGTCGGCAGGAACAACCCGCTCAAGGCGTAGATCAACAGCGCCGCCCCCAGCCCCCGTACCACCCAATGTCCACCGGCAATGCCGATCCACACTGTGCCAGCGCCAGTGCCGATGAAAATCGCCAGCAGCATCGGCCATAACCGGTTGAGCAACCCGCGCAAATGACCGCCGAAGGCCAGTTGCCAGACGTTGGTCAGCGTCGCGGGAATGATCAACAACGCCGCAGCCTGCGACGGTGCCATAGCCAGGCCGAGCAGGCCCATGGCAATGGTCGGCAGACCAAGGCCGATCACACCTTTGATCATCCCGGCCAGCAGGAAGGTGGCGACAATCAATAAAGACAGGGCCAAGCCCAGATGTTGATAGAACGCGGCAAGTGTATTCATGGGGCTATCGTGGGCCCTGAACGGTGCCTTGAAAATCTGCCATATACTGAGGCTGCCTCTTGCTCTACAAGAGGCAAATGATCCGGGACACTGTATGCACTTCGACCTCACCGACCTGCGCCTCTACCTGAACATCCTCGACACCGGCAACATCACTGCTGGCGCCGCCCGCAGCCATTTATCACTGGCGGCGGCGAGTGCACGAATCCGCGCGATGGAAGCTTCACTGGGCATCGAATTTCTGGAGCGAGGTCGCCGTGGTGTCAGCCCCACTCCGGCCGGCAAGGCGCTGGCGCAGCACGCCCGAGTCCTGTTGCAACAGGCCGAGCGCATGCACCAGGACCTGGTCGAATACGCCAAAGGCGTCAAAGGCCAGGTGCGGTTGCTGTGCAATACCACTGCGATCACCGAGTACCTGCCGGAATTGCTGGCGGACTTTCTGCGCGACCATCCGAACCTCGACATCGACCTGCAGGAACTGCCCAGCACACGCATCACCCACGCCTTGCGCCAGGGCGCAGCAGACCTGGGGATCGTATCCGACGCCGTGGATACCGACGGCCTGCAAACCCGCTATTTCCGCGACGATCCGCTGGTGCTGATCCTGCCGCGTGATCACCCCTTGGCCGACACCGGACCGCTAAATTTCAGCGCCACTTTGCACCACGATTACGTCGGTCTGAACGCCAACAGCGCCTTGGCCATTTACCTGGAAGAACAGGCCCTGCACAGCGGCTTGCGGATGCAGGTCCGCATCCGCGCCGATGGTTTCGAGGGCGTGATGCGCATGGTCGCCCGGGGAGCGGGGCTGGCGATCGTGCCCTTGGCGGCGGTCGAACGCTGGCCGGCTGAAACGCCGTTCAAAAGCGTTGCACTGGAAGAGCCGTGGGCTCGCCGCAAACTGTTGCTGTGCGCCCGGGACTTCACCGTACTGCCCCGTTATGCCCAGGCCTTGCTGAGCGCCTTGACTCTGCCCTGAGGGGCAGGTTTTTGCCCGCCGGAAAATCTTTGAGCGTTTGCGCGTTTCTGGACAGCTCGATGTCGAATACAGACAACTGAGCGGAGCATGGGCGCTATAGGGTGCGACTTCAGTTCTTCAGTACCACTTTCTATATTCCAAGGCCCGGAGTCCACATGACCGCACCGATTACCGTTCTTCGCGACACTCACCCGTTGCCCGTACTCGACGCCTGCAAATGGGAAAAGCTCGAAGGCGATCCGCACACCGTCAACCTCAACGCGTACACCAGCGAAGATGGCAGCAAGATCATGGGCACCTGGATCTGCACGCCGGGCAAATGGTATGTGGAATACGTGAAGTGGGAATACTGCCACTTCCAGGAAGGCTACTGCATCATCACCCCGGAAGGCATGGCGCCGATCCACCTGCGCGCCGGTGACATCTTCGTCATCGAACCGGGGATGAAAGGCACATGGGAAGTGGTTGAAACCGTGCGCAAGTATTTCGTGTTTGCCTGATGCAAAAAACCGAGAGACCACCCGACGTGGTCTCTCGGTAAAAAGGCATGCATGAATCCTGTGGCGAGGGAGCTTGCTCCCTCACCACAATCCCCTTATTGGGGTTTGCGATAGCTGTTGATGATCGCCGAGAAGTCCTTGCCTCCTTCCCCACGCTGGCTCATCGCCTGATACAACTGCTGGGCCACCGCGCCGAGCACGACCGGTTGGTGCGCCTGACGCGCCGCCTCAGTAGCCAGCCCCAGATCCTTGAGCATCAATTCAGCACCGAAACCGCCGGTATAACCGCGCGAGGCCGGCGCTGTTTCGACGATTCCCGGCCACGGGTTGTACATCTCCGAACTCCAGCAACGCCCGGTTGAACTGTTGATGACGCCCGCCAGCACGGTTGTGTCGATACCCAGGGCGCTGCCCAGCGCCATGGCTTCGCTGACACCAACCATGGAAATCCCCAGCAGCAGGTTGTTGCAGATCTTGGCGATTTGCCCGGTGCCGACTTCGCCGCAATGGACGATGTTGCGGCCCATCTGCGCCAGCACCGGTTGCAGAGTGGCGAACAGTTCAGGCGTGGCGCCGACCATGAAGGTCAGCGTCCCGGCTGCTGCACCGCCAGTGCCGCCGGAAACCGGGGCATCGGCCATGGCCACGTCCTGCTTTGCGGCCGCCGCGGCAACATCTCGCGCCGTCTGCGGATCGATGGTGCTGCAATCCACCGCTGGCACGCCTTTGGCGATGCCCGCCAGCACACCGTCTTCACCCAGCCAGACACTGCGCACATGGGCCGCTGCCGGCAACATGGTGATCACCAGTTGCGCGTCTTTCGACGCTTCCTTCGGTGAAGTGCTGATGGTGCCGCCGAGTTGAGCCAGTTCGGCCAGCACGGTTTGATTGAGGTCAAACAGGTTCAGCGAATGGCCGGCCTTGATCAGGTTGCGCGCCATTGGCGCGCCCATGTTGCCGAGACCGATAAAAGCGATTTTCATGTCCGGCTCCTTAGCGCAAGTGGATGGTGGTGTTCACACCGTGGTTGATGCTGTCGTCATCGAACCAACGTGCAGTGACGGTCTTGGTTTGAGTGTAGAACTGCACCACTTGCTTGCCATACGGACCGAGGTCGCCGAGCTTCGAACCACGGGAACCGGTAAAGCTGAAGAACGGTACCGGCACCGGGATCGGGATGTTGATGCCGACCTGGCCAACGTCGATTTCCGACTGGAATTTACGCGCCGCCGCACCGCTCTGGGTGAACAGACCCGTGCCGTTGCCGAACGGGTTGGCGTTGACCAGAGCGATGGCCTCATCGAGGGTGTCGACTTCCAGCACTACCAGCACCGGGCCGAAAATTTCCTGGGTGTAGATCTGCATCTCAGGGGTTACGCCAGAGAACAGGGTCGGGCCGACAAAGTTGCCCTGTTCGTAGCCCGGAACAGTGATGTCGCGACCGTCCAGTTCCAGCTTGGCGCCTTCCTTGATCCCGCTTTCGATCAGCTCGAGAATCCGTGCCTTGGCCCGCTTGGAAATCACCGGACCCACATCAGTGCCTGGCTCGCTGCCGGCATTGACCTTGAGTTTCTGCGCCAGCGCCTTGAGATCCGGCAGCCATTGTTTGGCCGCGCCCACCAGCACCACCACCGAGGTGGCCATGCAGCGTTGCCCGGCCGCACCGAAACCGGCGCCGACCAGTGCATTGAGCGCTTGCTCGCGGTTGGCATCGGGCAGCACAACGGCGTGGTTCTTGGCCCCCATCATCGATTGCACGCGCTTGCCGTGTTTGCCGGCCAGATCGTAGACATGCGTGCCGACTGCGGTCGAACCGACGAACGAAACAGCCTTGATGTCCTTGTGGGTGCAAAGCGCATCCACCACATCCTTGCCACCATGAACGACGTTGAGCACACCTGGCGGAATGCCGGCTTCAATCGCCAGTTCCACCAACAGCATGGTCGACATCGGATCTTGCTCGGAAGGCTTGAGCACGAAGGTGTTGCCGCAGGCGATGGCCATCGGGAACATCCACAGCGGAATCATCGCCGGAAAGTTGAAAGGGGTAATGCCGGCGCAGACGCCGATCGGCTGACGCAGGGTATAGGTATCGACACCGCCTGCGACGTTCTCGGCGAACTCGCCCATTTGCAGGCTGCCGATGGAGCAAGCGTGCTCGACCACTTCCAGGCCACGGAAGATATCGCCTTCAGCGTCGGCGATGGTTTTGCCCTGCTCATTGCTGAGCACCACGGCAATACGCTTGGAGTGCTCGCGAATCAGCGCTTGAAGCTTGAGCATGATGCGCATCCGCGCGCCGATTGGCGTCAGCTTCCAGGTCTGAAAGGCGCGATGGGCGGCGCTGATGGCTGCATCGACTTCAGCAGCGGTCGCGAAGGGGACTTTGGCCAGCACTTGCTGGGTCGCCGGATTGACGATGTCGTGCCATTCGGTGGTCTGGGATTCGACCCACTCGCCATCGATCAATAACTTGACCTTTTGTACGGTGGTTTCTAGCGATGCGTTCATGTCGGGTCTCCGGGACGTTGTTCTTATTTAGAGAGCTATCTTGGGAGCCAAGGCGAGAAAGTCGCCTTGAGATGAGGCGTGTGTCGCGATTTGGTTGTCGGACTGTTTTTGGAGTATAGATGTGCAAACTTCTAATAAGAACGCACATAAAAGCCGGTCCATCATGCAAAAAAACATCACGTCTTTAGGCTCGTTGAACTGGGATGACCTCAAGTTTTTCCTTGAAGTTGCCCGTACTCGCAAGGCCAGCACCGCAGCCAAGCGCCTGGCGGTGGACTACACCACCGTGTCGCGACGCATCAGTTCGCTGGAGACCTCGTTAGGTACGCTGTTATTCGAGAAGTCCCGCACCAGCGGCTTCGTCCTGACTGCTGAAGGCCAGCGTCTGCTGGGTTACGCCGAGTCGATCGAAAGCACCCTGCACATGGCCTGCGAACAGGTTTCAGGCTCAGGCGTCGCGTTGTCCGGGCATGTGCGTATGGGCTGTACCGAAGGGTTCGGCAGCTTTTTCATCACCCCGCAGCTGAGCCATTTCGTC
Source organism: Pseudomonas sp. GW822-FHT07A10 (assembly GCF_058798795.1). Lineage (NCBI taxonomy): Bacteria > Pseudomonadati > Pseudomonadota > Gammaproteobacteria > Pseudomonadales > Pseudomonadaceae > Pseudomonas > Pseudomonas sp. GW822-FHT07A10. The sequence goes on from NZ_JBXAKV010000007.1 coordinate 285,072, forward strand.
GACGCCTACCCGGCCATCTCGGTGGACATCCTGCCGCTGCCGCACTTCATCAGCCTGTCCAAGCGCGAGGCAGACATCGTCATTGCGCTGGAGCGGCCGGAACACGGCCCTTATGTCTGCTGCAAACTCTGTGACTATCGATTGCAGCTGTACGCGACCCAGGATTATCTGGACAAGCACCCACCGATCCGCCGCCCGGCAGACTTGGGCAAGCATCAATTCATCAGTTATGTGGACGACCTGGCGTTCAGCTCGGAGCTGCTGTACCTGGCAAATGTGCTGCCCGGTGCCAGCGCCAATCTGCGCAGCACCAGTGTGATCGCGCAGTTCGTGGCGGCGCAGCAAGGACGGTCACTGGCGATTCTGCCGTGCTTTTTGGCGGCTCAGGATCCGCGATTGCTGCCGGTATTACCGCAAGAGATCACCATCACCCGGCAGTTCTGGATGTACTGCCGGGAGGATTTGCGCAAGCTCAAGCGGATCACCCTGTTGTGGGATTACATCCGTACCGTCACCGAGCAGAATCATGCGCTGTTGATGGGGGAAAGCCGGGAGATGGTGTTCGCCGATTAATCGGCACTCACCACGATCGACACCCGGCGGTTCTCGGTGCGCCCGGCCGCGGTAGCGTTGGAGGCGACGGGCTTGCTGCTGCCCAGGCCGCGTAGCTGGATGTTTTGTTCTTTTATGCCGACAGCGGCCAATACCGCTTCAACGCTTTTCGCGCGACGCAGGGAAAGTTGTTCGTTATAGGATTCCTCGCCCGAGGCATCGGTATGGCCGTCAATCCTCACACGCTCGATTCCCACGCCCAACAACGCCTTGCCAATGCGTTCGACGATCTGGGTACTGGCGGGGTTGAGGTGTTCGACATCGCTACCGAACAGCACTTTGCCGGACAGGCCGAAGGCCCAGCCCTCATCCGTCATCTCGAAACCTTGTTGCTTGAGCACAGTGATCTGCGCCGGGGTCAGTCCTTTCTGCGGTGTCGTCTGGCAACCGGTCAATGCCAGCAAGGTCATGAATAAGCTAATCGTAAAAAATCGCAGAGAACGCTGAGTGAATGTGAACACAAAAATTAGCTCCTGGTTTGAAGATGGACGACAGAGTGCTCCGACCCTGCCGTGTGGTGAGCGCCTCGGGAAAGGCGTTTGGCCTGATACATCGCGGCGTCGGCAGCATCGAGCAGCGCACCGGGCGTAAGCCCATGATCCGGGTACATGGCGATGCCGATGCTGAGTGAAGTCAACACCTGGGTACCGCCCGGCAACGGGATTGGCGCGTCCATACTGGCAATGACTTTGTCAGCAATCCGTTTGGCGTCTTCTATCTTGTGCAGCGGCGTCAACAGCACGGCAAACTCATCGCCGCCCAGACGCGCAACCAGATCCTCTTCACGCAACTGCGCACGAACCCGGGTCGCCACGGCGATCAGCACCGCATCACCGGCAGCGTGACCAAAGTTGTCATTGATCTCCTTGAACCGGTCGCTGTCGAGAAACAGTACGGCCACTCCCTCATCCAGCTTGCCTGCATTGCGCAAGGCGCGCATCAGGCGGCCTTCGAAAAACGCCCGATTCGGCAACCCGGTAAGACTGTCATGGCTGGCCTGGTGGGCCAGGGTTTCGTTTTCGCTTTGCAGATGGGTCTGCCAAGACTCGAGCTCGTCGAGCAAAGCATTGAAGTCGTTGCCCAGGTTGTCGAGTTCGGCAATGTCGGCGGGCGGTACGCGCCGGTCGAAGGCCCGTTCGCTACGGGCGGCGTGAGCCACGGCAGCCAGGCTGCGCAACGGGCCGGTGATCCCTCGCAATTGCCGACGCGCCAGATAAAGCGCTACCCAGGCACTGACAGCGGTACACAAGACGATTCCGACCAGACCGCTGAGCAAAAAGCGCATCAGGCTGCCGCCGTGACCGATGAGCAAGATGCTGCCGATTTCCCGACCTTGATGAGTGATCGGCATGCTGATGGGTTTTTCCAGAATCGTTCGGGCGATCTGCATTTCAAGATCGGAGAGCCACCCCGTTTCCGGTCGTTGCCAACGTGCGAGCAACTCACCTTGCTCGTCCATCACTTGTGCATCAGCCACTTCTTCAGTGGACGCGATCAATGCCAGCGCTTCGGTGGCGGCGGCCTTGTCGTTGAACACCACCGCGGCTTCCACGGTGTAGTTGATCGAACGGGCAATCAGATGCAGGTTGTGATCGGCATAGACCCGCAAAGCCAGAACACCCAGCAGGGTCAGTGAAACACTGGCCATGGCCACACCCACCAGGGCGACGATCAAATGTCCACGGCCGATAACCGATCCCAGGGTCGGACGTATGCGAGGTTTGAATAGACTCATGGCGCCGCCGGCTTGCGGCGCGACAGTTGCAGCACACTGGGGTGAATGCGTACACCGCTGCGGGCGACCGAGTCGAGGTTGACCTCGAAGGACACCTGCTCATCACCGACCCGCAGACAGAACAGACTGCCGACAGTGCATTGATCGCCGCCTTCGCTGATGCTCACCACCGGGCGTCCCGTCAACGAGGCGAATAGCCGACTGCGTTCATCGCCGGTCAGCTTGCCGATGTACACCGCATCGCATTCACTGGCGATGACCGGATTATCGGCCAGCAACCGTCGTACAGTAACCGGTCGACCCGTGGCTTGTGTGGTGCCTTTGACCAGGTCGTCGGTGTATTCAGTGGGACCGACCACGCACAGGCGCAGTTGTTGGGGCTCAACAGGCCATCGGGCATAACTGAGGATCCCGAGTACCACCTGAGTGACCGACCTGGCACGTTGGTCGGCTTTGCTCACGATAGTTTCCGACTCAGCACAGGCAACGCCCGTCAACAAACAGAGGAGGCCGGCAAGCAGCACTTGTTTGCAGCCAACGACGCGCTCTGTCGCCCAGACAGCCAACTTCATGCAGGAATTCTCTACGATCGCAACAAAATGATGCCGCAACGATAGCACAGCACTGAAACACCAGCGAGGCGACGCACCACGGCACATCGGACAGATTCCGGCGTCTGCCACCGCCCCTCAATGGCTCGGCCAAGCCCCCTCTTCCAGCTCCAGCATTAACCCGCTCAAGCGCTTGACCTTGCGCCGCACGGCCTCTTCGAATACGCCGGCTCGAGGCTCAATCAGGGTGAACCAGTCTTTGGCCCGGGTTATCCCGGTATAGATCAGTTCCTTGGTAAGCACAGGATTCAAAGCATCCGGCAGTATCAACGCCGTATGGGCAAATTCAGAGCCTTGGGATTTGTGCACGGTCATGGCATACACCGTGTCGACATCGTTGAGTCGGCTAGGCAGGACAAAGCGCACACCGCCCTGCCCATCATTACGCGGGAAGGCCACACGCAGCACGTGCCGTCCGGCCTCCGGGCCTTCACGCTCCGGCAGCTTGAGGGCAATGCCAATGTCACCGTTCATCAAACCCAGGCCATAGTCGTTGCGGGTCATCAGCACGGGCCGACCTTCGTACCACTGATGATCGCTGTCGATCAGCCGTGCCTTGAGCAGTGCGTCGGTCACGCGCTGATTCAAACCTTCCACGCCCCAAGGCCCTTTGCGTACGGCACACAACAGCTGGAAAGCGTCGAAGGCTTGTAGCACCACGCGAGCCCAATCAGCCCAGCATGGATCGTCGAGCGGGCGGTCGAGCGGCGGTCGCTGACTGCGCAAAAGACTCAGGTAATGCCGATAACCTTGCGGCCCCCCACCATGGCCTTCGAGCAGCAAGCGCTCCAGCGCCCGGTCCTGCTCACCCTTGAGGGGCAGGAAAAATACGTCGTCATGACTTGCAGCGGCCAATAACTTGCGCGCGTCCTCGGGATGCTGTTGGTTGACCCAACGAGCCAACTGACCAATGCCGCTACCCTCGCCGAAGCGCCGTGAGTGGCGCAGCATCACAACTTGCTGGGCCAGTGGATGCACTCCGTGGGTGTCTTCGCGCAAACCGCTGGCATCGAGGCGTTCACCGCTGACCGCCTCCAGCCACTGGCGGGTCTGCGGGCTGTACCAACCGGCTTCGGCATCTCGACACAGATCGCCCAGTACGGCACCGGCCTCGACCGACGCCAGTTGATCCTTGTCACCGAGCAGCACCAGACGGGCATGGGGCGGCAACGCATCGAGCAGGTTGGCCATCATTTCCAGGTCGATCATCGAGGCTTCGTCCACCACCAATACATCCAGCGGCAAGCGATTAGCGGCGTGGTGACGGAAATGCCGGGTGCCGGGGCGACTGCCGAGCAAACGGTGCACGGTGGTCACATCCGACGGGATCTTCTCGCGCACCGCTTCAGGCACTTTCAGGGTTTGAACCTGCTGGCTGATGGACTCGGTCAATCGTGCGGCAGCTTTGCCGGTGGGTGCCGCGAGACGAATACGCAGCGGTTTACCGGCCTCCACTGCGGGTGCCTGGAGCAATGCAAGCAAGCGTACAACCGTGGTGGTCTTGCCGGTTCCCGGGCCGCCGGTGACGATGCTGAATGCACTTCGGGTAGCCAGGGCACACGCGAGCTTCTGCCAGTCGATCACTTCATCAGACCTGGCTGGACCGAACAGACCGGTCAGGCGTTGGGGCAAATCACCCGGCGTTGCTTCGTGTGCCGCCAGGCGCTGGCGCAGCGCGTGGTCGATGCGCCGTTCGTAAGCCCAGTAGCGGCGCAGGTACAGGCGCTTGCCCGACAGCACCAACGGCCGGTGTTGCGCAGCCTCACGCCCATCGACGGCCAGAGCCACCAGACGACTGGACGCCAGGACCTTGCACCAATGGGCACCGTCCAGCGCCTCAAGCAATTGCGACGGCAGCAACATCGCCCCGCTTTGCACATCACCTTCCGGCGGAAGCGACAGGGCAAAATCCGGCTCTTTCAGTGTTTCGAACAGATCCAGGCAGACATGACCGTGGCCCAGTTGGTGACTGATCAACGCGGCGGCCAGCAGCACCAGCGGATCATCGTCGGGAGCGAGCTCGTGGAGAAACGCGACGAAGGCCTTGTCCAGCGCCCGCAGCCAGCCGCGTTCGACCCAGCGCGTGAGCAGCAGCAACAAGTCATCTGCGCGGCTCAACGGGGCCAGGTCCGCCAGACTTTCGGCCGCCAACGGCGTAGGCAGCAAATCGGCGAAAGTGCGACTCATAGCAATACTCCCTGTTCCCAGGCGGGTTCGGCCTTGGGCTCTGGCTTGCCTTGGAACAACCGGTCCAGGCGCTCGATCAGCTCCCGTGGCGGACGGGCAAAATACACACCCTGGCTGGCCGCTCGAGTACCGCGAAGAAACAGATACAACGCTCCACCGACATGCCGGTCGTAATCGTAATCGACCAGCCGAGCCTTAAGCTGGCGATGCAGGGCGAGCAGGTACAGTACGTATTGCAGGTCGTAACGGTTATCGAGAATCGACTGCTCCATGGCCTGCTCGGTATAGGCCGCGTCATCGACGCCCAGCCAGTTGGATTTGTAGTCAGCGACGTAGTAACGGCCTTCATGCTCGAACGTCAGGTCGATGAAGCCTTTGAACATGCCATTGAGCAGCACCGGTTCGGCGGCCACTCGGGCCACGCCATGATGGGTGTATTGACGCACCAGTTCATCGAGCTTGAGTACATCGACTTTATGACTGGCGAACCAGAACTCCATCTCGACCCGGTATTGAGTCAGTTGCTCGAACACCACCGGCGCCTGCCCGCCACCGATGTGCAATGGGGATTTGAGCAAGTGCTGCAGCCAGCCGCTCAGCGTGGTGATCCAGCCTTCCCAGCCACGGCGGTTGCAGCGACGGGCGATCGCGTCTTCCACGGTTTGCGGTGCAGCGGCAAAACCTTCGTCACCGGCCCATTCGAGCAATCCATGAAGAAAAGTGCCGGGGTTCGGACCACGAGGGAATCGATGGATATCTGCGCCGCCAGCGGCGACTTCTCGTGGCGCTTCAGGATCAAGGCGTTCGTCATCAAAGAGCTTTTGTGCTTGCGCGCTCTCCGGTGCTTCGTCACTGCCCACGCTCAGACTGTCACCAATGCGTAGGGCGCTGTAAGAAGCGATCCACCAGTTTTCACTGGCCTTGCGCCGGGGTATCAGCGGGGCCAACAACGTCGCTTCATTGCGTGGCGGATGGTAATGCTCGGCGGTCGCATCAGGCATTTCACCGTAGTTCAGCGCCGCACAGTCTTGCTGTAGGTCTTCCAGCCAACGACGCAGCCCTGCCGACTCAGCCAATGGCGCACCACCGCCCAGCAGATAACCCAATGCCGAAAGGTGCAGGACCGAGCCGTTGTTATTGCCGCGCTTGAGATCAGTCACACCCAGCCAGCACGCATGTTGTGCCCGGGTCAGGGCCACATAGAGCAAACGAAGGTCTTCAGCCAAACGTTCATCGTCGGCTTGGGCGATCAACTCGGCTGTCGGCTTCAAGCTCACCTGTGCCTTACCCGTGGCATCGTGGTAATACAACGGCAGACGACTGCCATCCACCGGTTTTGCCGAGCAGATGAACGGCAGGAACACCAACGGATATTCAAGCCCTTTGGATTTGTGGATGGTCACGACCTTGACCAGTTGCTCGTCGCTTTCCAGGCGCAGGATCTGTTCTTCGCCAGCCTGACCAGACAACGCCAGATGCTCGGACAAATGACGGATCAGAGCTTGCTCGCCATCGAGTTCAGCGGCGGCCTGCTGCAGCAACTCGGACAAGTGCAGCAGGTTGGTCAATATCCGCTCACCATCGCTGCGCGCGATCAACGCCTGGGGCAGCTGAAAATCATGTAGCAATCGCCGCAACATGGGCAGAACGCCCTGTTTGCGCCAGAGCTCGCGGTAACCGCGGAACTGCATGACCCGTGCTTCCCAGGCCAGTTCGTCCTGATTCAGTCGCTCCAGTTCAGCCAGTGAAAGGTTCAGCGTGATGCAGGCCAGCGCGGCACGCAGGGGACGTTCGACATCCGGCTCGGCACAGGCCTTGAGCCACGTCAGCAGATCATGGGCCTCCTGCGCGGCGAATACCGAGTCCTTGTCTGACAGGTAAACACTGCGCACACCGCGAGCGGAAAGTTCGCCGCGCACGGCCTGGGCCTCTTTGCCGTCGCGCACCAGAATCGCGATATCCGCCGGCAGCAGGCCTCTGAGACCCTTACCATCCTGTATGAAGCCCGCACGCCCCTGCTGACCGCCATTGAGCAACGCAGTGATCTCACTGGCGCAGGCGGCGGCCAATTGTTGTCGATACACCACGCCAGACAGTGGCTGGTCAGAGGACAAATGCCAGATGTTCAGGGCAGGCACAACCTGCCCCTCAATGTGCAGGACTTCTTTGCGCCCTTGGGACTCCACGGGCAGAAACGGTACCGGGTTCTCGCCACTCTTCTCCCGGAACAGGAACGCGCCGCGCCCCTGCTCACGAGATTCGGCGCGCTCGAACACATGGTTCACCGCGTTCACCATGCCATGACTGGAACGGAAATTTGTACCCAGGGTATGCAGGCGGCCAGTGGTGGCTTGCCGGGCGCGCAGATAGGTATAAATATCGGCACCGCGAAAGGCATAAATCGCCTGCTTCGGGTCGCCGATCAGGAACAGGCCCGATTCAGGGTTGTTGTCTTCGATGCGATAAATGCTCTCGAAGATTCGGTACTGCACCGGGTCGGTGTCCTGAAACTCGTCGATCAGCGCAACCGGGAACTGCTCGCGGATCAAGGTCGCCAGACGCTCACCGCCATCGGACTGCAACGCCGCATCGAGACGCAGCAGCATGTCATCGAAACCCATTTCCGCGCGACGACGCTTTTCTTCCTCGAACCGAGCACCGACCCAGTGGGCGGCATGTTGCAGCACGGCGGCATCGGGGGTCGGCAAGCCATCGAGACTGGCCTTGAGGCCGGGCATCGCATCGAGACCGGGATGACGAGGAGCTTCACCTTTCCAGGCTTCAGCCATGCCATCGGGAGTCAGGCGAGTGAAGCCGGTGCCAATGTCCAATTGCTCCAGAGATTCGTCTTCGGCCCAGGCCCGGAGCTTTTCGAACCAGGGTTCGAAGTAGCGCGCCTGCATCTTGCGACCATCGACGCTTTTGCTCGCGACGCCCTGATGACAGATGGCAAGCAGCTCATCGGCCCATTGGCGCCAGGGCATCTTGAGCTCGAGCAACGCGGCCCGTCGTTCCTCCAGGCACTCGGCGATCAACTCGGCAGGTTCTTTACCTTCAACGCTGTCACGCTCGCTGGTGAACAACCCACGCACTCGCGGCAACAACGCTGCCGGGCCACCCCAGTTACCGCGAACCCAATTCAGCGCATCGCCTTGCATCGGGTAGCAGAACAGTCGCCAGTAGTCGCGCAGGACTTCGCCAAGCAAATCACTGTGATCGGTTTCCAGGGTCTGGGTGAACAGGCTGCCACTGTCGAATGCATGTTCGCGCAGCATGCGCTGGCACCAACTGTGAATGGTCGATACCGCCGCTTCATCCATCCACTGGGCGGCGATGTCCAGGCGGTTTGCACAGCCTGGCCACTGCTCAGGGAGGTATTGCTCGCGCAACTCGGCAATCAGGCCATCCGGCGCCGGTGTCTCATCGCGGAAAAAACGCGCAGCTTCAGCCAGTCGCGTACGAATACGTTCGCGCAGTTCTTTGGTCGCGGCATCGGTGAAGGTCACCACGAGGATTTGCGGCGGCAGCAATTCACGGCCAAAACCACTCGACTCGTCGCCATGGCCAAGGACCAGACGCAAGTACAGCGCAGAAATGGTGAAGGTCTTGCCGGTCCCGGCGCTGGCTTCGATCAGTTGGCTGCCAAGCAAGGGGAATGCCAGGGCCAGCGGTGTTTTCGTGGTCATGAGCGCGCCTCCTCGCTGGTCAATGAACGCCAGGAAGCCTCAAGCAGCGGCCGATACAAAGCGTCGCACCAATCGGGGAAGGTCTCGTCGGCAATCAAAACATCGTAGTCGGCGTATTGCCGAGCGAGTGCCGGGCTTTCGCGGCGCTCACCATCAGTGGTCTGGCCATCGCCTTCATAGGCCTTGCGGGCGGCGGCGTCAGCCTTGACCGGATCGGTTTGAGCCAGCCAGGCGAAAGCTGTTTTTACGGCAATCGGCAACGGCTGGCGCATACCCGTTTGCCAGGCCAGCAACAGATCGCCCAGAAGCCTGGATGCTGCCGCCTCCTCCATTGGGCCGAGCAATAAACTGTCATCGCTCGCCACCAAGGCAGTGGTCATCGCCATACCACTGGCGCACGCAACCAGATGGTTGACCCATGGCCGCGTCAGACGATGCCATTTGCGGGTCTTGAGCGAGCCGATGCTGTTGGGAATCGTGGTGACCGACAGTAAACCACCGTCCGCGCGTTGATGCAGGCCACTGAGCCAGCCCTCCAGGCGTAGCCCATGCAGTTCCAGACTCACCGGCAACGCGCTGGTGAGCGGGGTCGGCCATAACGCCAGGAGCTGCTGATAGCGCTGCAACAGATCCGGCAATGGCTCGATCAACTCTCGCTGCAGACATTCGCCGAAACCGGCCATGGGCAAGAGCCCGCTGTTCTGCAGGCGTTTCGCCTGCGCTTCCAGTACCTGATCGATTTGGTCCAATTGCCCGAGTGCTGCTTCGAGCAAGCTGTCGCTGAGGCTATAGCGTTGCAGCGCGTCGAGTACAAATGGCTCTTCATCCGCCAAAGGCGCTTCGGCAGCCTCGAAGAACACTTTGAGTCGCTGACTGAAAAAATGCCGTACCGGATTGCGCAGAAAATCCTGCAACTGACCCAGGCTCAGCGGCTCGTCCTGAATGTAGGGCTCAAGAACCTCGATGGCAGGCGTCAAACCGCTGGACTGATGAAGTACCTGCCACTCGCTGGCGTAGCTGAACAAATCATCGCCTTCATGGAAGTAGCGTGCACTGAAGGGTTGCAGCGGATGTTCCTGAGTCATGGACTCAAGCAGATCATCATCGTCATTGTGCAATCGCCAACCGCTGGCGAGATGGTCACGCAACTGTCCGATCAATACCGAGGCAGGGCGCTCACTGTTGTCCCGAATACTGCGGCCGACCCAGCTGATATAGAGTTGGTCCCGCGCCGACAACAAGGCTTCCAGCAACAGATAGCGGTCATCTTCGCGCCGGGAACGATCGCCGGGCCGGTAGTCGCTACCCATCAGATCGAAGTCCAGCGGCGGCTGCGCGCGAGGGTAATCGCCGTCATTCATGCCCAGCAGGCAGACCAGTTTGAACGGGATCGCTCGCATGGGCATCAAAGTACAGAAGTTGACGGCACCGGCGAGAAAGCGCTGAGACAAGCGACCTTGGTCGAGGCCAGCCAGCCAGGCTTCACGGACTACGGTCAGCGGTAACTCGTCCTGCAAGCTTACTGACTCGCAGGTCTCAAGCCAGGTCTCGCGCAACTCTTCGAGTTGGGCCAATAAATAGTCGTCATGTTCGTTACTGGCCTGGAAGAACAACTGCACCAGTGCTTGCAAGCGGATGCCCCAGAGTTTGGGCGACGCAGGTTGGGTGAGCTCCTGGTGGGCAATCTCCAGTGCATCCAGCAGTGCGACCAAAGGACCTATGAGCGCAGCGTCCAGGCCACCGATCTCGTCGTAGGGTTCAATACCCTCGCAGGCACTGGCGCTGCCCACGGCATAACCAAGCAACATCCGTCGCAAGCCGAAACGCCAACTGTTTTGCTCCAGTTCTTCCGGCAGGCCCAGACCCGCACGCTGCTCGGCATTCATCCCCCAACGGATACCTGCGCCTTCAATCCAGCGGTGCAAGGTCGGCAGGTCACGTTCCTCTACGCCAAAGCGAGCGCGTAATGCCGGAACGTCCAGCAGATCGAGAATTTCGCTGACGGGGAAACGACTGTCGGGCAGCTTGAGCAGATGCTCGACAGCGATCAGTAGCGGGTCCCTGCCGCGCTGGCCTTGATCCGCGAGCGTGAAGGGAATGAAGCGTGGGTCGTGGCGATCAAGCTGACCAAAGACAGCGCGGATGTGGGGGGCGTAACTGTCGATGTCTGGAACCATCACGATCACGTCGCGAGGCCTTAAGTCTGGATCAGCACTGAATCGTGCGAGCAGCTGATCGTGGAGAATCTCCACTTCGCGTTGAGCACTATGGGCGATGTGAAAACGGATCGATTCGTCCTTTGTCAGATCGACTGCTGGCCAACGCTCGCGAGTTTCGTTCAGGGGGCGCAATTCCAGGATGTCATCCTGCAACTGATTGAGCATGCTCTGAGGCTGGTTATCGCTGAAAAGGTCGATGCGCCCATCGCGAAATGCCGAGCGATAGCTGTTGGGATCGTCGTAACTGTCGAGCAGATTGATGTAGTCCCGCCCCTGCTTGCCCCACGCCGCCAATAGCGGGTGGGCATGCTGATGGAGCGTTTGCGGATCAAGCACAACCGGCATGCCGTGCCTGCGAGCCTGGCGCTTGTATTGATGCCGCAACAGGTCTTTATCGGCGACGATGTCCGCCCAGTGGTGGCGACATGGGTTGTGTACGCACAGCAAGACCTGACTGAATCGAGCCAGCCCGGCAAGTGCTTCCAAGGCTTGAGCTGGCAGTGAAGAAATTCCGAAAACAATCACCCTGGAAGGCAATCCACTGGGCGCTCTGTCGAGACCATTGATACGCTCGATAAAGCGTTGGTGGACACCCGCGCGGCTTTGCGCCATGCCTTGTGCACCGACATCCAGCAACAGCGCACGCCACAGCTCTGCTTGCCAGCAGTTGGCCGGAGTCAGAGCTTTGGCTTCGCCTCTGCCATTTCGTAATTGGTGACGGCCTTCTGCCCAGTCTTCGAGCCAGTCCGCCCTGTACACCTGATATTGGTCGAATAGATCGGCCAGCCGCTCCGCCAATTGATAGCGTTTGCGTAAGTCGGTGTCATTCGTAAGGAAGCGCTGCAGGGGTTCGAAGTGCGGTTGGTTGATCAACTGTGGCAGCAGACGCATCAGGCGCCAGGTCAGCGGGGCTTTATCGAGCAGGGACTTGGCCGGGATTTCGTCACGCCCCAGCACCATGCGATAGAGCTGCCACATGAAGCTGCCTGGTAACTGCACATCGATGGCTGCGGCGATTCCGCAGCCGCCCATGTCGTCATCTTCAGGGTCCTCGGCCAGTGCCAGCTTCAGCCATTGGGCGATGCCGTTGCTCTGCACCAGGGCGATTTCATTTTCCAAGGGGGCCAGCGGGTAGCGCCGCATCCAACTGACCACCAGGCTGCGCAGCTCGTCCAGGCGGTTGCCGTGAACCACCATAAAACCAGCACTGAGGGACGTAGCGTCCGGCATAAAGGCTTCCTTGGGAAAATACAAAAGCTAGGGCCGAACCTTAGCACTGTCGGCAGACCGTGACAGCCGGGACCGTTCCGATCTTGCTGTACGAACTTTTCTGCGGGCAAAACAAAACCCCTACCTGCATACGCAGATAGGGGTTTCGGAATTTAATCTTGACGATGACCTACTCTC